>NZ_RBKT01000001.1:6618400-6921466 GCF_003633685.1 Micromonospora pisi | reverse complement strand
TCGCCGGTTCACTGATCGGCACCGTCGTGATCGAGAGCGTCTTCGCCCTGCCCGGCCTCGGCAGTCTCCTGCTGACCAGTGTGAAGTCCCGGGACCTGCCGGTGGTGCAGGGCACGGTCTTCCTGATGACCGGAACCGTGCTGCTGGTCGGTCTCGCCGTCGACCTGCTCCAGCGGCTCATCGACCCCCGACTGCGAGGTCAGGCGTGACCGTACCGTTGCTGGAGCCCACCACCGCGCCACCGGACGCTCCGGTCGCGGCCGGTCGTCGTGCGCGCCGGGGCTGGTCGCCGTCGCTGGTCGCCGGGGCGGTGCTGCTCGGCCTGATCCTGGCGCTCGCCCTGGTCAGCCTGGTCTGGACGCCGTACGCGCTGGACCAGGCCACCCCCGGCGGCCGGCTCGCCGGGCCGTCGGCGGAGCACTGGGCCGGCACCGACCGGCTCGGCCGGGACCAGTTCACCCAGCTCATGCTCGGTGCCCGGACCGCCGTCTGGGTCGGGACCGCCTCGGTCGCGGTGGCGTTCGCGCTCGGCCTGCCGCTGGGTCTGCTCGCCGCCTCCGCCGGCCGGGTCGCCGACGACGCGGTGATCGGCGTGATCGACATCCTGATCGCCTTCCCGACGCTGCTGCTGGCGATGCTGCTGGTCACCGTCTACGGCGCGTCGACCCTGGTGGCGATCATCGCGATCGGCGTCGGGGTGAGCGCCGAGGTGGCCCGGCTGACCCGGATCTCGGCCAGCCGGATCTTCACCCAGGACTACGTACTCGCCGCACGGACCTCCGGCACCGGACCGATCATGATCCTGGTCCGGCACGTGCTGCCGAACATCTGGCACACCCTGCTGGTCCAGGCCACCCTGGCGTTCGGCGTCGCGGTGATCGCCGAGGCGTCGCTGTCGTACCTCGGTCTCGGCACCCCACCGCCCGCCCCCTCCTGGGGCCGGATGCTCCAGGAGGCCCAGCCGACGGTGAGCGTCGCACCCTGGAACGTGCTGCTGCCCGGCATCGCGGTCGCGATCGCGGTGATCGGCGTCAACCTGCTCGGTGACGGCCTCCGGGAAACCCTCGACCCGCAGCTGCGCCGCCAGCGGCGTTCGGGGGCGAAACGATGAGCATCCTCACCGCCGAACAGCTCACCATCACCCTCGACGACCGCCCGCTGGTCCAGAACATGTCCCTCGAACTGGACGCCCGGGACCGGGTCGGCCTGATCGGCGAATCCGGCTCGGGCAAGTCGTTGACCGCGCTCGCCCTGCTCGGCCTGCTGCCCGAGGGCATGCGGGTCAGCGGCCGGATCACCGTCGACGGCCGGGACCTGGTCGGTGCACCGGACCGCGACTGGCGACGGGTACGCGGCAACACCGTCAGCATGGTCTTCCAGGAGCCGTTGACCGCGCTCGACCCGCTGATGCCGATCGGTCGCCAGATCGCCGGCCCGCTCCGGCTGCACCAGGGCCTCAACCGGGCCGACGCGCAGACGCGCGCGGTCGAATGGGTCCGGCGGGTCGGTCTGCCCGAGGCGGACCGCCTGGTCCGGGCGCTGCCGCACGAGATCTCCGGCGGCCAGCGGCAACGGGTCGCGCTGGCGATGGCACTCGCCTGCCGGCCGAGGGTGCTGATCGCCGACGAGCCGACGACCGCGCTCGACGTGACCGTGCAGGCGCAGATCCTGGCCCTGCTCGACGAACTGATCGAGGAGACCTCGGTGGCGTTGCTCTTCATCAGCCACGACCTGCCGGTGGTGGCCAAGCTGGCGCAGCGGCTGATCGTGATGCGCGACGGTCGGGTGGAGGAGTCCGGTGCCACCGACGACGTGCTGCGCCGCCCCCGGTCCGCGTACGCCCGGCACCTGGTCGCCAGCGCGGCCCAGGTGACCCGCCTGGCGGTTGGGACGGTTCAAGAATGAACACACCACTGCTCGCCGGTCACGCGTTGACGCGCCAGTACCCGGGTCGCCCCCGGCCCGCCCTCGACCAGGTCGACGTCAGCGTCGACAGTGGTGTCAGCCTCGGCATCGTCGGCGAGTCCGGTGCGGGCAAGAGCACCCTGCTCCGCCTCCTGCTCGGCGTCGACCGGCCCACGTCGGGTGCGGTGCTCTTCGGCGGGCAGCCGTTGGGCCGGGTGCCCCGGCGCGACTTCCGGCGCCAGGTGCAGGTGGTCTTCCAGGACCCGCGCTCGTCGCTGAACCCCCGGATGTCGGTCGCGTCGATCGTCGCCGAACCGCTGCGCTCCCTGAAGATCGGCAAGGACCGGGCGGAACGGGCCGACCGGGTCGCTGAGGTGCTGACCGCCGTGGGGCTGAACCCCGACGACGGCCGGCGCTACCCGCACGAGTTCTCCGGTGGGCAACGGCAACGGATCGCCATCGCCCGGGCGCTCGCCCCGTCACCGAAGCTGCTGCTGGCCGACGAACCGGTCAGCGCCCTCGACGTCTCCGTACGCCTCCAGATCCTCGACCTGCTGCGCGGACTCGTCGACACACTCGGTCTGACCCTGGTGCTGGTCTCGCACGACCTGGCGATCGTCAGCCAGCTCTGCCAGCAGGTGATGGTGATGCGCGACGGCCGGGTGGTCGAGGCCGGTCCGACCGCGACCGTGCTGGAACGGCCGACCCAGGACTACACCCGCGCGCTGCTGGCCGCGATCCCCCAACTTCCCGCTGATCTGGCTGTCCCGCTCCCGGACGGGGCGGCGCTTTCGACTGCGCTTTCGAGTGCCCGGACCGAGGAGACGCAATGACTGTCGACATCGATGTGACCAGCGAGAACTTCGCCGACGAGTGGCGACGCTGGCACGACCAGCGGGAAACGAATGTCTCCTCCCCCGGCGGTGACCTGACCCTGACCGGCACCAACTGGATCTCGGACGAGACGGTCATCGAGGGCGTGCCGGGGCGCTGGTCGGTCGAGAACGGTGTGGTCCGGGTCAGCGACGCCGACGGGCTCACTGTCGACGGCGAACCGGTCACCGAGGCGGTCATCCGCGACGGCCAGTGGCTCGCCGTGGGTGACGTGGCGCTGGTCATCATCCGCCGGGGCGACGACACCGCCGTACGCACCTACGACCCGCACGCCGAAGCGGTGCGGAACTTCGCCGGCATCGAGGCGTTCGCCCCCGACCCTGCCTGGGTGATCACCGCCGAGTTCCGCCCGGCCGAGGTGGACCGCACCGAGAACGTGGTGCACACCAACTCGGGTCGCGAGGTCGACTACCAGGTCATCGGGACGTTCTCGTTCAGCGTGGACGGTCACGAGGTCGAGATGATCGGCCTGGACACCGGTCACGTCGGCGAAGCGCACATCACCTTCCGGGACGCGACCAGCGGCAAGCAGTCGTACGCCGCTTCGCGGTTCCTGTTCGTGCCGCTGCCGACCGGACCGGGGCCGGTGACGCTGGACTTCAACCGGGTGGAGCTGCCGCCGTGCGCCTTCTCCGACGCCTTCATCTGCCCGCTGCCGCCCCGCCAGAACATCCTCCCCTTCCCGGTGGAAGCCGGCGAACAGCGCATCCGCGAGCACCTGTAGCGGGAGGTGAATCGCCTACCTGGCGTGTCTGCCAACGTCGGTGGGGTCGGTCGCCAGCCGCTCGAGAAGCCTCCAGAGTCCGTACAGGCCACCGGGAATCAGAACTGAGATCAGGAGTCCGACAGCGAACTCCGGGGGCGATTCGGCCGAAAAGAGCAGCCACCCGACCAGCACAGAGTCCAACGCGAGCGACGCCAGGAACAGGGCACGCACGATTCTGATCAATCCGCGTAGCGCTTTCATCCTGGATCCGATCCCGTTGTCGAGCGCCACTGTCCGTTCCTCTCTGGTACACAGCAAAAACATGGCAGAGCATGCCAGGTCACAACAGCCCGTCAAGATGATTCGGTCCTCGTTCTCGCAGCCGCACGCCGGGAGCCCGGCGGGTCCAGCCGAGGAACCTGGCGAACAGTTCCGCCGGGTCGGGACCGGGGTTGGGAGATAGACGGTAGAGGTCGGCAGCTGCCTCGTGCAGGACCGTCGAGAGGTAGATGGCGAGCGAGACGCGGTCGTGGGCGTACTCGTGCCAGAGGCGGAGACGGGCGGGGGCGCAGGGCCACGGGGAGGCGCAGGTCCGGCAGATCCAGAGCGGGCGCAGCGGGAGGTGCTGGCGTTGCCGGAGCGGCGGCGCGGTCACCAGCGACCGCCGTTGGCCCGCCAGCGTTGAGCGGGGGTGGGGTAGCCGGGGCGCCCGACGCGAGGGTTAGCGACGGTCAACGCGTCCCAGTTCGGGCGATTGTCCCGGTCAGGGCGGACGGCAGGACCGGACTGCGGCTCGTACGGGACGGGCGTCCGGCGGTCGGGGCAGGACGTCCAGCGCAGGCCACAGGAGCACCAGCGACGGAACCGACGCCAGGTACAGCGGTGGACGGGTGCCAGGGGGATCGGTTTAAGCGCTCTCCGCAGGGGCATACCGACGAGCTTGGCAAGGGGTTGACAAGTAGTCAACCCCCCTATTGACAACTTGCCTACCCCCGTTCGTCGGATGGTGCACCGATGCAGGTGATGGCGCTCGCTGAGGTGGCAGATCTTCTCGGAGTCAGCCGCCAACGAGCCGCGATCCTGGTCGATCGCGCTGACTTCCCCGCGCCGATCGCCAACCTCACCGTGGGACGAATCTGGTCGGCGGCGGACGTGCAGGCGTACGCGGAGAAGCGCAAGCAGCGGTTGGACGGATCCGGCTCAAGCTGATTCGTTCAGGCCGCCCAAACTCGAAAAGGTAGGCGGTAACCGGTCCGCAACCACGCCTGACGTAAGCGTCCGCAGGGCGCCATGATCGTCAGGTGTTGTGCCGCCTCTTGCACGGCGTGTCGGGCGGCAGAGCACCTGACGATCATGCAACCCAAGGCTGATGTCAGGCGTTGCCGTAGAGGCCGGTGAGGGTGCCGGTGCGGATGGCCGCCGCTTCGATCGCCTTGCGGGCTTCGCCGGCTTCGGTGCCGGCGGACAGGCCGATCTTCTGCTTCAGGGCGTACACAGTGAACTGGTAGTGGTGTACGCCGCTCGGCGGGCAGGGCGGCGCCCAGGTCGGCCCACCGGCGGAGTTCGACGCCTGGAGCAGATCAGCCGGCAGGTCACCGGCCGGGATCTCCCTGCTGGTGGCCGGGATGTCATAGGCGATCCAGTGCACGTACGTGAAGCCCGGCGCGTCCGGGTCGTCCACGATCAGCGCGAACGCGACGGCCTCGCCGACGTCCCCGGACCAGGCCAGCGGTGGCCGCTCGCTGCCGCCGTTGCAGGTGTACCGCTCAGGTATCCGCTCACCTTCGGCGAAAACCGAGCTGGTGACCGTGATCGTTCTCGCCGGATTGGCGGCCGGCGTCGGATTCGCCACCGTCGTCGGAGTGGCCGCCACCTTCGGATCGACCGTCGGCATTGGATAAACCGGCGACGCCTGCCCGCATCCGGTCAGCAGTGAGGCGACCACCACCAGTACGATCAGGCTGGCTGTCCGGGTCACCGCCCGTCGCCGGCCTCCATGCATGGGCTGCCCTGGGTCCACAACCGACCGCTGCCCCATCCCCCGTGTCCTCTCCCCCGTTGACGTGGCAACGCTGCGTACATTGACGAAGCTACCGGGACCGACCGGGTCGCGAAGCCCCGTGAGCAGCGGCCGAACGTCGTAACACCTGCGCAACCTGCGACTGGCACGATCCACGATGTTCGCTCCCCTGTCCGGAGGTACGGCATTGTTC
The DNA here is from genome assembly GCF_003633685.1 of Micromonospora pisi. Classification (NCBI taxonomy): domain Bacteria; kingdom Bacillati; phylum Actinomycetota; class Actinomycetes; order Micromonosporales; family Micromonosporaceae; genus Micromonospora; species Micromonospora pisi. Next base: position 6,915,748 of record NZ_RBKT01000001.1, on the reverse strand, counting down.
CTCACCCGACACGAGCAGGACCGGTTGCTCATCCACGTCGCCGCCGACGTCGCCTGGCGTCGCCGCGAGCGTGGGCTGCGACTGAACCACCCCGAGGCGACGGCGGTGATCACCGCGTTCCTGTTGGAAGGAGCGCGCGACGGCCGCAGCGTCGCCGATCTGATGGACGCCGGGCGGCATGTGCTCGGCCGTGAGGACGTGCTCGACGGGGTGCCCGAGATGCTGCCCGAGGTGCAGGTGGAGGCGACCTTTCCGGACGGCACGAAGCTGGTCACCGTACACGACCCGATCTCCTAGGCAGGGGTCCGTCGCGGCCCGTTGGGAAGGTGGACCACATGATCCCGGGCGAGGTGCTTCCGGGTACGGGCGACATCGTGATCAATGCCGGTCGGCCGGTGCTGACGCTGCCGGTCACCAACACGGGCGACCGGCCGGTGCAGGTCGGCTCGCACTACCACTTCGCGGAGGCGAATCCGGCGCTGGAGTTCGACCGGTCGGCGGCCTGGGGGCACCGGCTCGCCGTACCGGCCGGCACGTCGATCCGCTTCGAACCGGGCATCGACCGTACGGTCGACCTGATCCCGCTAGCCGGCGCCCGCATCGTCCCCGGCCTCCGCGCCGCCTGCGCCGGCCCCCTGGACCCAGTCGTTGATCATGAAGTTAGCGCGGAATCCGGGCCCGGAAGCGGCGCCAACTTCATGATCAACGGGGCGAGCGGCGGGGCGAGTGGCGGGGCGAGTCGGTGAGCGGGTTGGATCGGGGGCGGTACGCGGCGCTTTACGGACCTACCACCGGGGACCGGATCCGGCTCGCGGACACGAACCTGCTGATCGAGGTCGAGCAGGACCACTGCGGCTACGGCGACGAGGCCGTCTTCGGCGGCGGCAAGGTGATCCGCGAGTCGATGGGCCAGTCGATGGCGACCCGGGCCGAGGGCTCCCCGGACACCGTCATCACCGGCGCGGTGGTGCTCGACCACTGGGGCGTCGTCAAGGCCGACGTCGGCATCCGGGACGGTCGGATCGTGGCGCTCGGCAAGGCCGGCAACCCGGACACCATGGACGGGGTCCACCCGGCCCTGGTGATCGGTCCGGGCACCGAGATCATCGCCGGCAACGGCAAGATCCTGACCGCCGGTGGGATCGACACTCACGTACACCTGATCTGTCCGCAGATCCTGGAAACGGCGCTGGCCAGCGGCATCACCACGATCATGGGTGGCGGCACCGGCCCGGCCGAGGGAACCAAGGCGACCACGGTCACCCCGAACGCCTGGTACCTGGCCCGGATGCTCGCCTCGATCGACCCGTGGCCGGTGAACGTCCTGCTGCTCGGCAAGGGCAACACGGTCCGCGAAGAGTCGATGTGGGAACAGTTGCGCGGCGGTGCGGGCGGCTTCAAGCTGCACGAGGACTGGGGCACCACACCGGCCGCGATCGACGCCTGCCTGCGGGTCGCGGACGCCTCCGGGGTGCAGGTGGCGATCCACACCGACACCCTCAACGAGGCCGGTTTTGTCGCCGACACGCTGCGCGCGATCGCCGGCCGGTCGATCCACGCGTACCACACCGAGGGAGCGGGCGGCGGGCATGCGCCGGACATCATCACCGTCGCCGCCGAACCGAACGTACTGCCGTCCTCGACGAACCCGACCCGGCCGTACACCCGCAACACCCTCGACGAACACCTCGACATGCTGATGGTCTGCCACCACCTGAACCCGACGGTGCCAGAGGACCTGGCGTTCGCGGAGAGCCGGATCCGACCGAGCACCATGGCGGCCGAGGACGTGTTGCACGACCTCGGCGCGATCTCGATGATCGGGTCGGACGCGCAGGCGATGGGGCGGGCCGGCGAGGTCATCCTCCGCACCTGGCAGACCGCGCACGTGATGAAGGCGCGGCGCGGGGCGCTCCCCGGCGACGGGGCCGCGGACAACCTGCGGGCCCGACGGTACGTCGCCAAGTACACGATCTGCCCCGCCGTCGCGCACGGCATCGATGCCGAAGTCGGCTCGGTCGAGTCGGGCAAGCTCGCCGACCTGGTGCTCTGGGACCCGATCTTCTTCGGCGTACGCCCACACCTGGTGCTCAAGGGCGGCATGATCGCCTGGGCGCAGATGGGTGACGCGAACGCCTCGATCCCGACCCCGCAGCCGGTGCTGCCCCGCCCGATGTTCGGCGCGTACGGTTCCGTGCCCGCCGCGACCAGCCTGGCGTTCGTCGCACCGGTCGCGATCGAGCAGAACCTCGGCGAGCGGATCGGCCTCGGCCGGCGCCTCGCCCCGGTGGCGGACGTACGGTCGCGGGGCAAGACCGACATGCCGCTCAACGACACGCTCCCCCGGATCGAGGTCGACCCGGACACCTTCACCGTACGGATCGACGGCACCGTGATCGAACCCGAACCGGCGACCGAACTGCCGATGGCCCAACGCTACTTCCTCTTCTGACCGCCATGTCCTCGCTCGCCACGCTCCTGGTCCTCGCCGACGGTCGGCTGCCGGCGGGCGGACACGCCCACTCCGGTGGGCTGGAGGCCGCGGTGACCAGCGGCCGGTTGCGGGACCTGGCCGGGCTGGCCGAGTTCCTGCGCGGGCGGCTCGCCACCACCGGCCGGGTCGGTGCGGCGTTCGCCGCCTCGGCCTGCGCCGGACGGGTGCCCGCCGCCGAACTCGACCAGGGCCTCGACGCGCGTACGCCCTCGCCCGCGCTGCGTCGCGCCTCCCGGGCCCAGGGCCGGGCACTGCTCCGCGCCGGCCGGGCGATCTTCGGGACCGTCGTGTTGCCGGCGGAAACGCCACCCGCCGGGCCGCACCAGCCGGTGGCGTTGGGACTGGTGACGGCCGCCGCTGGGCTCGGGCCGACCGAGGCGGCGGTGGCCAGCGCGTACGGCGCGATCAGCGGCCCGGCCAGTGCCGCCGTACGGCTGCTCGGCCTCGACCCGTACGCGGTCCACGCCCTGCTCGCCGGCCTGGCCGGCGAATGTGACCGGCTGGCGGCCGACGCGGCCGGCCGGGTCGACGAACCGGTCGACGACCTGCCCGCCGACTCCGCGCCCCTGCTGGAGATCGGTGCCGAACTGCATGCCAGCCAGGAGGTGCGTCTCTTTGCGTCCTGACCAGTCCGCCCAGTCCCAGACCGACGGCGGTACGCCGCACAGCCACCGTCCGCAGGAAACGCCGCACACCCATCCTGATCCGAGGGTGGACCCGCACCCACCGCTGCCCGACGCCCCGGCCGGCGGCACCCGGGCGCTGCGGGTCGGGATCGGCGGACCCGTCGGCTCGGGCAAGACCGCACTGGTCGCCGCGTTGTGCCGGACCCTCGCCACGGAACTGCGGCTGGCGGTGGTGACCAACGACATCTACACCACCGAGGACGCCGACTTCCTGCTCCGGCACGGGGTGCTGCCGGCCGAACGGATCCGGGCGGTGGAGACCGGCTGCTGCCCGCACACCGCGATCCGCGACGACATCTCCGCCAACCTGGACGCGGTCGAGGAGTTGGAGACGACGCTCGGGCCACTGGACCTGGTGCTGGTGGAGAGCGGCGGGGACAACCTCACCGCGACCTTCAGCAAGGGGCTGATCGACCAGCAGATCTTCGTGGTCGACGTGGCCGGCGGCGACAAGGTGCCACGCAAGGGCGGGCCCGGGGTCACCGGCGCCGACCTGCTGGTGATCAACAAAACGGACCTGGCACCGCTGGTCGGGGCGGACCTGTCGGTGATGGAACGGGACGCGGCGGCCCGTCGCGGCGACCTGCCGACCGTCTTCCTCTCCCTGGTACGTGACCCTGCGGCGACCCCGGTGGCGCAGTGGGTGCGTACGCTCGTCGCCGCCCACACCCGAGACCGCTCCATCGACGCCCCGCCCGCTCACGTACCAGCCCGCGACCTGCGGCAACCGGCCCCACGCTGATGCGGTCGACGGCCCGGATCGTGGCCGTCGCGGACGGCGCGCGGGGCACCCGGCTGGCGGAACTGCACGGCGAGGCGCCGCTGCTGCTCCGCCGGACCAGGGCCGTCCCGACCGACGACGGCGAGGTCCAGGTGCACCTGGTCGGCGGGGCCGCCGGCCCGCTCGGCGGCGACCGGTTGCGGATCGAGCTGACCGTCGGCGCCGGAGCGCTGCTCTGCGTACGGTCCGTGGCGGCGTCACTGGTCCTGCCCGGTGCCGGCGGTGAGCGGTCCCGGCTGGAGGTGACCGCCCGGGTGGAGGCGGGCGGGCGACTGCGCTGGCTGCCCGAACCGCTGATCGGGGCGGCCCGCTGCGACCACCTCTCCCGATCCGTCCTGGAGCTGGCCGACGGCGCCGCCCTGGTCTGGCGGGACGAACTGGTCTGCGGGCGACACGGCGAGCCGGTCGGCGACGTACGGATCGACACCACCCTGCGCTACGGCGGACGTACGCTGCTCCGCAACGAACTGGCGGTGGGCCCCCGCGCCCCGGGCTGGTCCGGGCCGGCCGGACTCGGCGCCGCCCGGGTCACCGGTTCGCTGCTCCTGGTCGACCCGACGTGGGCGGTGACCGGGCCGCCCGGACCGGCGCCGCTCGGACCGTACGCGGCCCGACTGCCGCTGGCCGGCGGGCCGGCGGTGCTGCTCAGCGCGACCGGCGCAGACCTGGCAACGGTTCGCGACGCCCTGGACGGGTCACGGGTCGGGGCTTCTCTTTCGTCCGGGCGGGAAGGGAAATAGGGTTCGCGTTTGGATGCGGGTACGGGCGGCGGTCGAGGAGTGGACGCATGGTGTGGATTCTGTTGGCCGGCGCGATCCTCAGCGAGGTGACCGCGACCATCGCCCTGCGGATCTCCAACGGGTTCTCGAAGCTGGTTCCGTCGGTGATCGTCGTCGTCGGCTACCTGATCGCGTTCGGCCTCCTCGCCGAGGTGCTGAAACGGGGCATGCCGGTGGGTGTGGCGTACGGGGTCTGGTCGGCGATCGGCGTGGCCCTGGTCGCGGCGATCGGTGCCGCGTTCCTCGGCGACAGCCTGACCTGGATCCAGGTCGGCGGGCTGGTCCTGGTGATCGCCGGAGTGGCGGCTCTGGAGCTGGGCGCGCGTCACTGACGGTGTCGTCTCGGAGAGCCCAACGACCGTCCGCAATCGCCGGACCTGCACCAATGCTCCGCAGTACGGTGACCGAATGCGACCCGTGCCGTGGTGGGCCCTACTCTCCGCGACCGGCGCTCCGTTCTTCCTGATCGGTGGCTGGACCGCCGGGGCGGCCCGTCAACCAGACCACTACGACCCGGTCTTCGACACCATCAGCGTGCTGGCCGGACCCGGTGCGACCGACGCGTGGATCATGCTGCTCGGGCTGGCCGCGGCCGGCGCCTGCTACGTGATCACCGCCATCGGGCTGAGCGTGGCCGGGATGCTGGGCCGGAGCCTGCTCGCGCTCGGCGGGATCGCGACCGGCCTGGTGGCCCTCTTCCCGCAACCGGAGAACGGCGGTTCGAACCAGCACGCCTTCGTCGCCGGCACCGCCTTCGTCGCGCTCGCCCTCTGGCCGGTGGCGTCGACACTCGCCCTGCGGGACCGGTTCTGGCCGACCTGGGCGGAAACCGTGTCGCCTGGCACCCCGCGCCCCTGGGCGGTACGCCGCCCGGCGGCGATCCTCGCCAGCCTCGTTCCGATCGGGCTCTGCGCCTGGTTCGGCGTCGAGATGTTCACCCGTGGACCCTGGATCGGGCTGACCGAGCGGTTCGCGGCCGGCGCCGAGTCGCTCTGGCCCATGGTGGTCGCGATCAGCGCCCGCCTCACCCCCTTCACCCTCCCTGCCGCGCCCCCCACCACCGCTGCCACCACCGCCACCACCGAACCCCCCATGTAAGGAAGGGCCCCTTGTTATCGCTTTTCGTATAGGAAGGGCCCCTTCCTAACATCCGGGGGCAGCGCCGATGGAGGGCGCGGGGGGCAGCACGGGGCGTTGTTTGCAGCGACGTACGTCTATATGATTCGCGCACCGCACACTCCACCACCTGGCACCCGTGATCCGGAGGCCCCCATGCCCCTCACCCGGCACACCCTGTCCCTGTTCGCCGCCGTGTCCGTCCTGATCGGCTCGATCGTCGTCGGCGCCGTCCCCGCCGCCGCCGACCCCGGTCCACCGCCGAGCTCGATGTCCAGCCTCGGTGACTCGATCACCCGCGGCTTCAACGCCTGCGGCTGGTACGTCGACTGCACCTCGCGCTCGTTCAGCACCGGGGACAACGCCTCGGTCAACGCCCACTATCTTCGGATCCGGGCCGCCAACCCGGCCATCAACGGGCGTAACTACAACGACTCCCAGACCGGGGCGGACTCCGCCGACCTGCCCGGCCAGGCCAGCAGCGCGGTCTCCCGAGGCGTGCAGTACGTGACCGTGCTGATCGGCGCGAACGACGCGTGCACCGGTTCCGAGTCGAGCATGACCACGGTCGGTACGTTCCGCGCGAACATCGACACCGCGCTCAACCACCTCAGGACCGGCCTGCCGGGCGCCCGGGTCTTCGTGATCAGCGTGCCGGACATCCAGCGGCTCTGGTCGGTCGGCCGGGGCAGCGGAAGTGCCCGTACCGCGTGGAGTCTCTTCGGCATCTGCCAGTCGATGCTGGCCAACCCCACCTCGAACGCGCAGGCCGACGTCGACCGCCGCAACCGGGTACGGCAACGCGTCGTCGACTACAACACCCAGCTCGCCCAGGCCTGTGCCGCCTACGGGGCGAACTGCAAGTTCGACAACAACGCGGTGTTCAACTACCCGTTCGCGTTGAACCAGCTTTCCGGCTGGGACTACTTCCATCCGAACGCCACCGGTCAGCAGGTGTTGGCCAACGTCACCTACGCCGCCGGCTTCGGCTGGTAGGGCGGCGCGTCCGACGGGCGGGCGAAGCTCCGCCAGCTCGTCGCCCACCGGGGTTAGGAAGGGCCCCTTGTTATACAAAAAGCGATAACAAGGGGCCCTTCCTTACATCGAGCTCCAGCTCAGGAGCTATACATCGCGGGTATACACCTCGTGTAGAGTCAGCTCTCATGTCAATCCCGCAGACCTTCCTGGGGCTTCTCGAATCCCGCCCCCGCCACGGCTACGACCTGAAACGGGCGTACGACGAACGCTTCGGGCACGGCCGGCCGCTGCACTACGGCCAGGTCTACTCGACCCTCGCCCGACTCTTGAAGAGCGGACTGGTCGAGGTCGACGGCGTCGAACCGGGCGAAGGACCGGAGCGCAAGCGGTACGCGGTCACCGCGTCCGGCGTGACCGACGTCCAGCGTTGGCTGACCAACCCGGAAAGGCCCGACCTCTACCTGCAGAGCACGCTCTACACGAAGGTCCTGCTCGCCCTGATGACCGAGCGGAACGCGGCCGAGATCCTCGACGTCCAGCGGGCCGAACACCTGCGCCTGATGCGCGAACTCACCCAGCGAAAGATCAACGGCGACCTCGCCGACCAGCTCATCTGCGACCACGCCCTGTTCCACCTCGAGGCGGACCTGCGCTGGCTGGAACTGACCACCGCCCGGCTCGACCAGCTCGCCACGGCGGTGCGCTCATGAGCGCCGACCGCGACGCACCACAGCCGAGCACCGAACCGACCGGCGCTCCCCTGCTCGTCGGCCGCGACCTGCACAAGGCGTACGGGCCGACGCCGGCACTGGACGGGGCGTCGATCAGCATCCGCAGCGGCGAGGTGGTCGCCGTGATGGGTCCCTCCGGCTCTGGCAAGTCCACCCTGCTGCACTGCCTCGCCGGCATCGTCACGCCCGACGCCGGCCAGATCCACTACCGCGACCGGGAGCTGTCGGCGATGTCGGACGCCGAACGCAGCGGCCTGCGCCGGGGCGAGTTCGGGTTCGTCTTCCAGTTCGGCCAACTGGTGCCCGAACTGACCTGCCTGGAGAACGTCGCCCTGCCGCTGCGCCTGGACGGCGTACGCCGCCGGGAGGCCGAACGGCGGGCCGGCGAGTGGCTGGAGCGGCTGGAGGTCACCGACGTGGCCGGCAAGCGGCCGGGCGAGGTCTCCGGTGGGCAGGGTCAGCGGGTGGCGGTCGGCCGGGCGCTGGTCACCAGCCCCCGGGTGCTCTTCGCCGACGAGCCGACCGGAGCCCTGGACTCGCTCAACGGCGAGCGGGTGATGCGGCTGCTCACCGAGGCCGCCCGGCAGACCGGCGCGGCGGTGGTACTGGTGACCCACGAACCACGGGTGGCCGCGTACTCCGACCGCGAGGTCGTGGTCCGCGACGGCCGTACCCGTGATCTGGAGCTGGTGACCCGGTGAGCCGCAACCGCCCCGACCGGCGGCCCGGTGCGGGCCGTTGGCGGGCCGACCTCCTGCTCGGCGCCCGGCTGGTCTTCGCCGGTGGACGGGAGGGGATCCTGCGCACCACACTGGCCGCGATCGGCGTCGGCCTGGGCGTGGCGCTGCTCCTGGTCGCCGTCTCGATCCCGACCATGCTCGGCGAGCGGTCCAGTCGCGGCGACGTCCGTGAGGAGCAGGCGTACGGCACCGGGCAACTTGAAGCGGCCCGGAACACCCTGCTGATCGCCCAGGCCAACACCACCTTCGGCGAACACTCGATCTGGGGCCGGGTGCTGCGCCCGGAGGGCCCCGACGCACCGGTGCCGCCCGGCCTGGATCGACTGCCCGCACCGGGCGAGATCGTCGTCTCGCCGGCCCTGGCCGACCTGCTCGCCTCCCCTGCGGGCGCCCTGCTCCGACCCCGGTTCGACTACCTGGTCAGCGGGAGGATCGGCGACGAAGGGCTGAGCGGTCCCCACGAATACGCCTACTACCTGGGCAGCGACCAGCTCACCGAGGACCAGTCCACGGTCACCCGGATCGACCGGTTCGGCGTGCCGAACGTCAGTAGTGAGCGCCTCGACCCGGTCCTGCTGCTGCTGGTCCTCATCGTCCTGGTGGTCCTGCTGCTGCCCATCGCCGTTTTCATCGGTACCGCGGTCCGGTTCGGCGGCGAGCAGCGCGACCGCCGGCTGGCCGCACTGCGGCTGATCGGCGCGGACCGGCGGATGGCGACCCGGATCGCCGCCGGAGAGTCCCTGGTCAGCGCCGTGCTCGGGCTCGCCGCCGGGGCGGTCTTCTTCCTCGTCGGGCGGCAGTTCATCGGTACGGTCACGCTGCGGGAGATCAGCGTGTTCCCCTCCGACGTACGCCCCGATCCGGCGCTGGCCGCGCTGATCCTGCTCGGGGTGCCGGTCACGGCGGTCGCCGTGGCACTGCTCGCCCTGCGCCGGGTGGTGATCGAGCCGCTCGGGGTGGTTCGCCGGTCCGCCGGTGCGCGGCGTCGGCTCTGGTGGCGGCTCATCCTGCCGGTCGTCGGTGTCGTGCTGCTGCTGCCCCTGCTCGGCCAGGTCGACCAGACCGGAAGGTCGGTCAACCAGGTACAGGTCACGGTCGGCGTGGTGCTCCTGCTCGCCGGGGTGACTGCCGTGCTGCCCTGGCTCGTGGAAACGGTGGTGCGTCGGCTGGGTGGCGGCACCGTCGCCTGGCAACTCGCCACCCGGCGGTTGCAGCTCGACAGCGCCGCCTCCGCCCGCATGGTCAACGGGGTCGCGGTCGCCATCGCCGGCGGGATCGCGCTCCAGATGCTCTTCTCCGGCGTCGCCCCCGACTACCAGCTCCGCACCGGACAGGACCCGGCCCGCGCCACCATGTACGGCGCCCTACCCCTGGACAGCACCGGAGGCGCCAGCACCGCGACGATCGCCGAACGCCTCCGCGCCACCAGCGGCGTGGTGTCCGTGACCCACCTCGTACGGACCGGGGCGACCCTGGCCGAGGGACCGACCGGGCCGGACGGGGAACGCCCGAGCTGGCCGCTGCTGGTCGGCGACTGTGCCGCGCTGGCCGAACTGGCCACCCTGGACCACTGCGCTGACGGCGACAGCTTCAGCGTCGACGAGACCGAGCGGTTCTCCGCCCCACTGCCCCAGGCCGGGCAACGGCTCGAGATCGGCGCCCCCGAGGACGACACGCCTAAACAGTCATGGACCGTGCCCGCCGGAATACGACCCGCATCGGCTCGGACCGCCCCCGACGGCGGCCGACACCCCGGCCTCCTGGCCACCCCCGGGGCGGTGGACGTGCAGTCCGTTCCCCACCGGACCATGCTCGTCTACCTGACGCTCGACCCGACCGTGCCAGCCGCCGGGGAACAGGTCCGGAACACCGTCGCCGACATCAGCCCCCTGGTGGAGGTCTACCCGTTGGCCCGCTCGATGGAGGACAGCACCTTCCACGACATCCGCCGGGGGCTCTTCATCGGTGTGGTGGCGGTGATGCTGCTGCTCGGCGCCAGCCTGTTGGTCACCACCCTGGAGCAGCTACGGGAACGACGCCGGCTACTCGCCGTACTGGTGGCGTTCGGCGCCCGGCGCAGCACCATGAGCTGGTCGATCCTGTTCCAGACCGCCGTGCCGGTGCTGCTCGGACTGGCCCTGGCCACCGTGCTCGGCACCACGCTGGGCGCGGTGCTGCAACGGGTGGTGCGGGAGCCCGTACGGATGGACTGGTCCAGCCTGGCCCAGCTAGCCGGGGTCGGCGGTGGCACGGTGCTGCTGGTGACCGTACTCAGCCTGCCGGCGCTCTGGCGCCTGATGCGCCCGGACGGTCTGCGCAGCGAATGACCCCGCCGCCCCGCTCCACAGGGCGAGCCCCCGCGAGCCGTTAGGAAGGGCCCCTTCCTCTACCGGAAACGATAAGAAGGGGCCCTTCCTTCGTCAGCGGGCGAGGCGGGCGGCCCGGGCGTCGCGCTTCTCCTCGAAACGGGAGGCGGCCTTGTCCAACTCGTCCAGGTGCGCGGCCAACTGCTCGCGGGCGGCCTCGCCGTCGGCGTCCAGACCGGTGACGTTCCAGACGTCCCACTGGCGCAGCACCGGCACCAGCACCTCGTCCCGGTGCTGGCGCAGGTCGTAAATGCCGGCCAGGGCGATCGCCACCGACTTGCGGGCAAAACCGTCGATGCCGTTGCCCGGCATCTGGAAGTCCGCCGCCACGTCCGCCACCGCGCGCATCGCCTGGCTCGGGGCCAGCTCGAACGCGGCGGCGAGCAGATTGCGGTAGAAGATCATGTGCAGGTTCTCGTCGGCCGCGACCCGGGCCAGCAACTGCTCGCAGAGCGGGTCACCGGTGACCCGGCCGGTGTTGCGGTGCGAGATCCGGGTGGCGAGTTCCTGGAACGAGACGTACGCCAACGAGTGCAGCACCTCGTCGGAGTGCTCGTTGACGTACCCGGCGGACATGTGGACCATCCGCGCCCGCTCCAGCGCCACCGGGTCGACCGCCCGGGTGACGGTCAGGTAGTCACGGATCGCCGTCCCGTGCCGACCCTCCTCGGCGGTCCACCGGTGCACCCAGGTCCCCCAGGCGCCGTCCCGGCCGAACTGTGTCGCGATCTCATGGTGGTACGACGGCAGGTTGTCCTCGGTGAGCAGGTTGACCACCAGGGCCGTCCGGGCCACCTCGGGAATTGAGGTGTCCTCCGGCGACCATGCCTCGCCACCCAGCACCCCGTCGAACGTCCGCCCGTCGCTCCACGGCACGTACTCGTGCGGGAACCACTCCTTCGCGACCGCGAGGTGCCGGTCGAGGTTCTGGGCGACGATGGGGTCCAGCTCGGTCAGCAACTGGGTCTGGCTGAGCGGACGGGTGATGGCGGAAGTCACAGGCTCTCCCTACGGTAGCGTAAGTTACGCAACCGTAGGTCAAGTCGATCGACAACGCCAGTCGGACCGCTCAGCCAGTCCGGGCGAATCCCCGCGCCGCTCAGCTGACCAGGGGACGGAGGTCCTCGACGGGCGGCGTCCACTCGTCCGGAGTGGCCGGCACCTGCTCGCCGGAGCGGATGTCCTTGACCTCGTCCACCGCCCCGTCGGCGCCCGGGAACCACACGTACGGGATGCCGCGCCGCTCGGCGAAGCGGATCTGCCGGCCGTACTTCGCCGCCGACGGCGAGACCTCGGTGGCGATCCCGCGCCGCCGCAGCTTCGCCGCGATCCGGTCACTGGCCGGCCGGTGCTCCTCGTCGGCGAGCGCCACCAGCACACAGGTCGGCACCGACCGGGAGACGTTCAGCTCACCAGAGCCGAAGAGCAGGCCGAGTAGCCGGGTCACGCCGATCGAGATGCCCACGCCGGGGAAGGTTGCCGAGCCGGCGGTGGCGAGGTTGTCGTACCGGCCACCGGAACAGATCGAACCGAACCGCTCGTACCCGCGCAGCTGGGTCTCGTAGACCGTACCGGTGTAGTAGTCCAGGCCACGCGCGATGCGCAGGTCGGCGACGCAGAGGCCGGGCGAGTGCGCGGCGGCCGTCTCCACCACCGTGACCAGTTCGGCGAGCCCTTCGTCGAGCAGCGGGTGCTCCACCCCGAGGGCGCGGACCGCGTCGGCGAACGAGCCGTCCGGAGCGCTGATCTCGGCCAGGGCCAGACACGCCTTGGCCTGCGCCTCGGTCGCCCCGGCGGTCTCGACCAGCAGCGCCGCCACCTTGTCCGGACCGATCTTGTCGAGCTTGTCCACCGCACGCAGCGCCGCGTCCGGATCGGTCAGCCCGACGCCCCGGTAGAAGCCCTCGCTGACCTTGCGGTTGTTCACCTGGATCACGATCGGCGGGATCGGCAGCCCGCTGAGGGCGTCGCCGATGACCAGCGGCAGCTCGGCCTCGTAGTGCGCCGGCAGGGTGTCCCGGTCGACGATGTCGATGTCGGCCTGGAGGAACTCCCGGTAGCGCCCCTCCTGGGGCCGCTCCCCCCGCCACACCTTCTGGATCTGGTAGCGCCGGAACGGGAACTGCAGCTTGCCGGCGTTCTCCAGCACGTACCGGGCGAACGGCACGGTCAGGTCGAAGTGCAGGCCGAGCGCGTCGTCGCCGGTCGGCCCGCCGGGGTCCTCCTGCAACCGGCGTACGAGGTAGACCTCCTTGGAGGTCTCCCCCTTGCGTAGTAGCTGGTCCAACGGCTCGACCGACCGGGTCTCCAGTGGCGCGAAGCCGTACAACTCGAATGTCCGTTGGATCCGGCCGATCACGTACTGCTCGATCATCCGCTGCGGCGGGGCCCACTCGGGAAAGCCGGAGATGGGGGACGGCTTGCTCATCATGCTCCTTGGACTTCCGCGCGGACGCGCGGATTCGGTGACGCGAGGCGGCGCGAGTGGGCGAGCTACCAGTTGCGGCGGATAGCTGCGGGTCGCACGTCTTCCGGCGTACCCACCTGATGCAGGTACGGGTTGCTCGCGCGCTCTCGGCCGATGGTGGTGTCGGGGCCGTGGCCGGGCAGGACGACGGTGTCGTCGGCGAGCGGGAGGATCTTCTCCCGCAGGCTGGTCAGCATGGCGGGCATGCTGCCGCCCGGCAGGTCGGTGCGTCCGATCGAGCCGGCGAAGAGGACGTCCCCGGTGAGGCAGATCTGGTCCGCGTCCCAGGGCGAACCGGCTGCCGGCAGGCGGAAGAGCACCGACCCGCCGGTATGGCCCGGGGCGTGGTCGACGGTGATCTCCAGCCCGGCCAGGCTCATGGTCGCGCCGTCGGTCAGCTCGGCCACGTCCTCCGGCTCGGAGTACTCCAGCCTCCCGCCGAGGAGCTGGCTCATGTCCGCGGCGAGCCCCTTGCTCGGATCGGCGAGCATCTCCCGGTCGCCCGGGTGCACGTACGCGGTGATCCCCCGGGCGCCGCAGACCGGCGCGACCGAGAAGGCGTGGTCCAGATGGCCGTGGGTCAGCAGTACGGCAGCGGGCTGCAACCGGTGCTCGGCGAGGAGCTCGTCGAGCTGGTCGATGACCCCGATTCCCGGGTCGACCACGACGCACTGCTCTCCGGGCGCGGGCGCGACCACGTAGCAGTTGGTGCCGAAGGTGTCCGCGGGAAACCCGGCGACGAACACGGCTGCCCCCTCCCGTCGACGTCTGAAGTCACCCGCAGCCTAGCCCGCCGGTCAGGGTGGGCGGCGCGGCACACGTACGGTCCCACCCGTGGGGCCGACCACACCATCGGATTTGGACTCCGTACGACGTACGGGACATCCGAGCCGGGTCGGGGTCGAACGGCATGGGGGAAATATCCGAAAGGCCGGTCTGGCGCGTCGACGCAGGACCGCCCGGGGCACCGGATTCCCCCACCGGCCACCTCGTACACCACATTCTCAGCGGATGGCCGTACACTCTGGCGGGCGTGTGGCGTGGCGCACTTGACGTCCGACGGCGGGTAGGTGGCCGTCCGCCACAACCAGGGTAGAGGGAAAAGGAGCGCGGGTGGCTTCCAGCAGGGACCGGCAGCGCAAGTTGGCGCGCGCCAAGCTCGACCGGCAGATGGCTCGACGAGCCGCCTCCGTCCGGCGGCGGCGACAGATCCAGGCCGGGGTCGGCGCGGCTCTCGCGCTGGCGCTCATCGTGGTCGGCTCGGTCTGGGCGCTCGGCGGTTTCGACCGCGAGCCGAGCCCCGCGGCAGCACCGGAGATCTGCGCCTGGACCCCGCAGGAGGCGAGTTCGAACGCCAACCTCAAGGACGTCGGCGTGCCGGGAACCACCGGACTGCCGACCGCCGGGACCCGCCCGATGACCATCACCACGAACCAGGGCAACCCGGTGACGGTGGACCTCGACCTGACCAACGCGCCCTGCGCGGGGGCGAGCTTCGCCCACCTGGCGAGCCGGTCGTTCTACGACAACACCAACTGCCACGAGATCACCGCCGAGGGCGCGCTGCGCTGCGGCGACCCGAGCGGCACCGGCCTGGGCGGCCCGACGTACACCTTCACCAGCGAGAACGTACCGACGGCGCCGGCTCCCAGCCCGTCGGCGAGCCCCTCGCCCACCACCTCTCCGCTCTACCCCGCCGGGACCGTCGCCCTGATCGGCAGCGCGCCCGGTGCCAACGGAAGCCAGTTCCTGATCTTCTACAAGGACTTCAGCCCGGCCACGCCGAGCTACCCGATCGTCGGCAAGGTCAGCTCCGGCCTCGACGTGATCCAGAAGATCGGCACCATGGAACGGGTGGACAATGGCAGCGGCGAGCAGGTGAAACCGAAGACCGACGTGGTGATCCAGAGCCTGACCGTCGGCGAGGTCTCCCCTGACGCACCGCCCGCCGCGCCGCCGGCGGCGCCCCCGACCGCCACCTCCACGGCGGCGGCCGGGCAGTCCTGAGCAGAGCCCCAGACACCAGCCGCGGACGCAGCACCGCAGCGTAGATAGCCCAGGAGGAGTCACCGTGACGTCCACGAGAGAGCGGCAGCGCGCCGCGGCGCGGGCACGGCTCGAACGGGAGATGGCCCAGCGGGCCGCCGCCGCCCGCAAGCGCCGCCAGCTCCAGACGACCGTCGGCGCCGGACTGGCTCTGCTGCTGGTCATCGCCGGCACCGTCTGGCTGGTCGCCAGCCTCGGCGACGACGACAAGTCGACCGACACCGCCACGCCCGCGGCCGGAACCACCCAGTGCGTCTGGACCGACCTTCCGGCGGAACAGCGCTCGCCCACGACCAAGGACGTCGGGCTGCCGCCGGCCACGGCGCCGAACGCCGGCTCGCAGACGATGACCATCGACACCGGGCTCGGGCCGATCACCGCGAAGCTGGACCTGAGCAAGGTTCCGTGCACCGCGGCGAGCTTCACCCACCTGGCCGAGAAGAAGTTCTTCGACAACACCAAGTGCCACCGGCTCGTCACCGAGGGCCTCAAGGTGCTGCAGTGCGGCGACCCGAGCGCCACCGGAGCGGGCTGGCGCGACAGTGACGGCACCGGCGGCCCGAGCTACCGGATGGCCGAGGAGAACCTGCCGACCGAGCAGCGCCCGCCGTACCCGGCCGGGGTCATCGCGATGGCCAACTCCGGCCAGCCCGGCACCAGCGGAAGCCAGTTCTTCATCGTCTACGGCGACTCGGAGCTCGACGCGACCTACACGGTCCTGGGCACGGTCACCGGCGGGATGGACCTGGTGACGCAGGTCGGCGCGGCCGGCGACGACGGCGCCTTCGCCCAGCAGGCCGGTGGCGGCCACCCGAAGAAGGAAGTTCTGATCAAGTCGATCACGATGAGCCCGGTGGCGAGCTGAGTTTCCGCACACCTTCCGCCATCACTGACGAAAAGGGGGCGGCCCGCTTCGGCGGGCCGCCCCCTTCGTTCGTCCTACGTCTCATCCGCGCTTCCCGGCCCGCCGATCAGCGTGTCGGGCCCGGGCCCACCTCCGGCGCCGGTCAGGCGCCGGAGGTGACCCGGTAGGCGTCGAAGACACCATCGACCTTGCGCACCGCCGCCAGCAGGTGACCCAGGTGCTTCGGGTCGGCCATCTCGAAGCTGAACCGGCTCACCGCCACCCGGTCCCGGGTGGTGGTGACGGTCGCGGAGAGGATGTTGACCCGCTCGTCGGAGAGAACCCGGGTGACGTCGGCGAGCAGCTTGTGCCGGTCCAGCGCCTCCACCTGGATCGCCACCAGGAAGGTCGAGGCGCTGGTGAGCTTCCAGCTCACCTCGACGATCCGCTCCCCCTGCACCCGCAGGTCCTCGGCGTTGGCGCAGTCGTCCCGGTGCACACTCACGCCACCGGAACGGGTCACGAAGCCGAAGACCGAGTCCGGTGGGACCGGGGTGCAGCACCGGGCGAGCTTGATCCAGACGTCGCTGACGCCCCGGACCACCACACCCGGATCGTGGCTGGAGGTACGGCTACGCGGGGGCCGGGTGGCGACCGCGGTCTCGGCGATGTCCTCGGCCGCGCCCTCCTCGCCGCCGTAGCCGGCCATGAGCCGTTGTACGACGGACTGGGCGGAGACCTGGCTGTCGCCGACCGCCGCGTACAGCGACGCCACGTCGGCCAGGTGCAGGTCCCGGGCGATCGCCATCAGGTTGTCCGAGCTGAGCATGCGCTGCAACGGCATGCCCTGCTTGCGCATCTGCTTGACGATCGCGTCCTTGCCGGCCTCGATCGCCTCCTCGCGCCGCTCCTTGTTGAAGTACTGGCGGATCTTCGTGCGCGCCCTCGGGCTCTTGACGAAGCCCAGCCAGTCCTGGGTCGGGCCGGCGGTGTCGGACTTCGACGTGAAGATCTCGATCACGTCGCCGTTGGAGAGGGTCGACTCCAGCGGCACCAGCTTGCCGTTGACCCGCGCGCCGATGCACTTGTGCCCGACCTCGGTGTGCACCGCGTACGCGAAGTCGACCGGCGTCGACCCGGTCGGCAGCGGGATCACGTCGCCCTTCGGCGTGAAGACGTACACCTCCTGGCTGGAGAGGTCGAAGCGGAGCGCGTCCAGGAACTCGCTCGGGTCGCTCGCCTCCCGCTGCCAGTCGAGCAGCTGCCGGAGCCAGGTCATCTCGTCGATGTTGGCCGGCGGGCCGACGACCGTCGCGCCCTTCTGCTCCTTGTACTTCCAGTGCGCGGCGATGCCGAACTCCGCGGTGCGGTGCATCGCGTACGTCCGGATCTGCATCTCCACCGGCTTGCCGCTGGGCCCGATCACGGTGGTGTGCAGCGACTGGTACATGTTGAACTTCGGCATCGCGATGTAGTCCTTGAACCGGCCCGGTACGGGCTGCCAGTTCGCGTGGATCACACCGAGGGCCGCGTAGCAGTCGCGCACCGTCTCGACCAGGATGCGGACGCCGACCAGGTCGTAGATGTCGTTGAAGTCCCGACCCCGGACGATCATCTTCTGGTAGATCGAGTAGAGGTGCTTGGGGCGCCCGGTCGTCTCCGCCTTGATCTTGGCGGCCTTGAGGTCGACCTGCACCTTCTGCGTCACCTGGCGCAGCAGCGCCTCACGCTGCGGCTGGTGCTCGCCGATCAGCCGGTTGATCTCCTCGAAGCGCTTGGGGAACAGGGTGCCGAAGGCGAGATCCTCCAGCTCCCACTTGATCGTGTTCATACCCAGGCGGTGCGCCAACGGAGCGAGGATCTCCAGCGTCTCCTTGGCCTTCTGCTCCTGCTTCGCGCGGGGCAGGAAGGTCAGCGTACGCATGTTGTGCAGCCGGTCCGCGAGCTTGATCACCAGGACCCGTGGGTCCTTCGCCATCGCCACGACCATCTTGCGGATCGTCTCGGCCTTCGCCGCGTCGCCGAGCTTGACCTTGTCGAGCTTGGTGACGCCATCCACCAGCAGGGCGACCTCGGCACCGAAGTCGATCCGCATCTGGTCGAGGCCGTAGTTGGTGTCCTCGATGGTGTCGTGCAGCAGCGCCGCCACCAGCGTGGTGGTGTCCATGCCGAGGTTGGCCAGGATGGTGGCGACCGCGAGCGGGTGGGTGATGTACGGGTCACCGGACTTGCGGTACTGCCCCGAGTGCCAGCGGGCGGCCATGTCGAACGCGCGCTGGAGCAGTCGGGCGTCCATCTTGGGATGGGCCGCCCGGTGCGTGGCGATCAGCGGTTCCAGCACCTCGCTCACCTGCGGCGTCTGCCACGGGGCGTTGAACCGGGCCAGCCGGGCGCGGACCCGCCGCCCGGTCGGCGCACTGGCCAGACCGAAGCTCGACGTCGGCGAGCCGGGTTCGTCGGCGGTGACGAGTCGACCGGCCGCACCGACCGGCACCACCACGCCACCGGCCGGGCCGGGCAACGCCACACCGCCGGTGCCGCCCGGACCGTTCGCCGGTCCGGTGGGCGGGGTGACGGCGACCGGGACCACCGCCGCGGGAGTGCCGCCGGCCGCCACTGGTGACGCGGGGGCGTGCGGGGCGGAGCCGTTGGCCGCCGTCGGGGTACGGGTGGCGGCGGGCGCGCCGGCCTTGCCCACGCCGCTCGGTGTGGTGGTGCCAGGTGCGCCTGTGTCCGCTTCGCCGATTACCGCGCCGTCCGGGCCACCGGAGGGGGCGGCAGCGCCGGTACGCCCGGCACCGCTGACACCGGCCGCGCCGTTGTCGGTGGTGGCCGGACGGGAATCGCCGCCACGGGCGACGGAACCGCCGTCCTGGGCGGTCTGACCGGCTACGGGTTCAGCCTCGTCGGCCGACCCGTTCGCCACGGAGCTGGTACCGGCGGTTGTCGGGACCGGCCCGCTGGCGGGCGTGGTCACCGGCTTGGTGACACCGTCGGCCTCGCTGGTCGATTGCACCGTGCCCTCCGCCGGAGGGGCGACATCGTGGGACACCGGCCTCCTCACACCTCGCTTGGGACGAGCCGACCGTAACCGGTCGGCCAGGTCCGGCGCCAGCCCGGTAGAACGGCCTCCACCTGGTCAGCGAAAGGCAATGCTACCCGTCCCGACGGCCGGATGCCGCTCCCCCGCACGCACCGGATCGGTCCCGAACGACAAGGACCACTAAACAGTCAGAAGGGCATGGACGGGACGGGGAGCCAACCGATCACGGCCCCCGAGGAAAGCGAGTTCGAGCAGTACGGAGAAGCCCGCGACCGTGCCGCCCGCCTGCTCCACCAGCCCCAACGTCGCCTCCGCCGTACCCCCGGTGGCGAGCACGTCGTCCACCACCAGTACCCGGTGACCAGCGGTGAAGGCGTCCTGGTGCACCTCCAGGGTGGCCTCGCCGTACTCCAGGGCGTAGGAGGCGGCGTACGCCGCGCGGGGCAGCTTGCCGGCCTTGCGTACGGGCACCACACCGACCCCGGTCGCGTACGCGATCGCGGCGGCGAGCACGAAGCCACGGGCCTCGATCCCGGCCACCACGTCGAACGAGTCCCGCCCGTGGTACGCGATGATCCCGTCGATCACCTGCCGAAAGACCTCACCGTCGCCGAAAAGCGGCATCAGGTCCTTGAACACCACCCCGGGCTGGGGAAAGTCCGGTACGTCCAGCACCCGACTGGCCACGAGCTCCGCGGTGGCCGGGCCGCTGTCGCCCCGTACCCCGGTCTGGGTCTCCGTCACGCTGCTCCTCTCACCGGAGGTGGGCCGGTCGCGCCAATACGAAGGGCGCCCGGCACGCCGTGTAACTCAGCATGCCGGACGCCCTTGTCGCCTCTTCCGCCAGGGTCAGCGGCGCTTGGCCCCACTTGGCCGGTTTCCGCCGCCGCCACCGGGGCGGCCACCGCGTGCCCCCGCGGAGCGCTTGCCCGCCGGGCGGGCGCCGACCTTCGGTGCGGCGCCGGAGAGCGCGGCGGCCTCGTCGACGTCCTGGCCGTCGGTCGTCTCGTCGGACGGCTCAGTGCCGCTCTGGGCGACCGGACGGGCCGGCCGGCCGGTGGCACCGGTGGAGCGCCGGCCCAGGACCCGCTTGGTGTGGGTCTGGATCCGCGGCTCGTAGTCCTTGAGCAGGGTCAGCACCGGGGTCGCGAAGAAGATCGAGGAGTAGACCGCGATCCCCATACCGACGAAGAGCACCAGGCCCAGGTCCTCCAGGGTGCCCGCGCCGAGCAGGCCGGCACCGATGAAGAGCAGACCACCGACCGGCAGCAGCGCCACCAGACCGGTGTTGATCGACCGCATCAGGGTCTGGTTGATCGCGAGGTTGGCCGCCTCGCCGTAGGTCTGGGTGCTGCTCGCGGTGATGCCCCGGGTGTTTTCCTGGACCTTGTCGAAGACCACGACGACGTCGTAGAGCGCGAAGCCGAGGATGGTGAGGAAGCCGACGATGGTCGACGGGGTCACCTCGAAGCCGACCAGGGCGTAGATGCCCGCGGTCAGCACCAGGTTGAGGAAGAGCGAGGAGACGGCGGCGACCGCCATCCGCCACTCGAACCGCAGGATCAGGTAGATCATGACCAGTACGACGAAGACCACCAGACCGAGCAGTGCCCGCTCGGTGACCTGGTCGCCCCAGGCCGCGCTCACCTGGTTGATGCTGATCTGGTCCTCGGCGATGCCGAACCGGCTGGCCAGGTCGGCCTGCACCTCGTTGGACTGCTCGGTGTTCAGCTCCGTGGTGCGCAACTCGTAGAACGAGCCGCCGACGCCGTTGACCGTCTGGGTGGAGACGACGTGCGCCGGCTCGGCGCCACCGAGATCGCCCAGCGCCGCGTCGACCTGCTCCTCGGCGTGGGTGATCGTGCCGATGCTGGCCGGCACCTGGAACGAGTTGCCGCCGGAGAATTCGATACCGAGCTTGAACCCGGGAATCGAGATGCCCAGAATCGCGATCAGCACCAGGCCGGCCGCGATGCCGAACCAGAGCCGGCGGCGTCCGATGATGTTGAGACCGGCCTCACCCTGGTAGAGCCGGGTGGCCAGACCGCTACGGCCGCTCATGCCGCTACCTCGCTTTGCTTGGCGCCGACCGGGAAGGCCGTGGCGCTGCCCTGGATGACTGGCTCGCTCATGCTAGGCCTCCTTGGCCCGCGGGTTGCGCGGGTCGGTCGGCGCGGCCTCGTTCTTGTGCTGCAGCACCCGACCGAGCCCACTGACCCGGGGCGACAGGAACGCCCTGGTGTTGGCGAACATCGTCATGATCGGGTGCCGGAAGAGGAAGACGACGACCAGGTCGAGGATGGTGGCCAGACCGAGCGCGAAGGCGAAGCCCTTCACCGTGCCGACCGAGACCACGTAGAGCACGACCGCGGCCAGGATGGAGATGGCGTTGGCCGAGATGATCGTCCGCCGGGCCCGGGCCCAGGCGCGCGGCACCGCGCTACGCGGGCTGCGCCCCTCGCGGATCTCGTCCTTGAGTCGCTCGAAATAGATCACGAACGAGTCGGCGGCGACACCCAGGGAGACGATGAATCCGGCGATGCCGGCGAGGGTCAGCGTGAAGCCGATCTGCCGGCCGAGCACGATCAGCGCGCCGAAAACCAGCAGCGCGGAAAGCCCCAGGCTGAGGATGATGACCGTGCCGAGCAGGCGGTAGTAGAAGAACGAGTAGATGGCGACCAGCAGCAGGCCCACACCGGCGGCCAGCAGACCGGCCTTCAGGTGGCTGGAGCCGAGCGTCGCGGAGACGCTCTCCTGTTCCTGCGGCTCGAACGTCACCGGCAGCGCACCGAAGCGGAGCTGACCGGCGAGGGTGTTGGCGTCCTTGCTGGTGAAGTTACCGGTGATCTGCGAGTCACCGGTGAGCACGGCCTGGATCTCCGGCGAGGAGACGACCGTGTTGTCGAGCACCACGGCGACCCGGCACTTGCCGTCGGGGCCGACCGCGCTCTGGTCGCAGGCACCGCCGTCGTTGTTGAACGCCTCGCGGGTCAGGTTGGTCCAGTTCTTCTGCCCGGGGCCGGTGAAGTTGAGGCTCACCACCCACTGGCTGTTCTGGTCCAGCACGGCGCTGGCGTCACTGACGTCGGTGCCCTGCACCTTGGCCACGTCGAGCAGGTACTTCACCGGGCCCTCACAGGCCACGACCTGCTGGTCCTTGGCGCTGATCGAGGCCGGCGGGCGCTGCTCCAGCAACTCGCAGGTGATCGTCGGTACGTTGAACTGCATTGCCGCCGGCAGTGCGGCGACCTCCCGACCGGTCAGCTCACCGAACGGCTTGAGCTTGTCGAGCAGGGTCGGGTCGGTGGTCAGGTCGGCCGGCGCCTGCAGCGCGCTCGCCGCCGCCCATGCCTCCGGGCCCACCTTCTGCTGGACCGCGGCACGTTGCTGCTCGACGCTCTGCGACACCGGGGCCGACGAGGTCGAGGCGCTCGGGGTCGGCGTGGCCGGCGGCGCGCTGGTGGCGGCTGCGCTCGGCGTCGGCGCCGGGGCCATCCCGCCCTGGCCACCGGCGGACGGCGTACCGCTCGGCGCACCGGCGGACGGCGTACCGCTCGGCGCACCGGCCGACGCGCTCGGGTTCGGCGTGCCGGACGGGTCCGGCGTGGCGCCGGCCGCCGGCGGGGTCGGCGCGACCGCGCTCGGCGCCCCACCGTCCGCGGTCTTGAGCACCTTGCGGAAGCGCAGCTCGGCCGCGTTGCCGACCTCGGTCAGGTCCCGACTCTGACCGGGGAGCGAGATGACGATGTTGCGGTTGCCCTCGGTCACCACCTCGGCCTCGGAGACGCCCTGGGCGTTCACCCGGTTCTCGATGATCTGCCGGGCGCGCTCCAGGTTCTCCTGTGTCGGAGGCTGGTTGTTCAGGCTGGTGGCCTCAAGCGTCATCCGGGTGCCGCCGACCAGGTCGAGACCGAGCTTCGGCTCCAACCGGTCGCGGAAGCTCCCGCTAGCACCGCCGGCGAAGAAGACTAAGAGGTAGAGGACGACAAAGATGCCCCCGAGTACGGCGAGTTGCCGCCCGGGGTGCATCTGTCCCTGAGGTGGTGCCACGGCTGTCCTGTCTCCCTGCACGGTTCGGCCGCTGGTGATGGGCGGCGATGGGGCGCCGGCATGCCCGGCGACATGCGTACCTCTCCGACGTGTGTCACACGCCGGTACCGCTATTTACTATCTTCGATCGAAGATCGATCCCGGTGTCACCGAGGATCGGTCACTCTTTCGCTTCGATCTCATCCGGGATCGACTCGAGCTTCGGCGCCGAATTGACCACACGAGCGATGGCCGGGCGGGCGTACTTGGTGTGCACGCCGGGGGCCACCTCGAGGGTCACCGTCTCGTCGTCGACGGAGGCGACGGTGCCGTACAGCCCACCAATGGTGACCACCTCGTCGCCAGGGCCAATCGAGGACTGCATCTGCTCGGCCTCGCGGCGCCGCTTCTGCTGGGGCCGAATCATGATGAAGTACAGGACACCGAAGAACAGGACCATCACGAGGATCGGCGTGAAGCTACCGGCTCCACCGCCGCCGTCTGCCGCTAGGTAACGCACGCTATGACCTTCCCATTGGCCCCGTCGCGACGTGGTACGTCACGGCGAAAGCGAAATCTCCTGTCTGTACAGACAGATCGCGGCGAAGTCTAGTCGGTGAGTCTGTGTACGCCGAATGCGGCACGGATCACAAACAGATCACGACAGTTACGACTCAGCAGTGAACAGATCGGGCGTTGGGCCCGAACTACTACTAAAGGTACCATTCGGGGGCGTACGGCCGAGATGATGCCAGGCCGCCTCGGTCGCCACCCGGCCCCGCGGCGTACGGGCCAGCAACCCGGCCCGGACCAGGAACGGCTCGCAGACCTCCTCGACCGTGTCCGGCTGCTCCCCGACCGCCACCGCGAGCGTGGAGAGGCCGACCGGCCCACCCCGGAACGAGTCGATCAAGGCGCTGAGCACGGCCCGGTCCAGCCGGTCCAGCCCGAGCGCGTCGACGTCGTACACCTTCAGTGCCGCCTGGGCCGTCTCCAGGGTGACCACACCCTCGGCCCGGACCTCGGCGAAGTCCCGGACCCGGCGCAGCAGCCGGTTGGCGATCCGGGGCGTGCCACGCGAGCGGCGGGCCACCTCCACCGCCCCCTCGTCGGTGATCGGTACGCCGAGGATCCGCGCCGAGCGGTGCAGCAGGATCTCCAGATCCGCCGGGCTGTAGAAGTCGAGGTGCGCCACGAACCCGAACCGGTCCCGCATCGGACCGGTCAGCAGCCCCGACCGGGTGGTCGCGCCAACCAGCGTGAACGGTTCGACCTCGATCGGGATCGCGGTCGCACCGGGCCCCTTGCCGACCACCACGTCGACCCGGAAGTCCTCCATCGCGCTGTAGAGCAGTTCCTCGGCCGGCTTGGCGATCCGGTGGATCTCGTCGATGAAGAAGACGTCACCAGGGGCGAGGCTGGTCAGGATCGCGGCCAGATCACCGGAACGCTCGATCGCCGGCCCGCTGGTGACCCGGATCCCGGTGCCGAGCTCCGCCGCGACGATGTTGGCCAGGGTGGTCTTGCCCAGTCCCGGAGGACCGGAGAGCAGGATGTGGTCCGGCGGCGCACCCCGACGCATCGCACCCTGGAGCAGCAGGTCGAGCTGGTCACGTACCCGGTGCTGGGCGATGAAGTCGGAGAGCCGCTTCGGTCGGACACTGACCTCGGCGTCCCGCTCGGCGTCGTCGGCGTACGCCGAGACCAGGTCCTCGGAATCGGTCATCGGGTCTTACCGAGCAGCCGGATCGCCTGCTTGAGCAGGACCGGAACCGGCGGCGTCGGACCGTCGACGGTCTCCGCCACGGTGGCCACCGCCTGGTCGGCCTGGGCGACCGTCCAGCCGAGCCCGACCAGCGCCTGCCGGATCTGCTCCGGCCACGCCCCGCCGACCACGCCACCCGCGCCGTCCGGACCGATGGCGACCGGACCGATCTTGTCCCGCAGCTCCAGCACCAACCGCTCGGCGCCCTTCTTGCCGATCCCGGGCACCCGGGTCAGGGCGGCAAGGTCGGCGTTGGCGATCGCCTTGCGGATCGCGTCCGGAGAGTGCACCGCCAGCACCGCCTGGGCCAGCCGGGGGCCGACCCCGCTGGCCGTCTGGAGCAACTCGAAGAGGTGCTTCTCGTCGTCGGCGGCGAACCCGTAGAGGGTCAGCGAATCCTCCCGGACCACCAGAGTGGTGGCCAGCCGGGCCTCGCTGCCGAGCCGCAGTCCGGCCAGGGTGCCCGGCGCGCAGTGCACCGCCAGCCCGACCCCACCCACCTCGATCACAGCGGTGTCCGGACCCAGCCCGGCCACCACGCCCCGCACACTGGCGATCATCGTGTTCCTCCACCTCGGGCGGCGTCCGCCGCTGTGCGCCGCGCGGCGGCGTCGGCCGCGGCGGCCAGCCGGGCGCGGGTCCCGCCCCGCCAGACATGACAGATCGCCAACGCCAGCGCGTCCGCCGCGTCCGCCGGTTTCGGCGGCGCGGCCAGCCGCAGCAGGCGGGTCACCATCGCGGTGACCTGATCCTTGTCGGCCCGGCCCGAACCGGTCACCGCCGCCTTCACCTCGCTCGGCGTGTACGTCTGCACCGGCAGCCCGGCCCGCGCGCCGGCCAGTACGGCGATCGCGCTGGCCTGGGCGGTGCCCATCACGGTCCGGGTGTTCGACTGGCTGAACACGCGCTCGACGGCCACGCTCTCCGGCCGGTGCTCGGCGACCAGCTCGGTCAACGCCCGGTCAAGGTGCAGCAGCCGCAGCGACAGATCAGCCGCCGGGTCGGTCCGTACCACGGTGTAGGCGACCAGGGTGCACGGTCGGCCGGGCACACCCTCGACCACACCGACCCCGCACCGGGTCAGCCCCGGGTCGACGCCAAGCACCCGCACGCCGCCCCCTCCCCTACGCACCGGCAGTACACGTGTTCGACACCATAGTCTCCCGAACCACCTATCAGGGTGTCACGACCCTCAGTCGTGCACACAAAAGCCCGTCGGGGCGCTGCCGGACCGTCAGACCCGGGTCCCGCGCCCTCCTGGGTGTACACGTCGCGGCATCCACTCGGGCGCGGGCGGGCGTGCCCTCCGGGTACGCCGAGGCCCACCGACGCCGAGCTACCGGCCACCCATCG
This sequence comes from Micromonospora pisi, assembly GCF_003633685.1. Lineage (NCBI taxonomy): Bacteria > Bacillati > Actinomycetota > Actinomycetes > Micromonosporales > Micromonosporaceae > Micromonospora > Micromonospora pisi. Next base: position 6,889,530 of record NZ_RBKT01000001.1, on the reverse strand, counting down.
ACGCGTCGCGGGGCCGACGTCTCATGGAGAGGCGGGCGGGGCGCCCGCTGGCCGGGACCGACGGGCCCGCTGGCATACGAGATGCCGGAGCCTCCGTGACCAGGAGAGTGCGACGAGCGACCTTTCGTAGACGTCATCCAGAGTGGATGAGCGCTCGTCCGGGACTCGTCCGGGACTCGTCGCGAGGATTCTACGACTGTCACTGAAGAATAGTCCTCCACTCGATTGCAGAATGAGTCCGCATGGAGCGGAGGCAACCACCCTCCCGTACACGGGTGTCCGTCGGACGTTATCGGGGCCACGGGAACATCACGTCTGATCCGCCAATCGAATACAGCGATCCACGCCATTGTGGAGCGGACGGAGGCAGGCCGAGGCGGACTCCGACGTACGTGCTTCCGGCCGGTCGTTTCGCCCGACACATGACCCGATCTGAAAGTAGCCGCTCCCGGCGGGGCGTAGCTGGCCGCAGTGCGCTGCGCCGGAGACAGCGAACCGGGAAGCAGCCGCACCTCCGAACGTGACCCAGATCACCCAAATCTCGGGATCGATCCATCTTCCCAGGTCAAGGGATTCTTCAACCGGGCCGCGCGCGGCAGTATGACAACGGAGAGCCCGGACGATCATCACTCCACGCGATGCCCCGCTCACCCTCGACGACACCGTCGACCCCGGTGATCACCCAAACTACATTCCGTAATTGCAATAGGCAGTCACGGAGGGTGATTTCTGTAATCGCGCCAACCGGCCGCAGGGATTCCACACTCGACCACGACAAGGGTTAGACACGTACTCCCGGCCTATGCCATAGTCGCGTCACGGAGCCGCAAGATCGTTGACGCCAATCAGTGCGCGACGTGCGCTGCTCATCGCATTCACGGAGGGAAAAACCATGCAACGAATGTCACGACGCATCATGTCCGGCGCCGCAATGCTGGCGCTCGCAACCGGCACGCTGGTCACCGGCGGGACTTCCCCGGCAATGGCCGGAACCCTCCCCTCCTGCGTCAATCTCGGCTGGGCGCCTGGTGTCGATTCCGTTTCGGTCGACAACACCTGCGGCTACGACGTGAACGCCAAGGTTCTCGTCAACAACTGGTCCGACAGCGACTGCCACACCGTCAAGGCCCACACGACTTGGCGTTACGAGTGGTACTTCCTCGGCGACTTTGACGGCGTCGTGACCTGCTGATCCCACTGCGATGATCGGGGAGCCGGTGAGACACGTCTTCAGGTCGCACCGGCTCCCCGACTCGCCACACGGCCCCCACCGCCGGCAATCCGGGTGGATGGATGGCTTCGGGGCGGACGCAGCGCCACGAGTCCGGCCACCGTCGCCACGTATCCCGCCTGGAGCCACATAGCCCCGCCGTGGAGTATGTGTTCGTTGCCCATGTGCGCCCGGCCGTACGGGTCGTAGCTTCTTGCGCCATGACGGCAGAAAGCGTGGCTGATCCCCACGTCGTACAGCTCGACCTGTCGGGGCGCACCGCGCTGGTCACCGGTGGTGGCAGCGGCATCGGCCGGGCCTGCGCGGTCCGGCTCGCGGCGGCCGGCGCGGTGGTGACCGTGGTCGACCGGAACGCCGAGGCGGCCCAGGCGGTGGCGACGGAGATCGGCGGGAACGCGCTCGCGGTCGACCTGGCCGATTCGGCGGCGACCTCGGCGATCGACGCCCGGGTGGACATCGTCGTCAACAACGCCGGCCTGCAGCACGTCGCGCCGGTCGAGGAGTTTCCGGTCGAGCGCTTCGCGTACCTGCACCGGGTGATGGTCGAGGCGCCGTTCCTGTTGATCCAGCGCGCGCTGCCCCGGATGTACGAGCGGGGCTGGGGCCGCGTGATCAACATCTCCTCGGTGCACGGGCTGCGGGCCTCGCCGTACAAGTCGGCCTACGTCTCGGCGAAACACGCCCTGGAGGGACTCTCCAAGGTGGTGGCGCTGGAGGGCGCCGCGCACGGGGTGACCGCCAACTGCATCAACCCGGCGTACGTCCGTACCGCGCTGGTCGAGGGGCAGATCGCGGCCCAGGCCGCCACCCACGGCATCGCCGAGGAGGAAGTGGTCGAGAAGATCATGCTGGCTCGCGCCGCGATCAAACGGCTGATCGAGCCGGAGGAGGTGGCCGAGCTGATGGCATACCTCTGCTCGCCGGCCGCGTCGTTCATCACCGGCACCGCGATCGCGGTCGACGGGGGCTGGACGGCAAACTGAAGATCCCCACACGCACAATGGGTCCCATGTCGTCGCCGATCGAATTCCTGGAGCTGCTGGCCCGCGAGGCCGCCGCGGTGGAGTTCGAGGGGCCACTGCTCGCTGCCCGCGCCGCCGGCCTACCGGCCGAGCGGCTGGCCGAACTGGAACAGGCCAAGGTGGTCGCGCTGCGGGTGCGGGCGCTGCTGGAACGGCGGCGCCAACGCGAGGTCGAACTCTCCGGCCTGTACGACACCGCCAGCGACCTGGCCGGGCTGCGCGACCTGGACGCGGTGCTCCGGGCGATCGTGCACCGGGCCCGGCACCTGCTCGGCACCGACGTGGCGTACATGACGCTCAACGACGAGGAGCACGGCGACACGTACATGCGGGTCACCGACGGTTCCGTCTCGGCCCGCTTCCAGCGGCTGCGGCTGCCGATGGGGGCCGGACTGGGCGGCCTGGTCGCGCAGACCGACACCCCGTACGCGACCGCGAACTACCCCGAGGACGCCCGCTTCCACCACACCGGCGAGATCGACGCCGGAGTCGGCGAGGAGGGCCTGGTCGCGATCCTGGGAGTTCCGCTGCGGCTCGGGCCGAGCGTGATCGGGGTGCTCTACGCGGCGAACCGTTCCGCCAGACCGTTCGCGCGGGAGGAGGTCGCGCTGCTGGTCTCCCTGGCCGCGCACGCGGCGGTGGCGATCGACACCGCCCGGCTGCTGCTGGAGACCCGGGCCGCGCTCGCCGAGCTCTCCTCGGCGAACGCCACCATCCAGGCACACAGCGCGTCGGTCGAGCGGGCCGCCGCCGCGCACGACCGGATGACCGCGCTGGTGTTGCGCGGCGGTGGGGTCGAGGACGTCGCGGCGGCGGTGACCGACGTGCTCGGCGGGGCACTGCTGGCGCTGGACGCCGAGGGTCGGCTACTGGCCCGGGTGGGCAGCATCGGCGAGCCGGACCGGGCGGCGCTGGTCGAGGCCGTGGTCGCCTCCCGGGCCGAGGGACGCAGTGTCCGCCGGGGCCCCCTCTGGTACGCCGCCGTGGTCGCCGGTACGGAGAACCTCGGCGCCCTGGTGCTGCATCCCGACGACGAACTGGTCAACGCCGACCAGCGGATCCTGGAGCGGGCGGCACTGGTCACCGCGTTGCTGCTGCTGTTCCGCCGGACCGTCGCCGAGGCCGAGGGACGGGTCCGGGGCGAACTGCTCGATGACCTGATCGCCCGCCCGGTACGGGACGCGGAGGCGCTGCGCAGCCGGGCCCGGCGGCTCGGGGTGGAGCTGGACGCGCCGCACGTCCTGGTGGCGGTCGGCGACGACGTGATCGCCACGACCGGTTCGGCCCGGCAGCGGGTCGTCTCCTGGGCGACCACGTACGCCTCCACCCGGGGCGGTCTGGCCGCTGCCCGGGACGGGCGGGTGGTGCTCATGCTGCCCGGCCAGGATGCCGGGGCGGCGGCACGGGCGGTGGTCCGGGACCTGTCCCGGGTGACCGGTCGCCCGGTGACCGCCGGGTCGAGCGGCCCGTCCACCGGGCCGGCCTCGCTCGGTACCGCGTTCCGCGAGGCGGACCGCTGCCTGACGGCGCTCTGGGCGCTCGGCCGGGCCGGTGAGGGGGCGAGCACGGCCGAGCTCGGTTTTGTCGGACTCCTGCTTGGTTCGGTCACCGAGGACGGTGACCGGGACGTGGCCCGGTTCCTCGCCGACACGGTGGGACCGGTGGTCGACTACGACGCCCGACGCGGCACCGCCCTGGTGAAGACGCTGGAGGCGTACTTCGGGGTGGGGGGCAGTCTGGCCCGCGCGGCCGAGCAGCTGCACGTACACGTGAACACGGTGACCCAGCGCCTGGAGCGGGTCGGGCAGCTGCTCGGACCGGACTGGCAGAAGCCGGAGCGGGCGCTGGAGGTCCAGCTCGCGCTCCGGCTGCACCGCCTCCGTACGCCCGCCTGACCGGAGGCGGCCGGGCCGCTCAGCCCGGGTTGGTGGCGGTGCCCGGGTTGGTGGCGGTGCCCGGGTTGGTGGCGATGCCGGCGAAGAAGGCGTCGACCACCCGTTCGGGCAGGTTCTCGTCGCCGAGCTTCGGGTGCCAGTTCAGCAGGCGCTGCAACAGCACCGGCGCGGTGAGCATGGAGAGGGTCAGCTCGACGTCGAGGTCGGGGCGGAGTTCGCCGCGCTCGATGCCCCGGCGCAGCACGTCCCGCATCACCTGCCGGCGGGGTTCGAGTATCTCCTGGTAGAGCCGGTGCATTGAGGTGTCGCGCTGGATCGTCGGCATCATGCACGGGAAGATCGACGCGGCGCGGGCGTCCGGGTTGTGGCCCACGGCGTTGAGCAGGATCACCAGGTCCTCGCGGACGTTCTTGCCGTTCGGCATGGCCGGTGGGCCCTTGAGCGTGCGCAGCGTGTCGATGATCAGTGCTTCCTTGCCCGACCATCGGCGGTAGATGGTCGCCTTGCCGACGCCGGCGCGGGCCGCGATCGCCTCGATGGAGAGCGCCTCGATGCTGCTGCCCTCGGCGAGCAGGTCCAGGGTCGCTTCCATGATGGCCTCGTCGACGCGGGTGCTCCGCGGTCGCCCGGGCGACCGCGGAGCATCAGCGGTGGTGGTCATGTCGGTCATTGTTTCCGACTTATGACGTGGTGGCCAGTTCCGGCGTGGCCGCCGGCTCGGGCTGGACGTGCGACTGGGTCGCCGCCCGTCCGGGCATCCAGCGCAGCACCACCAGGATGCCGAGGACCACGATGACGGTCGAGATCCCGGAGGCCCAGTGCATGGCGGAGACGTACGCGTCGTTGGCCGCGCCGATCACGCTCTGTCCGGCCGGGCCGAGCTGAGCCGCGGCGGCGTACGCACCGGAGATCGACTCGTTCACCGCGTCCCGGGCCGGAGCGGGCAGCGCTCCGGTGGCCGAGGCGATCTGGTCCCGGTAGACGCCGGCTAGCACCGACCCGATCACCGCGACCCCGAGTGCGCCACCGACCTGCCGGATGGTGTTGCTGACCGCCGAGCCCACGCCGGCCTTCTCCCGGGGCAGCGAGGACATCACCGACTCGGTGGCGGGCGCGACGATGTTCGCCATTCCGACGCCCTGGACGAAGAACGACACCAGGAGGACCCAGATCGGGGTCTCGGCACCGATGAAGACGAACACGAAGAGCGCGAGCGCGGTCAGGGTCAGACCGACCGCCGAGACGGCCTTGCTCCCGTACCGCTTGACCATGGCCGCGCTACGCGGGGCGAAGATCAGCTGGGCCGCCGCGAACGGCAGGTAGAGCAGGCCGGTGTGGAGCGGCTCGTAACCCCGGACCAGTTGCAGGTAGAAGGAGCTGAAGAACATCACGCCCATGGTGGCGAAGAAGGTCAGCCCGACGACCGCGACCGGGGCGGCGAACCGGGGCATCTTGAAGAGCCGGACGTCCAGTGACGGGAACTCGACCCGCCGCTCGTAGACCACGAACGCCCCCAGCACCGCCAGACCGCCGATGATCGCGACCCAGACCAGTGGCCGACCGAAGCCGTGCTCGCCGCCGTCGATGATGCCGTAGCTCAGGGCGACCAGACCGATCACGGAGAGCAGGACACCGACCACGTCGATCTTGTTGGGGCGCGGGTCCCGCGACTCCGGCACCAGGATGGCGGCGGCGACCAGGCCGACCAGTACCACCGGCACGTTGATCAGGAAGACCGAACCCCACCAGAAGTGCTCCAGCAGCAGTCCGCCGAGGACCGGGCCGATCGCGACGGCGAGGCCGACGGACCCGGACCAGACGCCGATCGCGCGGGCCCGCTCGCGGGGGTCGAAGACGTTGGAGATGATCGACAGCGTGGCCGGCATGATCGCGGCACCGCCGAGACCCATCAGTGCCCGCGCGCCGACCAACTGGCCCGGGTTCTGGGCGTACGCGGAGAGCAGCGAGGAGAGCCCGAACATGGCGAGCCCGAAGAGCAGGAACCGCTTGCGGCCGAGCCGGTCGCCGAGCACTCCGAAGGTGAAGAGCAGGCCGGCGAAGACCAGCGTGTAGGAGTTGATCGCCCATTCCAGCTCACCCTGGCTCGCGCCGAGCCCGTGTACCGGGTCGGACAACGTACGCAGGGCGACGTTGAGGATCGTGTTGTCGAGGACCACCACCAGCAGGCTGATCACCAGCACGCCGAGGATGGCCCAGCGCCGGGGATGCCCGGTGTTCTCGAATGGTTGTGGGTTTTGCATCGACGCCTCTACCCCCGATACTCCGTATCACCAATACGATACGGAACAGACTCGTAACGAAAAGGAGGCTAGTCCTCGGCGATGCGATACGAAACCGTATCGTATTGAAATGTGATCGGGCTCACCCGACCGCCCGCGCTGACACCTCAGCGCAGCGCGGACAGGGCGAGGTCGACGTCCTCGGTGGTCGAGTAGAGGTGGAACGAGGCCCGTACCCGGCCCGCCCGGACCGCGGCCCGGACACCGGCCGCCGCCAGCCGCTCCTCCGCCCCGGGCACGTCGACAGTGACGATCGCGCTGTCGCCCGGCGGTCGCCCCAGACCGGCGAGGAACCGGTTGGCCAGGGAGACGTTGTGCTCGCGGATCGCCGGCAGGCCGATCTCGGCGAGCAGTTCCAGCGCCGGAGCCGCACCGACATAACAGAACCAGGCCGGCGACAGGTCGAACCGGCGGGCGTCGGCCGCGAGTCGCAGCGGCGGGCCGTAATAGGAGGCGTGCGGGTCCTCACCCGCGTACCAGTTCGCGGCCGACGGGGTGAGCCGCTCACGCAGGCTCGGGGCAAGGTACGCGAATGCGGCACCACGCGGTGCCATCAACCACTTGTACGCGGTCACCACCACCGCGTCCGCCAGGTGCGCGTCGAACGGCAGCCACCCGCAGCCCTGGGACGCGTCGACCACCACCAGGGCGCCGTGCTCACGGGCGGCCGTCACCACGGCGTCGTACTCCGCGACCGCCCCGGTGGCGGACTGGACCAGGCTGAACGCGACCAGATCCGTACCCGCGTCGACCGACTCGGCCAGCCGGTCGGCCGGCACCGTCCGCACCCGTACGCCCCGCTCGCCCTGCGCCAGCCAGGGGAAGAGGTTCGAGGTGAACTCCTCGGTCGGGGCGAGGACGTTCGTTCCCGCCGGCAGCGCCGCCGCGATCGGCGCCAGCAACTGGGAGGCCGTGCTGCCGATCGTGATGTCACCGACCGGCACCCCGAGCAGCCCGGCGAAGGCCCGCCGGGAACGCTCGGCCTGCTCACCCCACCCCTCCCACGAGGTACGCCCGACCTGCCACTGCCCGAGCGCCGCCTGCAACGCCTCCCAGGCCGGTCGTGGTGGCAGCCCGTAGCTGGCGGTGTTGAGCCAACCCGGCTCGGGATTCCACAACTCCTGCGCGCGGACCAGATCCATGCGGGCAGGATAGGTCGCCCTGGCGATATCCACGGACCACCGATCCCTGGATGAGCTGCACCTGGATCTGCGCCAGCACCGGTGTGACCGTTGGAGCCGAACCGGACGGAAACACCGTTGACCAGGGAGATGTTGTGAAGGACATGACCGTGCCCGACCTGACCGGAAAACTTGCCGTGGTCACCGGCGCCAGTGACGGCATCGGTCTCGGCCTCGCCGAACGGCTGGCCCGGGCCGGCGCCGAACTGGTCCTGCCGGTGCGAAACCCGGTCAAGGGCACCGCCGCGCTCGAAAGGCTCCGTACGAGTGTTCCCCGGGCCGTCGCCTCCACCCGTGAGCTCGACCTGGCCTCACTGGACTCCGTACGGACGTTCACCGAAGCACTCCGGCGCGAGGGTCGTCCGGTCAACATTTTGATCAACAATGCCGGCGTGATGACCCCGCCCACCCGGCACATCACCCGTGACGGCCTGGAGTTGCAGTTCGGTACGAACCACATCGGCCACCTGGCGCTGGTGGCGGGCCTGCTGCCGCTGCTCGACGCGGGCCGGGCCCGGGTCACCACGATGTCGAGCAGTGCCGCCCGGTACGCGAAAATCGACTGGGACGACCTGCAGAGCGAACGGAAGTACTCGCCGGTCCGCTCGTACAACCTTTCGAAGCTGGCCAACCTGCACTTTGGGCTGGAACTGGACCGACGTGCCAGCGCGGCCGGCTGGAACATCGTCAGCAACGTCGCCCACCCGGGCACGACCCTGACGAACCTGTACGCGTCCGGGCCGAACCTGGGCCGGACCAAGCGCTCGCCACAAGAGGCACTCATGAAGCGGCTGCATCGCTGGGGCGTGTTCGTACAGAGCGTCGAGGCCGGCATGTTGCCCGCCCTGTACGCGGCGACCAGCCCGGACGCGCGGGGTGGCCGGTTCTACGGTCCCGACGGCCTCGGCCAGTTCACCGGCGGCCCGACCGAACTGGGCGTCTACCGGTCGGCCCGGAGCGAGGCCGACGCGGCCCGGCTCTGGACCGTCTCCGAACGCCTGGCGAGGGTCGATTTCGCCACCCACGTGTGAGTTCCGCGAGCAGGAGGGAAGCTGATCCGATGGAACGGGCTCGACTCGCCGACTTCCTCCGGACCCGGCGCGAGGCGTTGCAACCGGAGGATGTCGGCCTGCCCCGGGGGCGGCGTCGGCGTACCGGCGGGCTGCGTCGCGAGGAGGTTGCCGCGCTCTCCGACATGTCGACCGACTACTACAGCCGGATCGAACAGCAGCGCGGTCCGCAACCCTCCGAGCAGATGCTCGCCGCGATCGCCCGCGGGCTACGGCTCTCACTCGACGAGCGGGATCACCTGTTCCGCCTCGGCGGCTACCCCACCCCGCGGCGGGTCCTCCGTACCGACCACATCAATCCGGGGATGATGCGCATCTTCGACGGCCTCGAGGACGTACCCGCCCAGGTCGTGAGCAACCTCGGCGAGACCCTGAAACAGACCCGGCTCGCGAGTGCGCTGCTCGGTGACGAAACCGCCCACAGCGGACTGGCCCGTAGTTGGCACTACCGGTGGTTCGCCGACCCGACCGCACGATCGGTGTATCCCGAGGAGGACCATCCCCGGCACAGTCGCCTGATCGCGGCGGACCTGCACCGCACGTACACCCGCGACGGCGCGGACTCGCGCGCCGGCAGCATCGTCGAGGCACTGCTCGCGGCGAGCCCGGAGTTCGCCGAGATCTGGCGCGAACACCCGGTGGCCGGGCCGTACTGCGCCCCGAAACGCATCCAGCACCCGCAACTCGGACTGCTCGAACTGCACTGCCAGGTGCTCGTCGACCCGGACCAGTCCCAGTCACTTCTGGTCTACACCGCCACCCCGGGCAGCGAGAGCTACGACAAACTGCGACTGCTTTCGGTGGTCGCCGGCCAGGGCATCTGATCGATGTCCCGGCGCGACCGTGACAGAACCATGACACGGTACGGGCAGGATCTTCATATTCACGGCCGACCATTGTCGGATGCGCTCGGGAACGTTGTACTCCTTGACTCCCCACAGCCCTCTGCCCGGATCCGCCGGACGATCCGGGCCGGTGGGCCCCGGCTCGGGGCCGTCACCCGCCGGGGGGCTGCCCCAGGGAGCGCTCGGCTATCTCGGAGCCGCGCTCGTGTGCGCACTCGCCTTCGTGCTGACCTGCCGGGTGTTTCTCTGGACGCCCCGTGGTCAGCAGTTGGACGGTCTCCTCCTGCCTCCGGCCGAGCGGGGTGGCGGGTACGAGCAGCAGAGCGTGCTGACCGACCCGGCGAAGACCCTGCTGGCCTTCTTCGGCGACTACACCGTGTTGGCGATCCTGGTCGCCTCGGTGTTGCTGGTGGGCGTGCTCAGCCGACGCCTGTACGCGGGCGTGGCCGGGGTGTTCATGGTGCTCTGCGCGGTGGGCGTGGCCGGTCTGGCGAAGTCGGCGATACCCCGGCCGGAGCTCGGCGTGGTCGGCTCGACCACCCACAACAGCTTTCCCAGTGGCCACGTCACCGCCGCGATGGCGCTGCTGCTCGCATTCATGCTCGTGCTGCCCGCCCGGGCTCGTTTGTGGTTCGCCCTACCGGGCGTCGCGGGGGTCTCGGCGGTCGCCTCGGCCACGATGATCGCCGGTTGGCACCGGTTCAGTGACGTCATCGGGGGCGTGCTCCTCGCCGAGGTGCTGTTCTTCCTGGCCGCCGCCGCGTTGACGGTGCGGCGGGCCGTCCCGGGTACCGGTATCAGACTGTCCGGCGGGCTGGCCGGCGTACTCGGATCGATGGTGCTGGTGGCGGGCCTGCTCCTGCTCGTCCCACAGCCGGTGCCGTCGGACGGGAGCGGGTCGGCCCCGGTGGCCGGCAGCGGCCCGTTCGTCGCCATCGCGGCCGGCACCGGATTCACCGTGTTCGCCGTGGTCTCGGCGTTGTCCCTGGTGTGGTCGGTGGACTTCAGGCCGCCGCGCTTCGGGCCACCGCGCGTCTCCCCCGGCGGCCCCGGACCCAAAAATCCGGACATCAATGCTTACCGCAATCATTTCAAGCACATGGTAGGTAATGCGGAAACTGCCACCTTCGGCCCGTGGTGCGATAGTTGGCGACATGTCCCGAGTGCTCTTGATCGAAGATCACCAGACCGTGCGTGACGGGCTGCATCTCGCCTTGACCAGGCAGGGGCACACGGTGGAGGCGGTGGCGACCGGGGAACAGGGCCTCGCCCGGTTACAGGCGGCCGTCTCCGACGTCGTGGTCCTGGATCTCATGTTGCCCGGAATCGACGGATTCGAGGTCTGCCGACGGATCCGTGCCGGCGGCGACCTGCCCATCATCATGCTCACCGCCCGAAACGACGACATGGACGTGGTCGCGGGTCTGGAGGCCGGCGCCGACGACTACGTGGTCAAACCGGTACAGGCCCGGGTGCTCGAGGCGCGGATCCGCGCGGTGCTGCGGCGGGCCGGTGGCGACCAGCGCCGACCCGGCGGGGACCGGACCGGGACCGAGCAGCACCGTGCGCTGACCATCGACCGGGCCGCGCTGGTCGTACGCAAGAACGGGGTGCCGGTCGGTCTCGCCCCGACCGAGCTGCGCCTGCTGCTCGAACTGTCCGGCACGCCGGGTCGTGTACTGAGCCGTCAGCAACTGCTGGAGACGGTCTGGGAACACGGCTACCTGGGCGATTCGCGGCTCGTCGACGCCTGTGTCCAGCGACTGCGCGCGAAGATCGAGGACGATCCGGCAACCCCGGCCTACGTGCAGACGGTGCGTGGTTTCGGCTACCGCTTCGGACCACTGTGAACCGCTGGCGGTGGCTCGGTGGCAGGGCGTGGGGACTGCGGGTCAGGCTCCTGGTCGCCTTCGTGCTGCTCGGCCTGACGACGGCGGCCGCCGTCGCCGGCAGCGGCTACGTCCAGGCCCGCGACGTCATCCTGCGCAAAGCCCAGGACGCGGCGGTCGTCGCACTGGTGGGCCAGGCGGACAAGCTCTTCCCGGTCGGGAACCTGCCACCGGCCCAGAACGAACTCGACGGGTTCGCCGAGGCACTCTCCACCCGTGACGAGAGCACTGTCGTCCTGTACCAGGGCCGGCGATCGGCGATCGGCCCGCCGCCCGAACTGCTCTCGCCGGACCTGCGCCAGGCGGTACGCGGCGGCCGGGTCGTCTGGCAACGCGTCTCCTACCGGGGGACGCCGAGCCTCGTCATCGGGACCCAACTGATGCGCACCGGACCGGACGGCACGCCGGTCGCGTCCGGGCTGGAGATCTACCGCCTGCACAGCCTGCTGGCCGAGGAGCGGAGCATCGACCAGCTCGCCGTCATGGCCTGGCTCACCGGCGGGTTGTCCCTGGTGTTCGCGGTGCTGCTGGCGTCGCTCGCCGCGCGGAGCGTGCTGCGGCCGGTGCGTGAACTCGGGCGGGCGGCACGACGGTTGGGCGAAGGCAACCTGGCGAGCCGGCTCACCATCCGCGGCTCCGACGAACTCGCCGACCTCGCGCGCACCTTCAACGACACCGCCGGAACGCTGGAACGGTACGTCGGTGAGCTGCGCCGGATGGAATCCGACGCACGGCGTTTCGTGGCCGACGTGTCCCACGAGCTACGTACCCCGTTGGCCGCCATGACCGCGGTCACCGACGTGCTCGACGAGGAGGCGGCCCAACTCCCCGGAGACGCCGGTAGGGCCGCCCGGCTGGTGAGCCAGGAGACCCAGAACCTCACCCGGCTGGTGAACGATCTGATCGAGGTCAGCAGGTTCGATTCGGGCACGGCGGCGCTCGCGCTCGACCCCGTCGACGTGGCCACGGCGGTGACCGCGACGCTGCGCGCCCGCGGCTGGTCCGACGAGGTGGAGACGGAACTGCCCACGGGGGTGACGGCCCGGCTGGATCCGCGCCGGTTGGACGTGATCCTCGCGAACCTGGTCGGCAACGCGCTGCGGCACGGCGCCCCACCGGTGTCCGTACGTCTGCACACCGAACCGGACTGGATCGTCCTGGCGGTCGCCGACCATGGGCCGGGACTGGACGCCGAGGTGCTGCCGCAGGTCTTCGACCGGTTCTACAAGGCGGACACCGCCCGGAACCGTTCCACCGGCAGCGGCCTCGGCCTCGCGATCGCCTGGGAGAACGCCCGGCTGCATCACGACGCGGAGCGCCACGGCAGCCTGGTGGCCGCCAACCAGCCGGCCGGCGGCGCGGTGTTCACCCTTCGCCTGCCACGCTGGTCAGCCGATCCGCCGGACGAGGGAGGAGACAGGTGACCGGGAACAGAGCCGTACGCGGGTTGCTCGCGGGTCTGGCGCTCACCGCGACCCTCGCCGGCTGCGGGGTCCGCCCCAGCGGGGTCATCGTCGGCGGCGCCGCCCCGGCCGGACCGGTCCAGGAGGTGGCCGCCGACACCAGGCTCTACCTGGTGTCGGAGATCAACCTCACGCTCGTGGTACGCGACACCGGTCAGACGTCGTCGCTCGCGGAGACGCTCGCGCTGCTGACCGACGGTCCGGACGCGCAGGAGCGGGCGCGGGGGCTGACCAGCGAGGTGCCACTGGACGCCAGGGTTGTCGAGGTCGCCTCCGAACCGACGGGTACGACGGTGACGTACGCCAGTGACGTGACCGCGCTCTCGGCGACAGCGGTGGCACAGATCGTCTGCACCGTCAACGACGCGCTGACGGCCACCGGTCAGGAAGCCGGCTCCGCCCCGGTCACCCTCGTCGGGCGGGGACGGAGCCGGGGGCCGAACACCTGTCCGGTCACCCCTTGACCCGCCAGCGATCCGCCTAACCGGTGTGCGGCACCGCCTCGACCCGGCGGTGCCGCCACCTGGGCAGCTCGAACAGCCATCTCGCCGATATGGCGACGAGCGCACGGTGGATGGTCAGGGAGAGCGCGACCACCAACGCGGTCAGCAGGACCGGATCAGCGAGCGCCACCAGGAACTGCCCGGCGTCGCCCAGTTCGGAGAGCGGGCCCACCAGCAGCCGGTGCAACAGGGCCAGCACCGGCATGTGGATGACGTAGACCGGAAGCGTGCGACGCCCGAGGCTGGCGAGCGCCCCGCCGACCACGCGCCACCGGCCGACCCGATCGGCCGCGGTGACACCGAAGAGCACCGCCGTGATGGACACCAGAAGCCAGACGCCGGGCCAGGTCTCGGCTCCGGCCACGGCCATGGCCACCAGCGCCACGGCGTACGCGGCGAAGGTCAGCCCGAGCCGCCGGTTGGTCGCGGTCGCGGCCCAGCGTTCGACGTACGGCCTGAGGTGCAACCCGGCGAGGAAGAAGACCAGGTTCTGGTAGACGCCGCCACGGTTGCCCGGGGTGGCGAGCAGACCGGCGGCGGTGATGACGGAGAGCGCCGCGGCGGCGGTGAGGAGCACCGGGGCGGGAAGCCGGTACGTCACCTTGGCGAACGTGAAGTAGAGCGCCAGCGCGTAGAGGTACCAGAGGTTGGACGGGGTGATGGTGAGCTGCTCCAGGAGGCCGGAGACCGAGTTCGCGCGATCGGTCGGGAGCTGCGGGGCCAGGGCGAGGATCGCGGTGTGGATCAGCAGCCAGATCGCGTACAGGTAGAGGAACTGCGCGATCCGGGACCGGGCCGTCGCCCGCCACGGTCGCGTGACGGCGTTCGCCGCGAACAGACCGGAGATGGTGAAGAACAGCGGCATCCGCAGCGGTAGGAGCTGCTCACCCAGCTTTCCCCACAGCCCTGGCAGGGGCACGCCGAGGTGCCACGTTATCTGCAGGTAGTGCTTGATGACGACGTGCCATGACACCACCAGGATGATGCACACACCCTTGGCGACGTCCGCCCACCGTACGCGTGGGGTCGGCACCGGATCGGCGACGGTCGTGATCGCGACGGGGCCGGCGACGAGCGGGCGGTGGTCCTGGTTTCCTGCTGTCTCGGTCATCGGGGCGCCTCGGGGACGACAACCAGTTGGTAGATCATCTGCCCGAAGATGCCAGGCCCGTGTCCGCACCCGGTCCGCAAATTGTCACCACTCGGTAATGCCGCGCCGAGGCGTTAGGAAGGGCCCCTTGTTATACAAAAAGCGATAACAAGGGGCCCTTCCTTACCGGATGTTGGCGGTGTGGCCGAGGGAGTAGCGGCCGGGTTGCGGCCAGACGGTGAGCCCGTGCGGGCCGGAGCCGACCGGGATCCGGGCCAGCAGCCGGCCGTCGGCGGTGCTCATGGCGTAGACCTCGTCGTGGTGGCGACCGGAGAGCCAGAGCACCCGACCGTCGGCGGAGAGCCCGCCCATGTCCGGGCTGCCGCCGCCGGGGATCCGCCAGAGGCCGGCGGTGGTGAGGGTGGCCAGGTCGATCAGGCTCACGCTGCCCTCGTCCCGGTTGGTGACGTACGCGAGTGTGCCGTCCCGGCTGAAGTAGATGCCGTGCGCACCCTTGCCGGTCGGGATGAACCCGGTCCGGTTGGTGGCCGCCCCGTCGAAGACGTACACCCCGGCGGCCATCATGTCGGCGACCAGGAAGTGCCGCCCGTCGGGAGTGAGGCGGGTGTCCTGGGGCATCCCGTCGGCGACCACATCCAGGTCGAACTGGCGCAGCTTGCGGTGGGTGACCGCGTCGACGACCAGCATCCGGTTGGCGAACTCGCAGCTCACCAGCATGGTCCGCCCGTCGACCGAGTAGTCCATGTGGTTGATCCCGGCGCACTCGGGAAAGGTCACCGACCCGGTACGCCGCCAGTTCGTGGCGTCGTAGAAGTCGAGCCGCTGGTAGTACTCGGCGACCACGATCCCCTGTTTGCCGTCCGGCGTGAAGTAGAGGTTGTAGACGTCCTCGACGTCGATCATCGCGCCCGGCCGGCCGGTACGCGGGTCGATCGGGACGAGACCGCCGGAGGGTACCCGGCTGGAGGCGACGTAGAGCGTACGCAGGTCGTAGGAGGGGACGACGTGCTGCGGTTCCGGGCCACCGGGGAACTTGTCCACCACCTGGTACGTGTCCGGGTCGATCACCCAGACGTCGTCACTGCCGGTGTTCGGCACGTAGACCAGGGGCTTGTCCCCGCGTACCGCCTCGCTGAGCTGGTCGGGACCGGCCGCGCCGTACACGTTGGTGGTGGAGACGTAGGGCGGCATTCCGGCGATCAGCTCCAGGCCCGGGGAGGTCACCGGTTCGACCTGCTGCCCGGGGGCGCCCGACGCCGGCCCCGATCGTTGTGGCCGCTGCTCGGTGCAGGCGGCGAGTGCGATCAGCAGGGCCGTCGACCCGGCGAGGATTCTCCGCCCTCTCGTCACTACCTTACTTTAGCGACGATTCCTCGTATCAATCCCATTACAGACTTTTCGGGCCACTCACCCCCGGCACCTGGGTGAGTGGCCCGAAAAGCGGTCGCGCCCGGCTGGTCAGCCTCGGGCGCCTGCCTCCGCCGGTTCGGCACGCCCGGCGGCGGCGTCCGTCGAAGAGGTGGAGGCGTCCTGCGACGAACCGGTGGGCAGGTCGTCGTCGTCGGCCGGGCCGTGCTCGTCGACCATGGTCGACTCGTCGAACGGCCGGTTTCCGGCGAGCACCTCGCGTGCCTGCTCCCGGTCGAACTCCCCGGTCCAGGTGCCGATCAGCACGGTGGCCACCGCGTTGCCGGCGAAGTTGGTCAGCGCGCGGGCCTCGGACATGAAGCGGTCGATGCCGACGATCAGGCCGACGCCGTCGACCAGGTCCGGCCGGTGGCTCTGCAACCCGCCGGCCAGGGTGGCCAGCCCGGCACCGGTGATGCCGGCCGCGCCCTTGGAGGCGATGACCATGAACACCAGCAGGGAGATCTGCTCACCGATGGCGAGCGGCTTGCCCAGCGCCTCGGCCACGAAGAGCGAGGCCATGGTCAGGTAGATCGCGGTGCCGTCGAGGTTGAACGAGTAGCCCGTCGGGACGGTGATGCCGACCACCGGCTTGCTCACCCCGAAGTGCTCCATCTTCGCGATCAGGCGGGGCAGCGCCGACTCGGAGGAGGAGGTGGAGAGGATCAGCAGGAACTCCCGGCCCAGGTAACGCAGCAGGGCGAAGATCGAGATCTTGGCGATGAAGCGGAGCAGCAGGCCGAGGATGACGACCACGAAGATCACACAGGTGACGTAGAACCCGATCATGATCTGGGCCAGGCTCTTCAACGCGTCCACGCCGGTCGCGCCGACCACGGCGGCGATCGCGCCGAACGCACCGATCGGCGCCAGCCACATGACCATCGTCAGGATCTTGAAGACCAGCCGCTGGATCAGGCCGACCGCGCGCAGCACCGGCTCGCCCCGGCGCCCCATGCCCTGCACCGCGAAACCGACCAGGAGCGCGACCAGCAGGGTCTGCAGCACCTCACCCTCGGTCAACGCGGAGAGCAGCGAGGTGGGGATGATGCCGAGCAGGAAGTCGACCGTACCCTCGCTCGCGCCGCTGACCTGGGCCTGGCCGGCCGCGGCCTGGGCGGCGCCGAGGTGCAGTCCCGAGCCGGGGTGCACGATGTTGCCGACCACCAGGCCGATCGCGAGCGCCACGGTCGACATGACCAGGAAGTAGCCAAGCGCGAGGCCGCCGACCTTGCCGACCTTCGCGGCCTGCCGTACCGAGCCGACGCCGAGCACGATGGTGCAGAAGATGATCGGGCTGATCATCATCTTGATCAGCGCCACGAAGCCGGTACCGATCGGCTTCAGCTCCTTGGCCGCCTCCGGGGCGGCGAAGCCGAGGACGATGCCGGCGACGACGGCGACGATGACGGCGAGGTAGAGGAAGTGGGTGCGGTCCCGTCGTGGCCGGGCGGTAGGGGTGTCCATGCCGAGACAGTGGCCTGGATCTCACCGGAGCACAGCCTTGCGTTCATTGTGTTCACCGGGGCGACCCCGAATCGAAACAAGCGGCTGACCACGGCGCCGTCGCGCCGACCGCCGACGGTACAGGGAACACTGGAGCGCATGTCCAGACGACGGTGGAGCATCGCAGGCCAACTTTTCGCCCTGCAGGTCCTGGTCGTCAGCCTGCTCGTGGTGGCCGGGATGACCGGCGCGGTGCTGCTGGCCCGCGCCGACGTACGCAGCGCCGCCCAGGAGGAGGTGCTCGCGGTGGCCGAGGCCGTCGCCCGCTCCCCCGACGTGGCGAGCGCGTTGGGCTCCCCCGACCCGGCCACCACGCTCCAGCCGTACGCGGAGTCGACCCGCAGGGCCACCGGCACCAACTTCATCGTCGTGATGGCCCCGGACCGGACCCGCTACTCACACCCCAACCCGGCACTGATCGGTCAACCGTTCGTCGGCGAGATCGAACCGGCGCTCGCCGGCCGGGCGTTCACCACGATCAACGTCGGTACGCTCGGTGAGTCCGTCCGAGCGGTGGTGCCGGTACGCACCGAGAGCGGCGCCGTGATCGGGCTGGTCTCGGTCGGCATCACCACCGACGCGATCAACCGGAAACTGTTCGCCCAGGCACCCGCGCTGCTCGCCGCCACCGCCGCCGCACTGGCCCTCGCCGCGGCCGGCTCCTGGCTGCTCAGCCGCCGCCTGCGCCGGCAGACCCACGGACTCGGCCCGGCCCAGATCACCCGGATGTACGAGTACTACGACGCCGTCCTGCACTCCGTCCGCGAAGGGCTGCTCGTCCTCACCCCGGACCGGCGGGTGGCACTGATCAACGACGAGGCACGGCGCCTGCTCGGGCTGACCGGTGCCGACCCGGTGCAGGAGCGCCCCGTCGCCGACCTCGGCTTCCCACCAGCCGTGGCCGACCTGCTCCTCTCCGGCCGCGCCGCACACGACGAACCCATGCTCGCCGGTGACCGGGTGCTGGTCGCCAACCAGCGCGCGACCAGTTTCGGCGGTCGGGCGGTCGGCACCGTACTGACCCTGCGCGACCACACCGAACTGCGCACCCTGGCCAGCGAACTCGACTCCGTACGCGGACTCAGCGAGGCGCTCCAGGCCCAGGCGCACGAGTCGGCGAACCGGCTGCACACCGTACTGACCCTGGTCGAGCTCGGGCGTACCGACGAGGCGGTGCAACTGGCCACCGCCGAACTGACCCTCGCCCAGCAGCTCACCGACCGGGTCGTCGGCGCGGTCACCGAGCCGGCACTCGCCGCCCTGCTGCTCGGCAAGTCCGCCCAGGCCGGCGAACGGGGCGTGGAGCTCGTGGTCGATCCCGAGTCCCGCCTCGACGGCCACCCGCTGCCCATCGGCGACCTGCTCACCGTCGTCGGCAACCTGGTCGACAACGCCCTCGAGGCGGTCGGCGGCACCGAACCACCCCGCCAGGTCCGGGTCTACGTCGGCGCGACCGAACGGGAGGTGCAGGTCCGGGTCGGCGACAGCGGACCCGGGCTGGACCCAGCCCAGGTCACCGACGCGTTCCGGCGGGGCTGGTCGACCAAGAGCGCCGGCCGGGGGCTCGGCCTGGCCCTCGTCGGCCAGGTGGTCTCAAGGTACGACGGCAAGGTCGATGTGACCCGTCCCGCCGCAGGTGGCACCCTGTTCAGCGTCCGGTTGCCGATCCCGGCCCGGCTGCCGATCCCCCGGGAGTCTCCGACGTGACCACCATCCGGGTGCTGGTCGTCGAGGACGAGCCGCTACTCGCCGACGCGCACCGCGCCTACACCGAGCGGGTACCCGGCTTCAGCGTCGTCGGGGTCGTACACACCGCCCGGGACGCGATGGCGGCGCTGCGCGCCGAGGGCGGCGCCGGGGTGGACCTCGTACTGCTCGACTTCCGCCTGCCCGACCTGCACGGCCTGGACGTCTGCCGGGCACTGCGGGCGGCCGGCAGCACCACCGACGTACTCGCCGTGACCTCGGCCCGGGACCTCACCATGGTCCGTGCCGCGGTCGCCCTCGGCGTCACCCACTACCTGCTCAAGCCATTCACCTTCGCCGCGTTCCGGGACAAGCTGGAGCGGTACGCCGAATACCGCCGGCAGGCGCTCGCCGACGGCGCGGTGGTGGCCCAGCACGAGGTGGACCGGATGTTCGCCACCCTGCGCGGCGCGGACGCCGACACCCTGCCGAAGGGGCTCGGCGCGGAGACCCTGGACATGGTGCTCGCCACCCTGCGGTCCGAGCCGGGGCTCTCCGCGACCGAGGTGTCGGCCCGGACCGGCACCTCTCGGGTGACCGCCCGCCGCTACCTCGAACACCTGGTCAGCACCGGTCGGGTGAGCCGCAGCCCCCGGTACGGCACCCCTGGCCGACCCGAGGTCGAATACCGCCCGACCTAGCCGGAAACGTCGCCGGTCCGGGTCGACGAGACCTCGACGGGAACATCGGCCTCGACGGCGGCCTCCGCGTCGACGGCAACCCCGTCCCCGGCCCCGACAGCGACCCCGTCCCCGGCCCCGACCCCGACAGCGGCCCCGGCTTCGCTGTGCCAGGAGCGCCAGAGCGCGGCGTACGGGCCGCCGGCCGCGACAAGGTCGTCGTGGGTGCCGAGTTCGGAGATCCGTCCGCCCTCCAACACCGCCACCCGGTCCGCGTCGTGAGCGGTGTGCAGACGGTGCGCGATCGCGACCACGGTACGGCCGGCGAGCACCGCGGCCAGCGCCCGCTCGGTGTCCCGCGCCGTGGTCGGGTCGAGCAGCGCGGTCGCCTCGTCGAGGATCACCGTGTGCGGGTCCGCCAGCACCACCCGGGCCAGCGCGAGTTGCTGCGCCCGCGCACCGTCCAGGCGGTAACCGCCGTCACCCAACTCGGTCTCCAACCCCTCCGGCAGTTCGTCGACCCAGTCTGCGCCGACGGCGGCGAGCGCCGCCCGCAACTCGGCCTCGCTGGCCGACGGGGCGGCGAGCAGCAGGTTGCCCCGTACCGAGTCGAGGAAGACGTGGTGTTCCTGGGTGACCAGGACAACCTGTTGACGCAGCCGGTCCGGCGACAGGTCGGCGATCGGCACCCCGCCCACGGTCACGCTGCCCGTACCCGGCTCGTCGATGCCGGCGAGCAGCCGACCGAGGGTGGACTTGCCGGCGCCGGAGGGACCGACCAGCGCCAGCCGCTCGCCGGGCCGTACGGTCAGGTCCACCCCGTGCAGCACGTCCCGCTCGTCGTCGTAGGCGTACCGGACCCCGCGTACCTCGATCCGGTCGTCGGCCGGGTCGGTGCCGCCGGTCGATGCCGGCCGGGGAGTCGGCTCCAGACCCTCGACCCGGGCGAAGGAGGCGCCGCTGCTCTGCAACTGCTCGATCCAGATCAGGATGGTGTCCAGCGGATTCGACACCTGCCGCAGGTAGACCGCCGAGCTGACCACCGCTCCGAGGCTCACCGTGCCGTGGTTGTAGAGCAACCCGCCGAGCAGCAGCACCGCGACCACCGGGAGGACGTGCGAGATGTCCGTGCCGGGATAGACCACGCTGCGCAGAAAGAGGGTACGGACCCGGGTGCGCCGGCACCGCTCGATCGCCGCGAGGCAGGCGTCGATCCGGCGTTGCCGCAGCCCGAGCGCCTCGACCGTACGGGCGCCGGTGGCGGTGGTCACCAGCACCTCGGCGAGCGCCGAGTTCGCCTCCCCCTCGGCGAGATAGGCGGTGTGCGCCCGGCGCAGGTACCAGCGGGTCACCAGTACGAGGCCGAGCAGACCGAGCAGACCGCAGGCGCCGAGCGGTGGGGCGAGGACGAAGACCGCCCCGAGGATGAAGATCGCCTGGACCAGCGCGACGAGGATCTCCGGGGCGGCGTCGCGCAGGACGCGGCCGACGCTGGCGACGTCGGTGGTGCCACGGGTGGTCAGGTCACCGGGGCCGACCCGTTCCACCACCGAGGTGGGGAGGGCGAGTGCCCGGTCGACGAACCGCTCACGGATGCGGGCCGAGGTCCGCTCACCGAACCGGTGCCCGAGGTACTGGGCGTAGCGGGTGAGGACGAGTTGGACCAGGGCGAAGAGCAGGATGGTGAGGGCGAGCCGGTCCACCTCCGCCACCCCGCCGCCGGCCTGGACGGTGTTGACGATCCGGCCGAGCAGCCATGGTCCGACCAGTCCGGCGGCGGCGGCGAGCGCGTTCAGCAGGAGCACGGCGGTGAAGGCGCGCCGGTCGGCCCGGATCAGCCGGAGCGCCGCACGGCGTACCCGGGCCGGTTCGGCGACGGGCAGCGCGTCGCGGCGCCGACCCGCTGTCACCGGGGCTCCCGCTGGGCGGGTGGGCCGGGCTCGTCGGCGGTGGTACGGGCGACCAGACGGCGGTAGCCGGGGTGTGCGAGCAGGAGTTCGCGGTGGGTGCCGGCGGCGACCGCGCGGCCGTCGTGCAGGTAGTACACCAGGTCCGCCTGGTCGAGCAGGAGCGGCGAGGTGCTGACGACCACGGTGGTACGACCGGTCCGGGTGGCCCGGAGCCGGGACGCCACCGCCGCCTCGGTGTGCGCGTCCACCGCCGAGGTCGGTTCGACGGCCAGCAGCACCTCGGGGTCGGCCAGCAGCGCACGGGCCAGTCGGACCCGCTGCCGCTGGCCGCCGGAGAGATTGCGCCCCTGGGCGTCGACGGTCGAGTCGAGCCCGTCCGGCATGCCGAGTACGACATCCCGCGCCGCGGCGGCGTGGACCGCCCGCAGGATCGCCTCCTCGTCCCGGTCCCACCGACCCCCGAGCACCTCCCGGAGGGTGCCGGAGAAGAGGGCGGCCTCGTTGTCGGCGACCAGGATCCGGTCCCGTACCCGGGCGGGGTCGATCGCGTCGAGCCGTACGTCACCCCAGGTCACGTCGGAGTCCACGAAGCCGCCGAGGCGCTCGACCACGGTCGTGGACTCCGCCGGCCGGGCGGCGGCGAGCACGGTCAGCTTGCCGGGTGCCACCTCGACACCGGAGGCGGGATCACGTAGCGGCGACGGCAGCACCGGCGCCTGCGCGGTCACCCGGCGGACGGCGTCGTCGGGCTCCAACCGAAGGAACCGGATCACCCGGCGGGCGGAGACCAGCCCCCGGCTGAGGTCGAGACCGCCCTCGATGAAGAACGCCACCGGCACCACCAGGACCGCCACGTACCCGTAGACCGCGACCAGTTCGCCGACGCTGATGCCGCCCTGCGCGGCGGTACGGGCGGCCAGCCAGGTGACCGCGGCGAGGAAGACCATCGGCAGGCCGACCTTGAGCGCCTCGATCCAGCTCGTCACCGCACCGAGCCGGTATCCGTCGGCCTGGAGTGCCCGCGAACCCTGCCGGTAGCGCTCGGCGTAGATCTCCTTGCCACCGAAGCCGTTGAGCACCCGCAGGCCACCGACGATGTCCACGATCCGGTCGGCCAGCGTCCCCTCCCGCTCCCGGTACACCATCCCGACCCGTTGCAGCCGCCCCAGCAGCGGCCCGACCAGCACACTGAGCAGCGGTACGCCGAGCAGCACCACCGCCGCGAGCAGCGGCGAGACCGAGAACAGCAGCACCGCCACCACGACGTACGCGATGACCGCGCCCACGCCGGGACCGCAGATGGTGAGCACCCCGCTGACCACCCAGACGTCGCCGATCCCGATCGTGGCCACCTCGCCGGCGGTCACCTGCCGGGGCAGCGCGGCACCGAGCCGGGTCGCCTGCCCCACCACGACCCGCACGGTACGGAAGGCGGCGTCCATCCGGATCCGGGTCATCGTGCGGTGGCGGAACATGCCGACGAAGGCGTTCAGCACCCCGACGCCGAGCAGGCCCGCCACCCAGCCGACCAGCGCCGCCGAGTGCCCGGACCGCAGCCCGTCGTCGATCGCCCGGCTCAGCAGGTACGGCGGCAGCGTCAGGCAGACCATCCAGACGGTGCCGAGCGTGGCGCCCAACAGGATCCGCCGCCACTGGCTGGTCACCAGCCACCACAGATACCACCCGGGACCGCGTACGTCCGGCTCGCCGGGGTCCGCGTACGTGTCGGTCATCCCCCGCACCCTAGTCTCCGCCGTCTGGCGGGAGCCGCGGGTCCACGGTGCGGTGGACGGGTCGAGCCGCGCCCCTGACCGCTGCCACCTGCGCCGTTGACCTCGCGCCGGTCCCTGTAGGGTCGGGTTCGATCCCGGACCAGGAGGGCCAGTTCCCACGTGGCGAAGACCTTGAAGATCACCACCCGGAACGCGAGCTTCCAGCAGTGGCAGGCGCTCCTGACCAACCGCACCAAACGGCAGCGGGCGGGTGAGTTCCTGGTCCAGGGGGTACGACCGATCAGCCTCGCCGTCGAGCACGGCTGGGAGATCCGCGCCCTGCTCCACCCGTACGGGCAGGGGTTGTCGAGGTGGGCCCGGGACCTGCTCGACCGGGTCGACAGTGTGCGGGTCGTGATGACACCCGACCTGATGGCCGAACTCGGTGGCAAGGACGAGGAGTCGCCGGAACTGCTCGCCGTGGTGGGGTTGCCGGAGGACCGGCTCGATCGCCTGCCCGCCGGCCCGGACAGCCTCGTGCTGGTCTTCGACCGGCCGACGACACCGGGCAACATCGGCACGCTGGTCCGCTCGGCGGACGCGTTCGGCGCCTCCGGTGTGGTCATCACCGGTCACGCCGCCGACCCGTACGACCCGAAGGCGGTCCGGGCGAGCACGGGTTCACTCTTCGCCGTCCCGGTCGTACGCGCCGCCAGCCATCGGGAGGTCGTCGACTGGGTGACCGGTCTGCGCGGGCACGGCCTACCGATCGAGATCGTCGGCACCGACGAGGACGGCGACCTGGACGTGGCCGACTACGACCTGACCGGGCCGAGAGTGGTGCTGGTCGGCAACGAGACGAACGGGCTCAGCACCGGCTGGCGGGAGGTGAGCGACCGGACCGTACGGATCCCGATCACCGGCGCGGCCAGTTCCCTCAACGCGGCGACCGCCGGCACGGTCGTGCTCTACGAGGCCGCCCGCCAACGCGCTCGCACACAATAGACCGCATCTCCTCGGGTCGGGCGCCCGGAAGCGGCGTTCCTCACCGCACCTCCGTCTGGAGCACGTCACCGGACACCCCGAGGCTGGCGCCTCCTGCGCCGCCACCACGACCGACGCCGTGATGCCGCACGCCCCCACACCTACCGCCCGGCCAGCGGCATGCGCTGGCCGGCTGTCGGCCGGACGAGGCAGGCGGCGGACGGGGGCATCCGGGAGCAGCCGTGGCGACGATTTCGCGGCGGCGTTGATGCCCGATCTGTTGACATGCTCGAAACTTCCGCCGTATGTTGCGAAACATCGGATCTATTGAGGACTTTGGCCCCTCCATCCTGGTCGGTCACCGCCTCGATTAAGACAAGAGGTCCGATCACTGAGGGGAGAGGCAGTGCTCGAATCGTCCCGCCGTGGCTTCCTCGGCCTGACCGGTGCAGCCGCGGCCGGTATCGCGCTCGGCGGCGCCCGGCCGTTCACCGCGCACGCCGCACCGGTCCGGCCCGCCGACGCCACGCTGGTTCCCGACGCCCAGGCCACCACGCTCTGGTACCGCACGCCGGCCCGGGAGGACCAGATCATCCGAGAGGGCCTCCCGATCGGCAACGGTCGCCTGGGTGCGCTGGTCAGCGGCAATCCAGTCGACGACGCGCTCTACCTGACTGATGGGTCCTTCTGGACCGGTGGCCGCAACGACTCGCTGACCAGCGACGGCCAGCTGGGGTACGACGCGTCCGGGTTCGGCAGCTTCGGCGTACTCGCCCAGGTGCATGTCACGCTGACCGGGCACGGCCCGGAGGAATACACGGACTACCGTCGGCAGCTCGACCTCAGCAACGGAATCGTCTCGGCGAGCTATCGGATCGGCAAGGCGCACTACCGCCGCGAAATCTACGCCAGCCATCCGGACGACGTGATCGTCCTACGGCTCACCCAGTCCGGCGGCGGCAGCCACACCGGCGCGATATCCCTCGTCGGCACCCACGGCGAGACCACCACGGCGACCGGCGACCGGGCGAGCTTCGCCGGGGCGCTCGCCAACGGTCTGCGGTACGCGGCGGCGGTCACCGTGCTCGGCAGTGGCGGCCGGGTCCGCGCCGACGGCGCCAAGGTCACCTTCGAAGGCTGCCGCGAGGTGCTGATCGTGATCTGCGCGGGCACCGACTACTCCCCGGACGCGGCGAGGGACTTCCGTGATCCGTCGACCGATCCGCTGGCTCTCGCCCGCGCGAAAGCCGCCGCGGCCGCCGGGATCGCCCCGACCAAACTCCTCGGCACGCACGTTGCCGACTATCGACGGCTGTACGACCGGATGACGATCGACCTCGGCTCGTCGTCGCCGGTGCAGCGCGCGCTCGACTCGTGGTCGCGCCTCGCCGTGCGGTACACCGATCCGTCCACCGCGGACCCCGAGCTTGAGGCCGCCTACCTCCAGTTCGGCCGTTACCTCACGATCACCGGCTCCCGCGACGGGCTGCCGATGAACCTGCAGGGCCTGTGGATCCACAACAACACCCCTGACTGGTATGCCGACTACCACACCGACATCAACGTGCAAATGAACTACTGGCTTGCCGACCCGGCAGGTCTTGGTGAGTGTGCGGACGCGCTGGCTGATTACTGCGTGTCCCAGCTGCCGGTCTGGACCGACGTGACCCGACGACTGTTCAACGACCCGAAGAACCGCTTCCGCAACAGCAGCGGGAAGCTGGCCGGCTGGGCGGTCGCGTTCTCCACCAACATCCACGGCGGCAGCGGCTGGGTGTGGCACCCCTCCGGCAACGCCTGGCTGTGCAATTCGCTGTGGCGGCACTACGAGTACAGCCAGGACCGCGCGTACCTGGAGAAGATCTACCCGGTGCTCAAGGGAGCGGCGGAGTTCTGGCAGGCCCGACTCATCACCACAACCGTGACCGATTCGGACGGCACCTCCCGTGAGGTGCTCATCGACGACACCGCCTGGTCACCGGAGCACGGGCCGGACGCCAAGGGCATCACGTACGCGCAGGAACTCGCCTGGGACCTGTTCCAGCAGATCCAGGTCGCGAGCGAGCGGCTCGGCCGGGACGCCGAGTTCGCAGCCGAGGTCAAGGATCTACAGTCGCGGCTCTACCTGCCCCGGGTCAGCCCGACGACCGGCTGGCTCGAGGAGTGGATGACCCCGGACAACCTCGGCGAGGTCACGCACCGACACCTCTCCCCGTTGATCGGATTCTTTCCAGCCGACCGGATCGCCTTCGACACCAGTCCGAAGGAACTGCTTGACGGCGTACGCAACCTCCTCCTGGCGCGCGGCATGGACAGCTACGGCTGGGCATGTGCGTGGCGCTCGCTGTGCTGGGCCCGACTCAAGGATGCCGAGCGTGCGTACCAGCTGTACCTCACCGTGATGCGCCCGTCGATGAACAACGGCAACGGCACCTCGGCGAACTTCTTCGACATGTACAGCCAGGGCAGCTACACGATTTTCCAGATCGACGCGAACCTCGGCGGCGCCACCGCGGCCCTGGAGATGCTGCTCTACTCCCGCCCCGGCGTGATCGAGCTGCTGCCGGCGCTGCCCCGCGCCTGGGCCGCGCAGGGATCGGTCACCGGCATCGGAGCCAGGGGCGGCTTCGAGACCGACATCACCTGGCGGGACGGAAAGGTCCTGCGGGCTACGGTCCGTAGCATCGGCGGCACCAGCACCGAGGTACGGGCCGGCAACTGGCGGCAACGCGTGACGCTGCGGCCGGGAGAGGAAGTGACCCTGACCCCGGGGCGTTGACGACCTGCCGCACTTGAACGGGCGCGCGTGGCCGGGTGGAATGCCCCCGAGCGGCGCGCGCCCGTCGGCACCTTCAGCGAGGCTGTGAGCGCGTGGATCACACTCGCGGATCCTTCACTCGGCGTTCGGCTGGCGTTGCCCGCGCTGGTGATCATCGTTCGAGGCGGTCACTCCTAATGTGCCGGTCCCCTTCCGGCAGATCAGGAGCCCCGAAGCATGCAACAGCCCGTCGACAACTCCCCTTCGCCCGTACCGGGCGCCGCGAGCCGCCGCACCTTCCTGCGCGGTGCCGGCCTGGTCGGGGCGGGAGCGGCAGCGGCCGGGGTGCTCGGCGCCGGTGCGCACCCCGCCCTCGCCGCCGAGACGACCGCCGCCGGCAACGGCAACGTCGACCCGGAGAGCCCTCGCTTCACCATCGCCGTCATCCCGGACACCCAGTACCTCTTCGACGGCGACCGGGGCGACCCGGCCCCGCTCACCGCGTCGCTGCGCTACATCGTGGACCAGCGCGCGGCACAGAACATCGTCTTCGCCGCGCACCTCGGCGACGTGGTGGAGAACGCCGCCGCCGCCGAACTGGACGCCGCGGGCAAGGTCTTCGACATCTTCGACAAGCGCAAGATGCCGTACAGCGTGCTCGCCGGGAACCACGACATCAACTCGCGTACGGACGACCAGCGCGGCCCGAGCGCCTACCTCGACGTCTTCCCGCCGTCCCGGTTCGCGCCGCTGTCAACCTTCGGTGGGGCCACACCGGACGGTTACAACACCTACCACCTGGTACGCGCCGCCGGCCAGGAGTGGCTGATCTTCGCGTTGGACTGGCGTGCCTCGGCCGGCACCATCACCTGGGCGAAGCAGGTCCTGGCCGCGCACCCGCGTACCCCGGCGATCCTCACCACCCACGAGGTCGCGTCCGCCGACGCGGCCGGCAAGGCCACGCTCTCCGCCTACGGCCAGTCGCTCTGGAACAACCTGATCAACGACAGCGACCAGATCTTCCTGACCCTGAACGGTCACTACTGGCCGCCGGGGCGGACCGTGCTCACCAACGCCGCCGGGCACGACGTGCACGTGCACGTCACCGACTACCAGGACCGCTACTACGGCGGCAGCGCCATGATCCGGCTCTACCACTTCGACCTGGCCCGCAACACGATCGACGTGGAGACGTTCTCGCCGTGGATCCTGGGCAAGGTCGCCGAGCGGCGCAACCCGCTGGAGCGGGAGGAGATCGAGCTGACCGGCCCGGTCGACCGGTTCAGCCTTGCGATCGACTTCCCGGCCCGCTTCGCCGGCTTCGCCCCGGTGCCGGCGCCGGATCCGCGCCCGGTCAAGGAACTGCTGGTGAAGGGGACCATCGGCTACTGGCGGTTCGACCAGTCGGCGACCGACGGGGCCACCGTCCCGGACGGCTACCAGGTCAACGACCTCTCCGGCAACGGCAACCACCTGACCCGGGTCACCCTCGCCGGCAGCGACGCCACCGCGCTGCGCTGGTCCGCCGAACACCACCCGGCCCAGCCGACCCGTGCCAGCCTGCGGTTCAACGGCGCCAAGAAGCCCGCCCGGGGCGCCTACCTGCGTACGGTCGACACGGCACCGATCAACGACCTGACCCTCACCGGCGGCTACACCATCGAGGCGTTCGTCAAACTGCCCGAGGACGTACGCGCCAGCGACCACGCCTGGATGAGTGTGGTCAGCCGGTTCGGCGCCGGACGCGACGGCGGCAAGACCGGTGGTGACCCGTCGGAGCCGCTGGCGACGCTCTCCCTCTCCGACGGGATGGCGTTGCAGTGGGCCGTCTTCCCGACCAACCAGAACGACATCTCCAGCAACTGGGGTCACGAGATGCGCACCGGTGAGTGGTTCCACGTCGCGGTGGTGAACGACGGGCAGCACACCACGCTCTACGTCGACGGGGCGCCGCTGCTGCGCAACCCGAGCACCCCGGCGGTCGGCCTGGCCACCTCGGGCGAGTCGTGGTTCTTCGGGGCGTACCACTACGACCGCCTGGTCGAGCAGGGCTTCTACGGCTGGCTCGGCGACGTACGGATCGTCGACCACGCGCTGCCGGTGGCCCGCTTCATGAACGCCACCGCCTGACCCCGGGGTAAGGAAGGGCCCCTTGTTATCGCTTTTGGTAGAGGAAGGGCCCCTTCCTAACCCGCATCGGCATGGGCGAGAACGCGGTAGCGCTAGATCGCGGGTGACGGTGGCTCGGGTGGACGGCCATGTGCCCGGACGATGTCCGCGACGGCGACGCCGGACAGGACGAGGCTGCCCGCGATCGCTACCCCGAGCGGCGGCACGAACATCATCACGGGCGCCGCGAGCACCAGTACGAGCAGCGCCACCAGCCGCGACCGGGACACCCGGCTGAACACCTCGTACTCGAATCTGGCCCGGCCGATCAGGAACAGCACCGGACCGCCGAAGATGACGCCGACCAGCCCGAAACCAGTTTTCCCGGTGGGATGCTGGATGACGGCTTCCGCCCCGGCCGCGGAGGCGACCACACCGGCCACCATGAGCAGGTGGGTGTAGGGCGCCGACCGCAGGAGCCGGCCCGGGTCCTGGGAGGATTCGATGGCCGCCTGTAGCAGCGCGCCGGCACGTTGCACGTAGATCTGCCACAGCAGGACGGCGGTCGCGAATCCCACCACGAAGGCGGCGGTCCGGTCGACGGCGAACCCGGTCCCGGCGTACGTCAGGCTGGTGACCAGGATGACGTCCCCCAGGGCGAGGGTGAAGAACTGCTGGTACCGCTCGGCCAGGTGTTCGGCCGCCACCCGGTACTGCGACCTCGGCACGCCACCGAGCCCGGGCGTGGGGTAACGCAGCAACGCGGCCGTGTAGTCCACCGCGAGCGCGACCGCCCACAGCAGACCCCGCGACACACCTGTCGTGGCGGCGCCGGCGAGCCATGGCACGGCGGAGACGGTGAACCAGAAGAAGAACCGCGCGGCGTGCCGGCGTGCCTCGCGGCCACGTAGTGCCGGCGTCAGGAAGAGACTGCGAGCGAGGTGGATCGCCACGTACGCGCCCGCGAAGACCGCGCCGTCCTGGCCGAATGCCGTGGACAGCGCGGCGGTCATCAGCATGGTGCCGAACATGACCGAGATGGTCATCGGGTAGATCGGCGGGTGCTGGGCGAGATAGAGGTCGGTCGTCAGGGCGGTGACCGACCAGACCCACCAGACCGCCATGAGCAGCAGCACGGTTTCGAAGGCGCCGGTCCAGGTCAGGTCGGCAGCGAGCTTCTGCGAGGTCAGGGCAAGCGCGGCGACGAAGACCAGGTCGAGGAAGAGTTCCAGCAGGGTCGCCCGTTGTGGCCCCTCGGGCTGGCGCGCGAGCCCTACCGCCCGGTCGATGGTCGCCCGCTACCGAGGCTGGGTGGCCACAACGCCGTCACCGGTGGACCGCGCCAAGGTTGGCAAGCGGCCACGTCCAAGCCAATGCGTGTGGCCATAGCGGGACAAACACCTCCTTCACCACGATCGTACGAAAGGACGGACCTTTCGCTACCGATCATCCGTGATGAGGGTATTTCGTGTCCCGGACCAGCTGGCCGGCCACAGGCGTCATCGCCGGGCCGGCACCCGAGGTCGCCAGGCCGAGCCGCGTGGGCTCGGCCTGGCGAGGGTACGGAACTAGTCGACGGCCGCCATGACCTCGTCGGAGATGTCGAAGTTGCCGAACACGTTCTGCACGTCGTCGGAGTCCTCCAGCGCGTCGATCAGCTTGAAGATCTTCCGCGCGCCCTCCTCGTCCAGCGGCACGGTGACGCTCGGGACCAGCGAGGACTCGGCCGACTCGTACTCCATGCCGGCCTCCTGAAGGGCGGTACGGACCGGAATCAGGTCGGTCGGCTCGGTGATCACCTCGAATGCCTCGCCGAGGTCGTTGACCTCCTCGGCACCGGCGTCGAGGACCGCGAGCAGCACGTCGTCCTCGCTGAGCCCCGCCTTCGGCACGATCACCACACCCTTGCGGGTGAACATGTACGACACCGAGCCGGCGTCCGCGAGCGACCCGCCGTTTCGGGTGAGCGCGGTACGCACCTCGGTCGCGGCCCGGTTGCGGTTGTCGGTGAGGCACTCGATCAGGAGCGCGACGCCGTTGGGGCCGTAGCCCTCGTACATCACCGTCTGCCAGTCGGCGCCGCCGGCCTCGAGACCGGAGCCGCGCTTGACCGCACGGTCGATGTTGTCGTTCGGGACCGAGCTCTTCTTCGCCTTCTGGATGGCGTCGTAGAGGGTGGGGTTACCGGTCGGGTCACCGCCACCGGTCCGCGCCGCCACCTCGACGTTCTTGATCAGCTTGGCGAACATCTTGCCGCGCTTGGCGTCGATGACCGCCTTCTTGTGCTTGGTCGTCGCCCACTTTGAGTGGCCGGACATCTGTTACCTCCGTCGCTAACCCACGCGTCAACAGTCGACTGCCCGCTCATCTTCCCGGCGATGTCGCCGATGTCGCGACAATCAGACCGGGTGAAGATCCGCTGTCGGCTCTGGGCGGAAGGCGAAATGAGCAGACTGCCCGGCCGAACCCGGCAATCCTACCGGCGGGACCCACCGGGCCGTCACACCCCGTCAGGCCACGGCGTTCCGCCGCCACCGGGGCACCGGCAACCGGCTCAGGCGGTGGCGTCCCGGACCATGTCGACAAAGTACTGGTGCACCCGCAGGTCACCGGTGAGCTCCGGGTGGAAGGCGGTGGCGAGCAGGTTGCCCTGCCGTACCGCCACGATCCGGTCCGCGGCCGGACCCTCGGTCACCCGCCCCAGCACCCGCACCCCGTCGCCGACCCGCTCCACCCAGGGGGCGCGGATGAAGACCGCGTCGAACCGGGGACCGGGCACACCGACGATCTCCACCGGCGCCTCGAACGAGTCGACCTGGCGGCCGAAGGCGTTGCGCCGGACGGTCATCTCGATGCCGTCGAAACCCCGCTGGTCGGGGCGACCGTCGAGGACCTCGGTGGCCAGCATGATCATCCCGGCGCAGGAGCCGTAGACCGGCATCCCGTCGGCGATGCGCTTGCGGATCGGCTCGTACAGCTCGAACTCGCCGACCAACTTGCTCATGGTGGTGGACTCACCGCCCGGAATGACCAGGGCGTCGACGTCGTCCAACTCGGCCGGCCGACGGATCGGCCGGGCCAGGGCGTCGGTGCTGGCCAGGGCGAGCAGGTGCTCGCGTACGTCACCCTGCAACGCGAGTACGCCGATCGTGGTCATCGTGCGCTCCGGTGGTCGGCCGTGTTCACCAGCCACGCTCGGCGAGACGGTGCGGCACCGGGATGTCGTCGACGTTGATCCCGACCATCGCCTCGCCGAGCCCGCGCGAGACCTTGGCCAGCACGTCCGGGTCGTCGTGGAAGGTGGTCGCCTTGACGATCGCCGCGGCCCGCTGCTCCGGGTTGCCCGACTTGAAGATGCCCGAGCCGACGAAGACACCCTCGGCGCCGAGCTGCATCATCATCGCGGCGTCGGCCGGGGTCGCGATGCCGCCGGCGGTGAAGAGTACGACCGGCAGCTTGCCCGTCTCGGCGACCTCGCGGACCAGCTCGTACGGGGCCTGGAGCTCCTTCGCGGCGACGTACAGCTCGTCCTCGGGCAGGGAGCTGAGCCGACGGATCTCGCCCCGGATCTTGCGCATGTGGGTGGTCGCGTTGGAGACGTCCCCGGTGCCCGCTTCACCCTTGGAGCGGATCATCGCCGCCCCCTCGGTGATCCGGCGCAGCGCCTCACCCAGGTTCGTCGCACCGCAGACGAACGGCACGGTGAAGGCCCACTTGTCGATGTGGTTGGCGTAGTCGGCCGGGGTCAGCACCTCGGACTCGTCGACGTAGTCGACACCGAGCGCCTGGAGCACCTGGGCCTCGACGAAGTGACCGATCCGCGCCTTCGCCATGACCGGGATCGAGACCGCGTTGATGATGCTGTCGATCATGTCCGGGTCACTCATCCGGGAGACGCCGCCCTGGGCCCGGATGTCGGCCGGCACCCGCTCCAGCGCCATCACCGCGACCGCGCCGGCGTCCTCGGCGATCTTCGCCTGCTCGGCGGTGACCACGTCCATGATCACGCCGCCCTTGAGCATCTCGGCCATCCCGCGCTTGACTCGGGCACTGCCGACGACGGGGGTGGCGGATTCGGGCTGCACGACGGAATCGGACACGGCGTAGTCACTCCTCGGGGGTGGATTTCACGGAACCGAGACCGATGTTACGCGCGGTGCGGAGCCCTTCCGACAGCCAATCAACCCTGCTGTGGCCTGCCCTGTGGTCAGCCTCACGCCTACGAGGCGCCGGACAGCCCCTCGTTCCCGGAGAGCGTGGTGATCTTCGGCGGAGCCGGTGGCTCCGGGGACTCCGGCTGCGGGTGCAGGGTGGGGTCGTCCACGTCGAAGTAGGTGGGCCGCTCGTACTTACGGGCCATCCGGAGCAGTCGTACGACCGGGCGGCGGCGGGCGGTCAGCGCGTCGCGTACGAGATCGGTGTGCACCTGGCGGGCCAGGCCGAGCCGGCGGCTGGCCGCGACCACCGCCTCGACGGCCCGGTCCTCCCCGGTCAACGGGGTGGCACGTAGCTGGCGGGTGAGGTCGTTCTCGGCCGCTTCCCGTTCCTGCGGTCCGGCGTCGAGCGCGATCCGCGCGGCGGCGTAGAGCTCCACCGAGTAGTTCTCCTCGGCCAGCACCGCGGCGGCCGCGGCCCGGCGCAGCAGGTGCGCGTCGAGCGACCGGGCGGCGGCGGCCACCCTGAGGTGCAGCCGCTCGACCCGGCCGGCCGTCCAGGACAGGTAGATCGTGACCAGGGCGATCACGACGATTCCACCCACCACCCACCACATGTGCGGCATCGTAGTGCGGCTCCTCATCCCGTCCGGCCGGGGCGTAATGGTGCCGCCGGCATCTCCTGCGAGCCAACCGCGGGAGGCGGGTCAGCGTGGGCCGACCCACTCCTGGTCGATCACGCGGCCATCGGTGGCCTCGATCGCGGCTGCGTATACCTCCAGAACCCGACGGGCAACCGTCGGCCAGTCGAACGTCGCCGCGACCTCCCGGGCGCAGGCGGACAGGGCCACCCGACGGTCCGGGTCGTCGAGCAGTTCGACGAGCGTACGACGGAGCGCGGTGGCGTCCCCGGTCGGGAAGAGCTGGCCGGCCCGGCCGCCGTCGAGTACCCGACGGAACGCGTCGAGTTCGCTGGCGACGATCGCCGCCCCGGCGGCCATCGCCTCGGTGAGGATCATCCCGAAGGACTCTCCACCGAGGTTCGGTGCGACGTAGATGTGCACGCTGCGCAACATACGCGCTTTGTCTGCTTCGGAGACCAGGCCGAGAAAGGTGATCCGCTCCCGCAACTCGGGTGGCACCCCCTCGAACAACTCCTCCGCCTCCCCCGGCCCGGCGACCAGCAGCCGCAGGCCCGGACGCTCGGCGGCGAGCGACACGAACGCCTCCCGGAGCACCTCGAACCCCTTGCGCGGCTCGGTGAACCGGCCCAGGAAGCCGATCGTGCCGCCGGTACCCGGGGCGCACTCCCCCGGCCAGCCCGGCAACGGTTCCGCGTCGGCGAACTTCGCCACCGCCACCCCGTTCGGGATCTCCACCGCGCCGCCGTCCAGGTGTTCCACCTGCACCTTGCGGGCCAACGCGCTGACCGCGATCCGGGCGGTGATCCGCTCCAGCACGATCTGGAGCATGCCCTGCGCGGCGGCGAGCGCCCGGGACCGGGTCATCGCGGTGTGGAAGGTCGCCACCACCGGCCCCCGCGCGGAGAGGACCGCGAGCAGCGACAGGCTCAGTGCGAACGGCTCGTGCACGTGCAGTACGTCGAAGTCGCCCCGGGCCAGCCATCGACGTACCCGGGCGGTGGAGACCGGGCCAAAGGTGATCCGGGCCACCGAACCGTTGTACGGGAACGGCACCGAACGACCGGCCGGCACCACGTACGGCGGCAACGGGGAGTCCTCGTCCGCCGGCGCCAGCACGCTCACCTCATGTCCGAGACCGATCAGGGCCTCGGCCAGATCCATGATGTGGTTCTGCACCCCGCCCGGCACGTCGAAGGAGTACGGGCACACGATGCCGATCCGCACTGCGCCCTCCCCCTCAGGCCGGCCCGGGGGCGGCCGGGGCCGCTGGATCCGTCGCGATCCGATCCTTCTCGGCCAACCACATCCGCTGCAACATGTGCCAGTCTTCCGGATGCTGGGCGATACCGGTCGCCAGATGGTCGGCAATGCGCTGGGTGAGCAGCCGTACCCGCTCGGCGAGGGTGCCGCTCGCCGGGTCGGGCAGCTCCAGCGGGCCGAGCAACTCCGCGCAGGCAATGTCCGATTCGTACCACATCGACGCGACGTACAGGGGCGCCCCGGTACGGATCGCGAGCAACGCCGGCCCGCCGGGCATCCGGGTACGCGCACCGAAGAACCGCACCTCGATCCCTCGACGGGTGAGATCCCGATCGGCCAGCAGCGGCACCACGTGCCCCTTGGTGAGCCGCTCCGCGAGTACGTCGAACGGCGGCTGCTCTCCGCCGGTGAGCGGAATGATCTCCATGCCGAGCCGTTGGCGGAACTCGAGGAAGCGGCGGTAGACCGCCTCCGGCTTGAGTCGCTCGGCGACCGTGGTGATCGGCCAGCCGTTCGCGGCCACCCACGCCCCGGCCGCGTCCCAGTTGCCACCGTGCGGGAGGGCGATCACCACGCCCCGGCCGGCGGCCACCGCCTCGGCCAGCTTCTCGGCGCCGACCAGCTTGAACGTGGCCAACCGCTGCGCGTGCGAGAGCGACGGCAACCGGAACATCTCCAGCCAGTAGCGGGCGTACGACCGGAGCCCGCGCCGCAGCAGCCGGTCGAAGTCGGCCTCCGGCAGATCCGGACCGACCACCTGGCGCAGGTTGACGGCGAGCCGCTGCACGCCTGGACCACCTCGCCGGTGGGCCCGGTCCGCGCCGAGCCGGAACACGGCGGCGGCCACCGACTTCGGCACCGCGCGGGTGATCCGCCAGCCGGCCAGATAGCCCAGCTCGCCGAGATTCACCCGACCACGCCGTTCCCGGCCGGTCGGGATGACCCGGTCAGCAGGCGGGATCGCCCGGTCACCGGGTGGGCGGGCACGGGGTGGGCGGGCACGGGGTGGGCGGGCACGGGGTGGGCTGACACGGGGTGGGCTGACACGGTCACCGGCTCACGCCCGGCTCGATCCGCTGGGCCTGGCGGTAGACGTGGGTCATCCGCTGCCCGACGGTGAAGACCGAGACCGCTGCGAGCAGCCAGAGCGCGACGGTGAGCGCGTGCGGGACGCCGGCGCCCTGGAGGATGCCGCCGACCCCGACGATGATCAACCGCTCGGTGCGCTCGGCGATACCCACGTTGGCGGTCATACCGAGCCCTTCGGCCCGCGCCTTGACGTAGGAGACGACGCCGCCCGCGACGAGGCAGACCAGCGCGCCGGCGACCCCCCAGCGATCGTTCTCGGTGGCGAGCCAGTAGGCCACCGCCCCGAAGACCGCCCCGTCGGCCACCCGGTCCATGCTGGAGTCGAGGAAGGCGCCGAACTTGGTGGAACCGCCGGACATTCGCGCCATCGTCCCGTCGAGCAGGTCGGTGAGCGCGAAGATGGTGACGATGATGGCACCGGCAACCAGCTCACCGCGAGCGCCGAAGCCGAGGGCGCCCACCAGCACGCCGACGGTTCCGGTCACGGTGACCGCGTTGGGGGTCACGCCGCGGCGCAGCAGCGCGCGGGCGACCGGTTCGATGACGCGGGCCAGGCCCGCTCGGGCTGATACTTGGAAGATCTTCGCCATGGCGGTCTCACGATAACGGTCGCCCGACCACTCGCGGTACGCCCGGTCTGCTTACTTCGCGCTGTGGGGTTGTGTACCGTCCGGCGCGGTTGGGATCAGACACAGGAGTGTGACCCAGGTCACGCTACGAAACGGCACCTTCCCGGCACACCACGCGCCAGCCGAGGATATCGCCGCGCGCGCATCCGGGGCCCGGTCCCCGGAGCCGCCTCCCGTCGAACCCGACGGTCACCCACCAGACTTCGACATGCCAGAGCTGACCAACAGCGTGTCGCGACGATCGACCACCGGCAGAGGGAGGTGCGCCCGATGGCGCAGCACAGTCAGAACGAGGGCGGAGCCGATCCGGCACCGGTGACGGGCGAGCCCTCCGAGATCCGCAACGTGGTTCTCGTCGGCCATTCCGGCGCCGGCAAGACCGCCCTGGTCGAGGCGCTGCTCGCGGCGACCGGCACAGTCGACCGGCCGGCCGGTGCCGGCGGCACCGAAGCCGTACGGCAGCGCTCGGCCGAGCTCACCTGCACACCGCTCCGGTACGACGGGATCAAGGTCAACCTGCTGGACACGCCCGGCTCGGCCGAGTTCGCCGACGAACTCCGCGCCGGGCTGCGCGCCGCCGACGCCGCCCTCTTCGTCGTCTCCGCCGCCGGAGGCATGGACGCGGCGACCGTCGACCTCTGGGAGGAGTGTGCCGCCCTCGACATGCCCAGGGTCGTCGCCGTCTCCCGGCTCGACCACCCCAAGGCCGACTTCGACGAGGCCGTGGCGCTCAGCCAGCGGCTCTTCGGCGACAACGTGCTGCCGCTGCACCTGACGATGCTCGGTGACGACGGCGTCTCCGTCGCCGGCCTGCTCGAACTGATCACCCGGCGGGTCCTCGACTACACCGGCGGGCTTCCCGCGGCCGTACGTGAGCCCGAGCCGGAGCACCTGCCGGCGATCGGCGAGGCCCGCGACGAGCTGATCGAGACCATCCTCGCCGAGAGCGAGGACGAGACCCTGTTGGACCGGTACATCGACGGTGAGGAGATCGCGGCCGACGTCCTCATCGACGATCTGGAGACCGCGGTCACCGGCGGGCACTTCTACCCGGTCGTGCCGGTCTGCGCCGAGACCGGGGTTGGCGTCGACGCGCTGCTGGAGGTCCTGACCGGCAGCTTCCCCTCCCCGCTGGAACGCGACCTGCCGGTGATCACGGGGGTGGACGGCTCGCCCCGGCCCCCGCTGCTCTGCGACCCCGACGGCCCGCTGGTCGCCGAGGTGGTCAAGACCACCGTCGACCCCCAGCTGGGAAAGATCTCCCTGGTACGGGTCTTCTCCGGCACGCTCCGCCCCGACCAGACCGTGTACGTCAGCGGTCCCGGGCCGGACGAGGACGGCCAACCGGGCCACGGCACCGAAGCACACCTCGACCGGCTCCACCTCCCGCTGGGCGAGACCCGGCGCGCGGTTCCGGCCTGCGTCGCGGGCGACATCTGCGTGGTCACCGGCGTGGACAGCGCCCGGGCCGGCGACACCATCTCCGCCCCCGGGGACCCGCTGCTCATCGAGGCGAGGGAAGCCGACAACCAGCCGTGAGTCGACGGGCCGGCGCGGGGTACGCGCCGGCCGGTCGATCCGCCACCGTCAGCGCTGCTCCGGTGCCGTACGCAGGGCGGCCAGCAGGCGCTGGACCTCGGCCAACTGGGCGGCGGTAAGCGGCCCGTACGCCAACGCGCCCGCGTTCTCCTCCACCTGCGCGACGGTGCGGCAGCCGGGGATCGGCATCGTACGGCCGCTGCGCGCCCAGAGGTAGCCGAGCGCCCCCTGGGCCAGGGTGCGGCCGTCGACGGTGAGCGCCTCCCGGACCGCGTCGACCCGTGCCAGCCACTCCGGTGCCGGACGGCCGTCCCGGAACCAGTCCAGCCACTGCGGGGCGATGCCGCGTACGTCGTCGGCGCCGAGGGTGGTCGTGGCCGTGTACTTGCCGGTCAGCAGCCCCATCCCGAGCGGACCCCGGTTGACGCTGGCCAGGTTGTGCTTCTCACAGACCGCGAGGACCTCGGCCGAGTCCTGGAGCACCGAGAGGGAGTGCTGGATGGCGGTGGTGTGGGTGCCGCCGAGCGCCCACGACTCGGCCCGGTCGGCGAAGTCGGTGCTCCACCCGTACCACCGGACCTTGCCCTCGGCGACCAGGTCGGCCAGGGTGCCGAGCAGCGGCTCGGCCAGGTCGACGTCGAGTTCGTTGAGGTGGAGTTGGTAGAGGTCGATCCGGTCGGTGCCGAGCCGGCGCAGTGACGCCTCGGCCGCGCGGCGCAGGTACGTCGGGGACCAGTCCGGCTCGGTGGACTGCCGGGTGCGCTCGTCGAAGGTGCTGCCCCACTTGGTGGCGATGACCACTTCGTCGCGTCGTCCGGCCAGGGCCCGGCCGAGCACCCGTTCGCTGTGTCCGGCGCCGTAGACGTCGGCGGTGTCGAAGAAGGTCACGCCGAGTTCCAGCGCGCGGTGGATGGCGCGCGTGGACTCGTCGTCGTCCACCTGTCCCCAGCCCAGCGGCTGGTCACCGGCGAACCATGGTCCGCCGATGGCCCAGCACCCCATGCCGAGGGCACTGACCTCGATGCCGCTGCGTCCCAACACCCGTGTGCTCACCGTCATGCCGCAGAGCGTGCCATCTCCTCCGTCGACGATCCAGAGTCATCCCATCACTAAACGCTTGTTAGTTAACGGATGTGAGTCTAACTTCTAGCCTTACAGCCGTTAACTCAAGGAGCGGAAGCGTGACAGCCATGACCGAGGACCACCTGAACGGGCATCCGCGCCGCTGGGCGGCGCTGGGCGTACTGAGCCTCACCCTGGTCGCCGTGACGTTGGACAACTCCGTGCTCAACACGGCGCTGCCCTCGCTCGCACGTGACCTGCACGCCACCACCTCCGACCTGCAATGGATCACCGACGCGTACACGTTGATCTTCGCGTCGGCGCTGATCCTCGCCGGGGCGTTCGGAACGCGACTCGGCATGCGGCGAGCCCTGATCGGTGGCCTCGTCGTCTTCGGCGGCGGATCGGTCGCCGCGGCCCTCTCCGACACACCCACGCAGCTGATCGCCTGGCGCGCCGTGATGGGACTCGGGGCGGCGTTCGTCATGCCAGCGACCCTGGCGATCGTCACTCGGATGTTCCCGCCCCACGAACGGGCGAAGGCGTTCGGCGCGTGGTCCGCCGCCGCCGGGGTCGGCGTACTCGTGGGACCGGTGACCGGCGGCGCCCTGCTGCTGCACTTCTCCTGGAGCAGCACGTTCTGGATCAACCTCCCGATCGTGGCGCTCGCCCTCGCCGGAATCCTCGCCGTCATCCCCCGGATCCCGGCGCAGCCCAGCGGCCGGCTCGACCTCCTCGGCGCACTGCTGTCGACGCTCGCGATCGCCGCACTGGTCGACGCCATCATCGAGGCACCGCAACGCGGCTGGACCGACGCCACGACCCTCGGCGAAACCGGCACGGCGGTCCTGCTCGCCGCCGTGTTCGTCTGGTGGGAACTGCGGGTGACCAACCCACTGGTACGCCTGGACCTGTTCACCAACCGCCGGTTCGAGCTGGCCTCGCTGGCGCTGGCGGTGACCTTCTTCGCCCTCTTCGGCACGCTCTTCGAGCTGTCGCAGTACCTGCAACTGGTGCACGGCTACTCGCCCCTGCTGGCCGGGCTCGGGGCGGTACCGTTCGCGATCGCCATGTCGGTCGCGTCCGCCACGTCGTCGCTGACCACGGCCCGGCTCGGCACCGCCCGGGCGCTCACGCTCGGCCTGCTGCTGGTCGCCGCCGGGCTCGGCGCACTCGCCACCGCCACGACCGACACGACGTTCCCCGTCATCGCCGGCTTCACCGCCATTGTCGGACTCGGCATGGGCATGCTGATGGCTCCGGCCAGCCTGGAGATCAACGGGTCGGTGCCGGCGACGTACGCCTCGATGGCCAGCTCGCTCCAGAGCGTGATCCGTGAGCTGGGCGGGGTGCTCGGAATCGCCGTGGTCGGGGCGATCGTCTCGACCCACTACCGTGCCACGATGGCCGACGCGCCATCCGTCGCCGGTCACGATCTGCCCTCGGCGCACGCGGTCGCCGCCGCTACGCCGGCGCCCGGGGCGGGCGAACTCCTGGCCACGGCCGACCACGCCTTCACCGTCGCGATGGGCCGGGGGCTGCTCGTCGCCGCAGGGGTGGCCCTGGTGGCCGCCATCGGGGTGGGTGTCGGACTCCGGCGGCGCCCGACACCCGGGTCGGTGCCGACCGGCGTCGCAGAGCCCGAAGCGGTCCTCGCGGGATAATGCCCGGCATGAGCCCGACGACCCGACGTGTCCGCAACCGCCGTGGCGAGGGCGATCTCCTGCGCAACGAGATCGTCTCCGCGGCGGAGCGGCTCGTCGAACAGGCGGGCGGCGACGAGACGCTGACGCTTCGGGCGATCGCCCGGGAGGCGGGCATCTCCGCGCCGTCGATCTACGCGCACTTCGAGGACCTGGCGGCCGTACGCGACGCGGTGCTGGACGCCGGGTTCGACCGGCTGAGCCAGGCGATCGACGACTCCACAAGTACGCTCGACCTCGCCACCGACCCGGTACGGCGGCTGCTGGCCGGCTGTCGCGCGTACGTCGACTTCGCCATGCGCGAGCCGGCCTCGTACCGGCTGCTCTTCAGCCGCGGACGCCCATCGGTCGACACCCCGGACCGGGAGGATCAGGCGCCGCCGCCCTCGGACCCGACCTCACCGGGCCTGGACGGGATCCCGCCGGCCAAGCAGCACCACCTCGACGCGTTCCGGATGCTCATCGACGGTGTCAGCAGCTGCGTCGCCGCCGGTCGCTCGACCAGCACCGACCCCGTCGCGGACGCCACCGCCCTCTGGACCGCGCTGCACGGTGCCGTGTCGCTGCGCCAGCACCTACCGAAGTTCCCGTGGCCGCCGCTGCACGAGGCGACGGACCGGTTCGCCGTCGAACTGGCCCACCTGACCCCCGCCTGACCCGCCCGGGGGTCAGGTCCAGGCGGAGGCGAGCAGGTCGCGGGTGTCGGTGAGAAGCTGCGGCAGGACCTTGGTACGCCCGATCACCGGCATGAAGTTGGCATCGCCGCCCCAGCGGGGCACCACGTGCTGGTGCAGGTGGGCGGCGATGCCGGCACCGGCGACGCCGCCCTGGTTCATCCCGATGTTGAACCCGTGCGCGCTGCTGACCCGCCGGACCACCCGCATCGCGGTCTGGGTCTGCGCGGCCAGCTCGGCGGTCTCCGCCGCGTCCAGCTCGCTGTAGTCGGCCACGTGCCGGTACGGGCACACCAGCAGGTGTCCCGGGTTGTACGGGTACAGGTTGAGCACCACGTACACCGTCTTGCCCCGGGCCACCACCAGGCTGTCGGCGCCCTGTCGGGAGGGGGCCAGGCAGAACGGACAGCCGGAAGGTTTCTCGTACCCCTCGTCCGGCTTGTCCTGCCCGGAGATGTAGGTCATCCGGTGCGGGGTCCAGAGCCGGTCCAACCCGTCCGGTGTCCCGGTCTCGTCGGCTGGAACGTCGGTTCCCGTGTGCTGCGCCGCCCCTGTCACACCGGTGATCCTACGGTCAGCGCAACCAGGTCCCGGCCCCCGCCCGTACCCGCCGGAAACGTAAGGAAGGGCCCCTTGTTAACGCTATGCGTTAACAAGGGGCCCTTCCTTACACCTCAGCTGGTGGGCTGCTCGGCTTCCTCGGTCACGGGCTCGGCGGCGGGGCCGGCGTTGACCCGGGAACGGACCACCTCGACCACGTGCGCCACCGCCTCGGCCAGCGGGATCCCGTTGCGCTGCGACCCGTCCCGGTAGCGGAAGGAGACCGAACCCGCCTCCACGTCCGAGTCACCGGCGATAGCCATGAACGGGATCTTCTG
Source organism: Micromonospora pisi (assembly GCF_003633685.1). Lineage (NCBI taxonomy): Bacteria > Bacillati > Actinomycetota > Actinomycetes > Micromonosporales > Micromonosporaceae > Micromonospora > Micromonospora pisi. The sequence continues at coordinate 6,846,636 of NZ_RBKT01000001.1, read as the reverse complement.
CTGCTGGGCGGTACGGATCTTCTTCTGCATCCGGTCGTCGGAGCTGTCCACCTCGGCCCGGATCCCCTCGGCGCGCAGCGCCTCGACGAAGTCGGCGAGATATCCGGTGTGCTCCTCGCGGATCGGGATGCCGACCACCTGCACCGGCGCCAGCCAGGCCGGGAACGCCCCGGCGTAGTGCTCGGTCAGCACCCCGAAGAACCGCTCGATCGAACCGAAGAGCGCGCGGTGGATCATGACCGGGCGCTGACGGCTGCCGTCAGATGCCTGGAACTCCAGGCCGAACCGCTCCGGCAGGTTGAAGTCGACCTGGATGGTGGACATCTGCCAGGTCCGGCCGATCGCGTCCTTCGCCTGGACCGAGATCTTCGGGCCGTAGAACGCCGCGCCGCCCGGGTCGGGCACCAGGTCCAGGCCGGACTCCTCGGCGGCCGACCGCAGCGCCTCGGTGGCCCGCTCCCAGTTCTCGTCGGTGCCGACCGACTTCTCCGGGTTACGGGTGGAGAGTTCGAGGTAGAAGTCGTCCAGGCCGTAGTCGCGCAGCAGGTCGAGCACGAAGCGCAGCAGCGACTTCAGCTCGCCGGCCATCTGCTCCTGGGTGCAGTAGATGTGCGCGTCGTCCTGGGTCATGCCCCGGACCCGGGTCAGGCCGTGCACCACGCCGGACTTCTCGAACCGGTAGACCGAGCCGAACTCGAACAGGCGCAGCGGCAGCTCACGGTAGGAGCGACCACGGGCCCGGTAGATCAGGTTGTGGAACGGGCAGTTCATCGGCTTGAGGTAGTAGTCCGCGCCCTCGACCGACATGGGCGGGTACATGCCGTCGGCGTACCACTGGAGGTGGCCCGAGGTCTCGAAGAGGTGTCCCTTGGTGATGTGCGGGGTGTTGACGAACTCGTACCCGGCCCGCTCGTGCCGCTGCCGGGAGTAGTTCTCCAGCTCCCGCCGGATGATCCCGCCCTTGGGGTGGAAGACCGCCAGGCCGGAGCCGATCTCGTCGGGGAAGCTGAACAGGTCGAGGTCCGAGCCGAGCTTGCGGTGGTCGCGACGCGCGGCCTCCTCCAGCAGCTTCAGGTACGCCTTGAGCGCGTCCCGGGTCGGCCAGGCGGTGCCGTACACCCGCTGGAGCTGCGGATTCTTCTCCGAACCGCGCCAGTACGCGGCGGCGGAGCGCATCAGCTTGAAGGCGCCGATCAGCCGGGTGTGGGGCAGGTGCGGCCCGCGGCAGAGGTCGGACCAGCAGACCTTGTCGGAGTTGACGTCCAGGTTGTCGTAGATGGTGAGGTCACCGGAGCCGACCTCCATCACCTCGCCCGCGTCCAGCCCGGAACCGCCGGACGAGTCGCCGGCCCCCTTGACCTCGATCAACTCCAGCTTGTAGGGCTCGTCGGCCAGTTCGGTACGGGCCTCGTCCAGGCTGGCGAAGCGGCGACGACGGAACCGTTGCCCGGACTTGACGATCTCCTGCATCCGCTTCTCGAGCTTGTCGAGATCCTCCGGCTGGAACGGCTTCGACACGTCGAAGTCGTAGTAGAAGCCGTTCTCGATCGGCGGCCCGATGCCGAGCTTCGCCTCCGGGAAGACGTCCTGGACGGCCTGGGCGAGCACGTGCGCGGTGGAGTGACGCAGCACGTTGAGCCCGTCCGGGGAGTCGAGGCTGACCGGCTCGACCTCGGTGTCGACCTCGGGGGTCCAGTCGAGGTCGCGCAGTTGACCGGTGCCGTCGGAGGCAACCTGCCGGACGACCACGATCGCCTTCGGGCCGGCTGCGGGCAGGCCTGCCGCGGCTACCGCGTCGGCCGCCGTGGTCCCGGCCGCGACGACGACCGGGTCAGCCACGACGGGGGTACGGGGTGCGGACACGGTTGACTCCTTCAATTAAGACAAAACGGGCAACGCCCTTGGATCGGCTATCCGATGCTATCGGTCCTGGATTTACGCCTCCCAGCGACGCGACCGCGGCGATAGATTGGCGCCGTGGCACCCTCGGACGTAGTCAGCGCACTACAGCGCAGGTACGAGACTTTTTTCGCCGCCCAACCGGCAATGCCGTTTGCGGTGGCGAACGCCGGTGCGCCGGCGCACGTATTCGGCACCGGTGACCCGAAGTTCACCATCACCATCAGCGACCCCCGGGGCGCGAAGGCCCTGGCCGGGCTGGACCAGTTCGGGGTCGCGGTCGCGTACCTCCAGGGCTGGCTCGACGTGGAGGGCGACCTCTCCGCGGCGCTACGGATGCGCGCCTTCTTCACCGACTTCCACCCGGTCGCCTGGGTGAGTCGCTTCCTCCCCGCGCTGGTACGGGGCCGCCGGGAGGACGACCGCCGCTCCATCTCACACCACTACGACGAGGACTCGGCCTTCTTCCTCACCTTCCTGGACAACCGGCACCGGTGTTACACCGAGGGTGTCTTCGCTTCCGACGACGAACCGCTCGAGGACGCGATGACCCGGAAGATGGACCTGGCGCTGGAGGCGATCGGGGTCGGCCCCGGCGATCACGTGCTGGAGGTCGGCGGCGGCTGGGGCGCGTTCTCCGAACACGCCGCCCGGCGCGGGGTGAACGTCACCACCACCACGCTCTCCAAGGAGTCCGAGCGCTACCTCGTCGACCTCTTCGAGCGGGAACGGCTGCCGGTCGAGGTGGTCCGCGAGCACATCTTCAACTACTCGCCGCACCGGCGCTTCGACGCGATCGTGAACATGGGCGTCACCGAGCACCTGCCCGACTACCGCACCACCCTGCGCAAGTACGCCGAACTGCTCCGGCCGGGCGGCCGGGTCTACCTGGACGCGCTGGCGATGCGGCGCAAGCACGCCGCCTCCACCTTCCTCAAGCGCTACATCTACCCCGGCGCCTCGGCGCCCCTGCTGCTGCACCAGTACCTCCGACACGTCGCCCGTTCGCCATTCGAACTACTCAGCGTCACCGACGACCGGCACAACTACTACCTGACCTGTCGGGAGTGGGCCAACCGGCTGGACGGCGCCCGGGACGAGATCGTGCACAACTGGGGAGAGCCGCTCTACCGCCGCTTCCGGCTCTTCCTGTGGGGGTCGGCCGCCGGCTTCGACACCGGTCTGGTCCAGGCGTACCGCTGGGTCCTCCGCCTCCCGTGAGCGTAAGGAAGGGCCCCTTGTTATCGCTTTCCGTATAGGAAGGGGCCCTTCCTAACCGCTGCGGCGGCGGGGACGGGGACGGGGACGGGGACGGGGACGGCGGGAGGGTGCGCGGTCAGGGGAGCCAGGCGGGGAGGGGTTCGCGAGCGGCGAGCCAGTCGGCGGGGACCCCGCCGGCGCCACCGAGCCCGGCGTACGCGGCGACGACGCCGCCGACGATCGCCGCTGTGGTGTCGACGTCGCCACCGGCTTCGACACAGGCGCGGACCGCGGCCGGATAGTCGTCCAGATACCTCGCGGCGACCCAGAGCGCGAACGGGACGGTGTCCTGGGCGCTCACCCGGCTGCCGTTGCCCAGTTCGTCGGCGACCTCGGCGCTCGTACGGTCACCGAGAGTGATCGCCCGGCGGATACCCCGGTAGACCTCCCCGGCGCTGTCGAGCGGGGCCGCCGCCGCGGCGAGGAACCGCTCGGGCTCGGGCCGGTCACCGGAGAGCCGGGCCCGGGCGGCCAGCGCGGCGGCGACCGCCACGGCCACCGCCGCGGCGATTCCCTCGGGGTGGGCGTGGGTCACCTCGGCCGACGCCGCCGCCTGCGCCGCCGCCCGCGCCGGGGAGTCACCGAAGTACGCACCGAGCGGCGCGACCCGCATCGCCGCACCGTTGCCGTACGACCCCTGCCCGTCGAAGGCCGCTGCTGCGGCGACCGGCCAGGGCGTACCGGCACGGATCAGTTCGAGTAGTTCGACGGCGCCCGCGCCGTACCGTCGGGCGGGGTCGTAGTGGGCGGCGAAGGCGGCGGCGAGCTCGTCCCGCTCGATCGCGCCGTGCCGGGCGAGGACGGCAAGGACCGAGCAGGCCATCTCGGTGTCGTCGCTCCACTGCCAGAGCGCGTCGGGCAGGCTGGTTCCCCAGGGCGCCACGCCGTGGCCGGGCACGAAGTGGCGACCGCCGAGGGCGTCTCCCACCGAGAGACCCGCCAAGCTGTCCCGAGCCAGGGCAAGCCGGGTGTCATCGACAAGTACGAAGGACATGGTACGGGGAGCATGCCGGCAAAAGGCACGTGGGCGCAACACGCCGCACTTGCCAGGGGCAGTACGGTCTTCACGTGGCCACGGTGCTCCTGGTCGAGGACGACCACGTCGTACGCGGCGCGATGCTGCGCTCCCTGGCTGACCGTGGGCATGCGGTGCATGCGGTCGGTACGGCTCTCGACGCCCTGCGCCGGGTCGCCGCCGAAACGCCCGACCTGGTGGTGCTCGACCTCGGTCTGCCCGACCTGGACGGTGCGGACGCGCTGCGCATGCTCCGCGGCATCACCGACGTCCCGATCATCATCGCCACCGCCCGGGACGACGAGCAGTCCGTGGTCCGCCTGCTCCGGGCCGGCGCCGACGACTACATGGTCAAGCCGTTCACCGGCGCGCACCTGGACGCCCGGATCACCACCGTGCTGCGCCGGGCCGGGCGGGCCAGCCGGACGGTGGCCCCCGCGGTGCACGAGGTCGGTGGGCTGCGGGTGGACGTGGGAGAGCGCAGCGCCCTGCTCGACGGGGTGCCGCTCGCGCTGACTCGCAAGGAATTTGACGTGCTGGCCTATCTCGCGGCGCGACCGGGCCGGGTAGTGTCCCGCCGGGAACTGTTGGAGGAGGTATGGCGTCAGCCATCAGTCGGCGAGGATCAGACAATCGACGTACATCTGTACTGGCTTCGTCGCAAACTGGGCGAGTCCGCAGCGAAACCCCGCTACCTGCGCACCGTGCGGGGGGTCGGGTTCCGGTTGGTGGTACCGGACTGAGGTTGGCGCTGGCCTATCTCGGGGCCGGCATGACCTCGATCGTCGCGCTCGCCTTCCTCGTTCCGCTCGGCCTGGCGTTGCAGCAGGAGGCGCGGGAGCACGCGCTCGCCGACGCGGGTAGACACGCCGCCGTAGTGGTGGGGGCGCTGGCCGCCGGGGCGGATCCGACCCGACTCACCCAGGTGATCGAGCAGTTCGACAGCGCCTCGGCCGAGCGGCCGGTGGTGCACGGGCTGGAGACCGGCGGCACGACCCACGCCAGCGAGGCTGACGTGGACCGGGCCAGGTCCGGTGGTGAGCTGGTCGTCGCCGACGTACCCGGCGGTGTGGTCCGGTTGGAGCCGGTGCAGCTCAACGACCAGGTCGCGGTGGTCGAGGTCTTCATCCCCGACGCCGCGCTGCAACCAGGGGCGGCCGGGCGCTGGCTCACGCTGATCGCCATCGCGGTCGGGCTGGTGGTGGTCTCGGTGATCGTGGTGGACCGGCTCGCGGCCCGTGCGGTCGCCTCCGCCCGTGGTCTGGTCGAGGCGGCGCTCGCGGTGGGCGACGGCGATCTGGAGGTACGGATCGAGCCGAGTGGCCCACGGGAGCTGGCCGAGGCCGGCTACGCCTTCAACCGGATGGCGGACCGGCTCGTCACCTCGCGTACGGACGAACGTGAACTTGTCGCCGACCTCTCCCACCGGCTGCGTACGCCCCTGACGGTGCTGCGGCTCGACGCGGACGCACTCGACTCCGACGACACCAGCGTCGGCTCGTTCAGCGAAGCGGAACTCGACCGGCGCCGGACGATCCGGCGGATCCGGCAGGCGATCGTCACCCTGGAGGGTGAGATCGACGTGCTGATCAACACCACCCGTAAGACGGTGGCGCAGGAGGCCGCGCCGGGCGTGTGCGACGTCAGCGAGGTGGTCCGGGACCGGATGGTCTTCTGGGCCGCGCTCGCCGGGGACCAGAACCGTCCGCACCGGATCAGCGGCGCCCAGCTTCGCATCCCCGTACCGGTGCCACGGGCGGAGCTGGCGGCGGCGCTCGACGCGGTGCTCGGCAACGTGTTCCGTTACACCCCGCAGGGGACCGCGTTCGAGGTGGCCGTCTCCCGACGGGACGGCTACATCGCGGTCCGGGTCGACGACGCCGGGCCGGGTATCGCCAACCCGGATCGCGCGTTGCGCCGGGGTGCGAGCGATCGGGGCTCCACCGGTCTGGGGCTGGACATCGCCCGACGGGTGGCGTTGCAGGCGAACGGTTCGGTCAGCATCGACCGGGCCCGGCTCGGCGGTGCCAGCGTGGTGATGCTGCTCGCCGACCCGGAGGCCATACCGCGTCAGGTGAGCCGGTTCGGGCTGGTCGGGCGGCTGGCCCGGGAACGCGACGGCAAGGGACGCCGACAGCCGAAACCCGGCGGTACGGGAAGCTGACCGGGCCGGCTCCGGCCGACGGGCGCCGGGCGCCGGGCGCCGGCCCGGCCCATGCTCGACCGCCTGCGGGCCGGTAAACCGCTGGACAGCAGGCAGGTCCGTGGCGATGGTGGGCGGTATGCGACAGGACGAGATCTGGAACGCCGACGCCGCCCGCCGCTATGACACGCCGGGCACCGGCATGTTCGCGCCCGAGGTCCTGGGGCCGACCGTGGACCGCCTGGCCGAGTTCGCCGGCGACGGAGCGGCGCTCGAGTTCGCCATCGGAACCGGCCGGGTGGCCGTCCCGCTCGCCGCGCGGGGTGTGCCCGTCACCGGCATCGAGCTGTCCCAGCCGATGATCGACCGACTGCGGACGAAGGCGGACGAGGCGGCGATCCGGGTGGTCGTCGGCGACATGGCGACCGCCGTCGCCCCGGGGACTTACACGCTCGTCTACCTCGTCTACAACACCGTCGCCAACCTGCTCACCCAGGCCGAGCAGGTCGCCTGTTTCCGCAACGCCGCCCGTCATCTCGCACCGGGCGGCCGGTTCGTGATCGAGCTCTGGGTGCCTGAGCTGCGTAAGCTCCCACCCGGCCAGCAGGCCATGGTCTGGCATTGCGAGCCCGGCTACATCGGCCTGGACACCTACGACGTGCTGCACCAGCACGTGGTGTCGCACCACTTCAGGTTCGACGACAGCACGCAGGCGCGGTTGTCCCGCACCCCGCACCGCTACATCTGGCCGGCGGAGCTGGACCTGATGGCCGAGTTGGCCGGGTTCGAGCTGGAGTCCAGGCATGCGGACTGGGCCGGGTCCGACTTCACCGCCGAATCGCGTTCCCACGTCTCGGTGTACCGCACCCCGCCGGGAGATCAGCCCGGTCCGCGCTGACCCTCCACAAGGGATCGTGGCCGTTACACCACTGTGGAACGTGCTCTCGGGCCACGGTTCCGCGCAACAGGCAAGAAATCTTCAAGTTCAGCTTAGGTCTGGATTAATCCCGTGATCGAGGCGGATCGCCGATGGCAGGATTGGCACCGATCCCATCCAGTTCCGCCGGACTACCACCAGTTTCCCCATCCTGGTCCGGCGGGAGTCGTGCGCGCGGCGGGACTCGGTCCCCCACACCCGTCCCGTCGCGCGCGCCAGCCCGAGCAGGAAGGTGGGTCCGGCCCCCACCGGCCCTGCCTCACCGGCGACGCTCCGGTGCCGGGCGCCGATCCCCTGGTCGGCGTGGCACCGCGAGCCGCCCCCGTACGCTGGCCCGGCACGGCCGCCCGCAGCACCCCGTGCCGGGCCAGCTCCTTCTCCCCCGATTTCCGTCTTCGCTCGGCAAAACCGTTTCGTCCGGAAGGCGGCGGGGAATCCGTCGCCCTGTTGCCGACCTGACAAGCCGTCCCCCGACCGGGCGACCGCTCCCGACCCGGTGGTCCGTCACCCGGCGGGTGCCGGACCAGCTAACAGCGACCCGAGGCCCACGGCAGCCTCGACGGTCGCCAGCCGAGAAAGTCACCGCCATGCCATCACCTCCCGCGCGAGGCCAGGCACAGGAGAGCCTGCTCACGGTCGTGATCGCGTTCGCCGCAAACCTCCTGGTCGCGACCGCCAAGACGGCCGCCGCGCTGGTCACCGGCTCCGCCTCGCTGGTGGCCGAAGCCGCCCACTCCTGGGTCGACACCGCCAACCAGGTCTTCCTGCTCGTCGCGGAACGCCGTTCCCAGCGCCCCCGCGACGTCCGTCACCCCCAGGGTTACGGCAAGGAGGCGTACGTCTGGTCGATGATCGCCGCGTTCGGACTCTTCACCGCCGGCGCCGTGCTCTCCGTACAGCACGGCATCCAGGAGCTGCTCGCGCCGGAACCCGCCGGCGACTACCCGGTGGCGTACGTCGTACTCGCGGTCTCCGCGGTCATCGAGGGTGTCTCGTTCGTACGGGCGTACCAGCAGGCCCGCCGGCTCGCCCACGAACGCAACACGGGCACGCTCGAACACGTCATCGCGACCTCCAACCCCACCCTGCGGGCCGTCTTCGCCGAGGACTCGGCTGCGATGGTCGGGCTTGTCCTCGCATTCCTCGGTGTGCTGCTGCACCAGCTGACCGGGTCACCGCTCTTCGACGCCCTCGGCTCGATCCTGATCGGCGTGATGCTCGGCGTCGTCGCGATCATCCTGATCGACCGCAACCGCCGGTTCCTGGTCGGTCAGGCCATCGACGACGCGACCCGGCAATTGATCGTGGAGCAACTCCTGCTCCGCCCGGACGTCGACCGGGTGACCTACCTGCACATGGAGTACGTGGGGCCGGACCGGCTCTTCGTCGTCGCGGCGGTCGACCTCGCCGGCAACGAACCCGAGGACCGGCTGGCGCTGAGCCTGCGCCGGCTCGAGCAGGACATGGAACGCCATCCGAATGTCGCCGAGGCGGTGCTGACGCTCTCCGCACCGGGGGACGAGGAGCCGCGAGCGGTGCGGTGAGCAGGACACGTCGGCCGAGCCCGTACCGGCCGGCCCTGGACGGCTCGCGGGGCCGCCCGACGGCGCTCGGCGGCGCGTCCGGCCGACCCCGGTCGACCCCGCTGGGCGGCCGACCGGGGGTCGTGGTTCAGCCGACCGCAGAGGCCAGGTAACCGTTGATCTCGGCGATGATCCGCGCCTGCTCGGGTGCCGGCAGGAACGAGGCGGTGACCGCGTCGACGGCGAGTGCGGCCACCCCGTCCGGGCCGAGGCCGAGCAGGTTGGCCGCGACCGCGTACTCCTGTTCGAGCGTGGTGCCGAACATCGGCGGGTCGTCCGAGTTGATGGTGACCAGCACCCCGGCGTCGACCAGGGTCGGCAGCGGGTGTTCGTCGATGCTCCGGACGGCACGGGTGCGCAGGTTCGAGGTCGGGCAGACCTCCAGCGGGATCCGCCGTTCGGCCAGGTGTTCCAGCAGCCGGGGGTCCTGCGCGGCGGAGATTCCGTGCCCGATCCGTTCCGCGCCGAGTTCGCGCAGCGCGTCCCAGATGGTCTCCGGACCGGTGGTCTCCCCCGCGTGCGGTACGGACCGCAGTCCGGCCGCGCGGGCCTGGTCGAAGTAGGGCTTGAACTGGGGCCGGGGCACGCCGATCTCCGGTCCGCCGAGACCGAAGCTGACCAGGCCGTCAGGGCGCTCGTCCAACGCGATGCGCAGCGTCTGCTCGGCGGCCGGGAGCCCCGCCTCGCCGGGGATGTCGAAGCACCAGCGCAACTCGATGCCGAGTTCGACCGCCGCCGCCTTGCGGGCGTCCTCGATCGCCTCGCAGAACGCCCGCGCCGGGATTCCCCGCCGCACGTGCGAGTACGGGGTGATGGTCAGTTCGGCGTACCGGACCTCCTGCCGGGCGAGTTCGCGGGCCACCTCGTAGGTGAGGATCCGGACGTCGTCGGGGTCCCGGATCAGGTCGACGACGCTCAGGTAGATCTCGACGAAGTGGGCGAAGTCGCGGAAGGCGAAGTAGTCCGCGAGGGCGGCCGGGTCGGCTGGCACCGGGGTACGCCCCTCGTGCCGGGCGGCCAGTTCGGCCACGATCCGGGGGGAGGCGGAACCGACGTGGTGCACGTGCAGTTCCACCTTGGGCAGTCCGGCGATGAAGGCCGACAGATCGGTCACGGGTTCTCCCTAACTGCGGGTCGCTGATCCGCCACGGCACGCGCACCGGTCTGGGCGACGAAGAAGTGGCGGCGGAACGGGAAGTACACCAGACCGTCCCGAACCGGGTACGCCTCGGCGAGCTGGGCGCCGAGCGTGGCCCGGAAGTCGGCCCAGGCCGGGGTGTCACCGCCCAGGCTCGCCCGGACCGGGCGCAGGGCGGTCCCCTCCATCCAGGTCAGCGCTGGATGGTCGGCGGCCTGGTCGGCCGGGAGCAGGTGCACGTAGGTAGTTTCCCAGGCGTCCACCGCGCAGCCTGCCCCGGTCAGCAGGGCGGCGTAACCGATCGGGTCGGAGACGGGCGCCGACCGGAGCAGCGGCACCAGCCGCTCCCGCCACCGGGGGTCCTCGGCGACGGCGCGCAGGGCACGATGTGAGGCGGCGTCGAAGTTTCCCGGCACCTGGACCGCGAGCCACGCCCCGGCGGGCAACTGGGCGGCCCAGCGGACCAGCAACTCCTCGTGTCCGGGCACCCACTGGAGTACGGCGTTGGAGACGACCACGTCGACGGTCGGGTCCGGGACCCAGTCGCGTACGTCGCCGACGGCGAACTCGATGCCGGACCCCAGTTCGAGCGCCTTGTCGATCATCTCGGGTGACGAGTCGAGTCCGGTGACCCGAGCCTGTGGCCAGCGCTGTGCCAGGGTCGTGGTGAGGTTGCCCGGTCCGCAGCCGAGATCGACCACGGTCCTCGGTGCGCTGGCGGGGAGCCGGGCGAGCAGGTCGTGGAAGGGGCGGGCGCGTTCGTCCCGGTAGCGCAGGTATCTGCTCGGATCCCACATGGCAATCTCCAAACCGTACGTACGTTTTGTTTAGCATAGGGGCACCACGGCCCGCTCCCCCAACCGGGAGGACTAGGCTCCTGCTGTGAAAAAGCGAAGCTTCCCCCGATTGGGGCGTGAGGTCGGTGTGGTCGGGCTCGGTGCCTGGCAACTCGGTGCCGACTGGGGCAACGTCAGCGAGGACGATGCCCTCGAAATCCTCGCCACGGCGGTGGACGGCGGGGTCACCTTCCTCGACACCGCCGACGTGTACGGCGACGGACGCAGCGAACAGCTGATCGGCCGCTTCCTCCGGGAGCGCCCCAACGCCGGGCTGACCGTGGCGACCAAGATGGGCCGTCGGGTGCCGCAGACCCCCGAGGCGTACACCCTGGACAACTTCCGGGCCTGGACCGACCGGTCCCGGACCAACCTCGGGGTGGACCGGCTGGACCTGGTCCAGCTGCACTGCCCGCCCACCGTGGTCTTCTCCACCGACGCCGTCTACGACGACCTCGACACCCTGGTCGAGGAGAAGCGGATCAGCGCGTACGGGGTCAGTGTGGAGACCTGCGACGAGGCCCTCGCCGCGATCGCCCGCCCCGGGGTGGCGAGCGTCCAGATCATCCTCAACGCGTTCCGGCTCAAGCCCCTGGAGCAGGTGCTGCCGGCGGCCGAGGCCGCCGGGGTCGGCATCATCGCCCGGGTCCCGCTCGCCAGTGGCCTGCTCTCCGGCAAGTACGACGAACGGACCACGTTCGGTGCCGACGACCACCGCAACTACAACCGGCAGGGGCAGGCGTTCGACGTCGGAGAGACCTTCTCCGGAGTGGACTTCAGCGTCGGCCTGGAGGCCGTACGGCGTCTGCTGCCGCTGGTCCCCGTGGGCGCGACGATGGCCCAGTTCGCACTCCGCTGGGTGATCGACCAGCAGGGCGTCACCGTGGTCATCCCCGGCGCCCGTAACCCCGCGCAGGCTCTCGGCAACGTCGCGGCGAACGATCTGGCACCGCTGCCGGCGGAGACGCTGGCCGGTGTGAACGCGGTCTACGACGATCTGATCCGGCCCCAGGTGCACGACCGTTGGTGACCCACTGACGCATCGAGCCCCGCGACCATCGCTGGCCGCGGGGCTCGACGTCGATCCGGTGATGGATCAATTACTGGGCCGGCGGCGGCCGGCCGTCACTGATTCAGATGGGGCGGACCTGCTCAGCCTGCGGGCCCTTCTGGCCCTGAGCGATCTCGAACTCCACCCGCTGGTTCTCCTCCAGCGTGCGGTAGCCGCTGGACTGGATCGCCGAGAAGTGGACGAACACGTCAGCACCCCCGCCGTCGACGGTGATGAAGCCGAAGCCCTTGTCTGCGTTGAACCACTTCACGGTTCCCTGCGCCATGTGTATCTCCTTCTAAACTGGCGGCCGAGCACGCCGTGCGGCCGGTTGGCCGTTTTCGAGCAGCGGCGCCTGAGGCGGCCCCCACGAAGGGAGACTTCTCACACCCCGCTGTCTCTAACAGCGGGGAACAGCAAACCACGTACGCAAAAACTTCGCACAGCCTACCCGACGAAATTCTCCGACATGTGACCTGAACGGCCGCTACTTCTTCGGCGAACCATCGATGGCAGGCAGCGTCCGACCACCACGGTTACCAGTGGTGGCGGGCATATCGGGGGCCAATACCGAGAGCGATCCGCGCTGTACCTAACGGACAGTCGCAAGGGGTGTATCGGTCACTGCGGCCAGGATCCGGTGAGCCGCCGTACGCCGATCGCACCGCCCCGGTCGACGGCGGCGCGGACCACCGCGAAGATCGCCCCCTGCAACGCCGCGGCGGCCAGGATCTCGACCCAGCCGCGCTCCTCGTCGGTCGCGTCCGGCGCCTCGCCGTCGCCCGCCGTCACCTTCCAGACCTGCCGGAACAGCGCCCCGGCCAGCACACCCGCGCCCATGCCGAGCAGGATGCCGACCGGACGGTACGCGGCGCGGCCGATTCCCCTGCTCATCGTTGCCTCTGCCGCAGCACCAGGACCACGATCGCGGCCGCCACCGCAGCCGCGGCGAGCACGCCGGCAGCCCACGGCACCGGCCTACGCCGGACCGCCTGGTTCACCTCCGACACCGACGAGCGGGCCTCGCCGACCCGCTCCCCGGCCTGCGCCCGCACCGCGCCCGTGACGTGCGCGGCCTGCCCCCGCAGGCGGCCGGTCACCTGGCTGGCGGAACCCTTGATACGGGCCTTCACATCCGCCTTGGCGGCAAGCGCCTGGACCGTCTCGGCCAACTCCGCCCGGGTCTGCCGGATATCCTCTCGCAACGCTTCGTGATCGCCACTGCCATTACTCATCGTCATGGCTGTCCCCTGTCCTTCACCGCTGCGGCAACCGTGTCGACATCGGCGCGCATGCTTTTGACCGCCGCTGTGGGGACCGGCGGCACCGCCCGGGTGACCTGTCGCTTGCCGATCAGGGCGAGCAGCCCGGCGCCGAGGAAGAGCGCTCCGGCGATGACAAGGGCCGCCGCCCAGGCCGGCAGGACCACGTCCAGCGCCAGGATCGCCGTGACGACCAGGGCCCCGAGCCCGTAAAAGGCCAGTGCCCCGCCACCGCCGAAGAGGCCCACGCCGATGCCGGCGTGCTTGCCCTTCTGGGTGAGTTCGGCGCGGGCCAGCGTCAGCTCGTCGCGGACCAGCCTCGACACCTGCTCGGTCGCGCGCTGCACCAACTCGGCGACCGACTGCTCGGCCACCGGTCGGGTTACCTTGCCGTCGCGCAGGTCGGCCATGGTGTCCTCCTATCCGCGTGCCCGACCTGTATGCCCCGACCTGGCCCTGGTCAATCCTCCGCCCACAAACTTTTCCCCCCACCGCCGACCAGGGGTGAAGGAAGGGCCCCTTGTTATCGCATTCGGTAGAGGAAGGGGCCCTTCCTAACCCTTGGGCGGGCCGGCGTCACCGTTGCGGGGGCCGAGGTCGGCACCGTTGAGGTGGCCGGCGGGAGGGCCGGGGTCGACCGGTTCGTCGGGGCCGACAAACGTGCTGCTGCGCGCGTCGCCGTCGTCGCTACCACCGAAGACGCGGGCGTCGTCCGGTGCCTCGGCCGCGGAGGCCGACCTGCCCCGACCGGTCGTCGACACGTCCAACCAGTCGAACCCGCCGCTGGCGCCGCCAACCTCGGCCCGGGTACGGGGCAGGGCGATCGGACGCTGGTCCCGGATCCAGGCGACCAGGTGCTCGCGGACCAGACAGCGCAGGTCCCAGAGGCTCGGCGCGTCGGCGGCGCTGACCAGCGCCCGTACCCGGACCAGACCGCCCACCGCGTCGGTGACCTGGAGTACGCAGACCCGCCCGTCCCAGAGCTCCGTACCCTCGACCAGCCGGCGCAGTTCCTCGCGCATCAACTGGACCGGTACCGACCAGTCCACGTCGAACTCCGCCGTGCCGAGCACCGCCGCCTTGGTCCGGGTCCAGTTCTGGAACGGCTTGCTGGTGAAGTAGGAGGTCGGCAGGATCAGCCGCCGGTCGTCCCAGATCTGGACCACCACGTAGCTGAGGGTCAGCTCCTCGATCCGTCCCCACTCCCCCTCGACCACCACCACGTCGTCGAGGCGTACCGCGTCGCTGAAGGCGAGCTGGATGCCGGCGAAGACGTTGCCGAGCACGGTCTGTGCGGCCAGTGCCGCGACCACACCGATCACACCGGCCGAGGCGAGCACGCTGGCGCCGACGCCGCGCACGCTGGGAAAGGTCATCAGCGTGGCACCGAGGGCGAGTACGACGATCACCGCGATGGTGACCCGGCGCAGCATCACCACCTGGGTCTTGATCCGCCGGGCCTGCCGGTTGTCCGGTACGTCGGTCCGGAACCGGGCCAGCGCGGTGTCCTCGGCGGCGAGCAGTACCGCACCCACCAGCCAGGCGGCGCCGGCGATCGTGCCGAGGACCAGCACGTGCAGCAGCGCATGCCGCCATTCGGCGTCCTCGGCGTAACCGGTGCTGTGGCGGAGCCCGACCTGCACGGCGAAGATGGTTCCGGCGACCTGGAAGGGCCGGTGGCCGTGCTCGGCCAGTTCGATCAGGAGCAGTGACCGCCGGCCCAGCCAGTGCATGGCGCGGTAGAGCACCTCGGCCACGAGGAGGGCGATCGCCGCGGCGCCCAGTCCGGTGGCGATCGTCTCGGCGTATTCCGGCACAACTTTCTCCCCTGGGCCGGACCGGGGTCCCGCGTACAGGTGACCGGTGCTCCGCGCGGGCCGGCGATCAGGCGCCGACCCACGGGGAAACACCGGTCAGGTGGTACGGGTCCCAAGGTCACATGCGGTAGATAGCGAGATTGCGCAAAATAGCCAGTTCTATCCGGCTTAAACGTTGCGGTACCGGGCCTGCACGAAACAGAACGCACCGAACGCGGCGATGCCGAGCGCGACCAGGGAGAGCAACAGGGTGCCGTACGACTGCTCGCGCAGCGTGTGCAGCGCGGCGTCCAGCCCCCGGGCCCGGTCCGGGTCGTACGTCACGGCGGCAGTCAGGACCAGCAGGCCGGCGATGCCGTACGCGACGCCCTTGGCGCTGTAGCCGGCGACACCCAGTCGGCGGCTCAGGATCCGGGTCTTCGGGCTCATCTGGCCGGTCATCAGGTGCTTCTCGAAGCGCTTCTTCACCCCGTAGACCACCAGGCCGACGCCGAGGGCGGCGAGCGCGAGCCCGGCCACGCCGACCAGCCAGCGGCCACCCGACGAGGCCATCAGCTCCTCGGTGAGCGCCTGTTGCTTGTCCGCGCTGGAGGAGTTGGCGTGGCTGAAGACCTGGTACGCGGTCCACGCGAAGTAGAGGTAGACGAGAGTACGGCCGGCGGAGGCGAGCCGTTCGAAGATCCGCTCGCGGCCCTGGTCCCCGGTGTGCCCGATGGCGGCCTCGAACGCCTGCCAGACCGCCATCGCCAGCAGGCCGATCCCGATCGCGATCACCAGGAACCCGCCCAGAGGCTGTTCGGCCAGGGTACGCAGGGCACCGGACTGGTCACCGTCGTCGGCGGCCGTACCGAAGGCGATCTGGAGCGCCAGCCAGGCGAAGAGAAGGTGGACGATTCCGTAGCCGACGAATCCGGCCCGGGCCAGGGCGGCCAGGGCGGGGCTGTTCGCGGCTCGGGACGCGGCTCGGGAGGCGGTGGCTTCGACACCGCGGGTCATCGACATGGACGTGTCATTGACCGGCCGGCATGATTTCCAAACCCCTGCCCGGCCGTTGCGGCCCGGTCCACGCAGGCCCTGGCCGGTGGCAGCCGGGGTGACCCCGACCGCCACCGCACGCCTGAGCGGACGTACCGGGTCGGATCAGCGGCCGATCCGTACCACGACCTCGGTGTCGGTGACGCTCTGCAGGGTCACCGCCATCCCACCGACCTCGGTGGCCTGCTGACCCGTGGTGAGGGTGAGCTGTTCCCCGGCGACCTCGATGGTCACCTGTTCGCCCTCGGCCTTGACCAGCCTGGCGTTCACGCCGAAGATCGAGGCGTTGGCCTCGACCCCCTGCTTGAAGGTGACCGTGCACTGGTCGATCCCACAGTCGGTGTCGGCGCCATCGGAACTACAGCCGGCGAGCAGCGCGGCACCGAGTGCGAGACCGGCGGCGAGACCGGCGATGCGTCGGACATTCGTCATTCTGGGATACCTGCGGGGGATATTCACCCCACCAAGGGTACGAGAGCAATGCGACCAACCTCATTCCCCGTGCTGGTCCCGGACCGGTTATCGTCCCGGACATGCCGTACGACATCGCCCGGGTCCGGGCCGCCTACCCCGCTCTCGCCGAGGGCTTCCTGCACTTCGACGCGGCCGGGGGTAGCCAGGTCGCGGCCGGGGTCGCCGACGCGGTGGCGGAGACGATGCGGAGCGCGGTGGCGAACCGGAGCACCGCCAACGTAGCGGGGCAACGGGCGTACCAACTGGTCGCCCAGGCGCGGGCTGCCATCGCCGACCTGGTCGGCGGGGTGCCCGAGGGCGTGGTCTTCGGACCGAGCGCGACCGCGTTGACGTACACCGTGGCGCGGGCAGTGGCGCGGACCTGGCGGCCCGGCGACGAGGTGGTCCTCTCCCAGCTCGACCACGACGCGAACGTGCGCCCGTGGGTGCAGTCGGCCGAGGCGGCCGGCGCGACCGTACGTTGGGCGCGGTTCGACCCGGCCAGCGGTGAACTTCCGACCGACCAGTACGTGGACCTGGTCACCGAGCGGACCCGGCTGGTCGCGGTGACCGGGGGCAGCAACGCGCTCGGCACGATCCCGGACGTACCGGCGATCGCCAAGCTGGCGCACGCGGCCGGCGCCCTCGTCTACGTCGACGGGGTGCACGCCGCCCCGCATGCCCCGACCGACCTGGCCGAACTCGGTGCCGACTTCTTCGTGACCAGCGCCTACAAGTGGTCCGGCCCGCACCTGGCCTCGGTCGTCGCGGCACCGGAGGTCTGGGAGCCGCTGCGTCCGGCGAAGTTGATCCCGTCGCCGGACGGGGTGCCGGACCGGTTCGAGGCGGGCACGCCGAGCTTCGCGATGCTCGCCGGGGTCCGGGCCGCGGTCGACCACCTGGCGGACCTGGGTCGCCTGGCCGGCCTGCCGGACGCCGATGCCGGCGACCGCCGGTCGCGGTTGCGGACCAGCCTGAACGCGGTGCGGACGTACGAGGAGTCGGTCTTCGACCGGCTACTGACCGGGCTGGCCACGCTGGACTCGGTGACCGTCTACGGTTCGCCCCGGCACCGCTGGCCGACGGTCTCCTTCCGGGTCGCGGGCCAGACGCCGGGCGAGACGGCGGCGGCACTCGGCACGCTGGGCATCTGCGTTTCCGCCGGTGACTACTACGCGTACGAATACTTCCAGGCGATGGGGCTGCGCGAGTCCGG
This sequence comes from Micromonospora pisi, assembly GCF_003633685.1. Classification (NCBI taxonomy): domain Bacteria; kingdom Bacillati; phylum Actinomycetota; class Actinomycetes; order Micromonosporales; family Micromonosporaceae; genus Micromonospora; species Micromonospora pisi. Next base: position 6,828,991 of record NZ_RBKT01000001.1, on the reverse strand, counting down.
TGGCGCGGTCCGGGCCAGCGTCTACCACTACAACACGGTCGACGAGGTGGACCGGCTGCTGCACGAGCTGGAGCGGCTGGGCTCGCGCGGCTGAGCCGAGACCACGGAGCTGTCAGACCGCGTGTTCCGGGGCGGGTAGTTCGGTGAAGGGGAACCGCAGCCGGAAGTCCGGCCAGCGCACGGTGAGGCGTACCCGCTCGTCCCGGTCGCGCCAGTCCAGACCGAGGTCGGCGATCTCGCCGAGGTCGCCGAGGGCCTGGCGGGTCTGCTCCACCGACAGTCCCGCCTGTTCGGCCAGGCCGGTGACGCTGGTGCTGACTATCCGGCGCCGCCAGCGCCGCCGGGTACGCTGCGCGAGCTGACGGACCGCGATGGCGAGTAGCACCGCCCGGTCGTCGCGCTGCGCGCGCGCCTCGAGTTCACGTTCCTCGAAGGAGAGCGGGAGTACGTCCAGCGGATCCCGTTCGAGCCGTGGGCGGATCCACGGGTCGTCGGCGTCGCTGTCGTGGTCCAACTCGAACAGGCCGAACCCGGTCAGGCAGGGCAGTAGTTCGCCGACGGTGTGCGGCACCGGCAGGTCTCGACGGCGGCACATCTCGGCGAAGAGTTCGATCCGGGCGCCGCGTACCTCGACCATCCAGTCGTAGTGCTCACGGGCGTGCAACTCGGCGTGGGCGGCTTCCCGACGGGGGTGGCGGTGCCGGGAGCGGGTCACCCAGTCCTCCACGTCGCCGGGATCGCACCAGAGCGCGTCGTCCCAGGGCACGAGGTCGTTCCAGGCTGAGCGGCGGAACGGCACCGACTGGGGGACGACGGTCAGGTAGACAAAGGAGCAGGGAAGCCAGCGGATCCAGGACGGCATCAGCGCGGCCCGCTGCCAGCGGGGGGTCACCGGACGGAGGATACCGCGACTCGACGTGAAGATGGGGGCACCCTTCGTGAAGACTGGACCCATTCCGTTATGGAGGGTCGCCGATCGGAGTGGACACACCTGCGCTCCCGGACGGCGGAGCGGTGATGGGTGTCCGTCCCTTCAGGAACGACCGGCGAGCAGCTCCGCGGCGGCGCGGGCACCGGCCCTGGTCGCACCGAAGGTGGCCAGGTGGAGTCGCCCGGTCACCCGCTCCGGTACGCCGAGTTCCACCACCACGGCGTCCGGACGTACCGCCAGCACCCGGCTCACGGTGCCGGCCATCCAGTCGTGCCGGTGCAGGTCACGGACCACCAGTACGAGCGGCCGACCCACCGCCGGGGCGAGCAGCGACGGCGGCAGCCGGTCGCCCGTCGGCAGGTCATCGGCGGTCAGCCGGATCGAGGTGGTGCCCGGTAGCAGGGCGGCGAGCGGTTCGGCCAGTCCCCACGGGGTCTCCGCGCCGATGGCGATGTTGCGCGGCGGGGCGAACTCCACCACGTGGGCGGCGCTGTCCAACGGCAGCGGGACGGCGTCCGGCTCGGCGGTCAGCCGGATCGCCTGGCGGGCGGCGGCCAGTCCGATCGGCGACCCCTGCGGTCCGGAGCCCGGCCAGGGGTCCTGCTCGGCCCGGGCGGCGGTGGTCCAGGCCGCGAGCTGACCCACCCGCTTGGCGGCCTCGACCAGCCGCTCCTCGGGCAGCTCACCGGAGACGACCGCGGCCACGACGGCGTCCCGGAGCCGGCGCGCGGTCTCCTCGTCGGCGTGGTCGCCGCCGACACAGATCGCGTCGACCCCGCTGGCCAGGGCCCGTACGGCCACCGCTTCGAGCCCGTACCGGTCGGCGACCGCGCGCATCTCGATCCCGTCGGTGATCACGACACCCTGGAAGCCGAGTTCCTCCCGGAGCAGGCCGTTGAGGACCCGACGGCTCAGGGTCGCCGGCCACTCGTCGTCGATCGCCGGCACCAGCAGGTGCCCGGTCATGATCGCTTGGACCCCGGCGTCGATCGCGGCCCGGAACGGCGGCAGTTCGGCCAGTTCGAGCTGGTCCCGGGTCGAGTCGATCCGGGGTACGTCGATGTGCGAGTCGACGCTGGTGTCGCCGTGTCCCGGGAAGTGCTTGGCGCAGGCGGCGACTCCGGCGGCCTGGAGTCCGCGTACCCAGGCGGCGGTCTGGCGGGCCACCAGGGCGGAGTCGGCACCGAAGGCGCGTACGCCGATCACCGGGTTGTCCGGGTTGGAGTTGACGTCGGCGACCGGCGCGTAGTTGAGGGTGATTCCGGCGGCGGCCAGTTCGGCGCCGAGGTCCCGGGCCACCCGCTCGGTGAGTTCGGGGTCGTCGATCGCGCCGAGGGCCAGGTTGCCGGGGCGGGAGCTGCCGGTACGCGACTCGAAGCGGGTGACGTCGCCGGCCTCCTCGTCGATCGCCACCAGCACGTCCGGCCGCTCCGCGCGCAGTGCGGCGGTGAGCGCCGAGACCTGCGCGGTGTCGCGTACGTTGCGGGCGAAGAGTGCGACGCCGCCGAGCCCTTCGCCGAGCCAGCGGCGTACCCAGTCCGGCGGGGCGTCGCTGCCTTCGAAACCCGGCTGGAGTACGGCCGAGGCCAGAATCGACAGGCTGCCCGTCGGAGTGCTCATCAGGCTGCGTACCCCCGTGTTGTCCACAGTGAACGCGCCGGTCCGGTCGCGGCGCGTGCTGCCATGGTCACACCGGCCCCGGAAATAGTCAATAAACCTTTCTATTAGCGGGATGCGCCCTTCCGCCGGCCGTACGACAATGTGCGGATGGGTCAGATTCCGCTCGCCGCCGAGGACACCAGCTGGTACGACGTGCCCGGCGTACGGCTGCTCGGCGCGGTCCTGGGCACACTCCTGCTGATCGCGGCGATCCGCTCGATGTTCGGCCGAGGTGGCCGCTGAACAGGGCGGCGGGCGGGGCGGACGCGCTTTGCGGGCCGGATGGCCGGACCTGTTCTAACCTGTCAGCTGATCTGTATCCGTCCGGTACGCGAAAGGGGCTTGTCGTGACAGACCAGCCGGTATTCAGCGAGTTCGGGTTTTCCGACGACGAATGGGGTCTGCTCGTCGGCCTGCCGCAGGCAGTGTTGACCGCGGCGAGCGCCGCCGAGTCGAACGGCACCCGGCGCACCCGGACCGAGAACGCCGCCGGCCTGGACGCGATCTCCGCCGGCCGGGAGTCGGCCAGCCCGCTCGTCGCCGCGGTCGCCGGAGAGGCGATCGCCCGGACCGGCGACCCGGAGACCGGCGAGGAACTGCCGGTGATCGAGCCGGACGACCCGCAGGCGATGATCGCCGACGTGCTGCAGCGGGCCAAGACGGCCGCCGCCCTGCTCGCGGACCGGATGCACGAGGGCGAGGTCGGCGCGTACGAGCACTGGCTGGTCGAGATCGCCGACCAGGTGGTGTCGGCGGCGCCCAGCGGCGGCATCCTCGGCATCGGCGGCGAGGCGGTCAGCGACGCCGAGCGGCGGTTCCGGGACCGGCTGGCCGAAGTCCTCAACGACTGACCCGATAACGACTGACCCGATGATGACTGACCCGATGGCGGAGGAGACGACAAGATGACCGCACCAGGGACCGAGGAAGTCCAGGACAGCCCCACCGGTTGGGTCGCCGACCACATCCGCGAGTACGTGGAGAGCAACGGCGAGCGGGGCCGGACCTGGCGGGGCTACCCGACGTTACTGATCACTGTCCGGGGCCGGAAGTCGGGCAAGCTGCACCGGACCGCGTTGATCTACGGACGGGACGGCGACAACTACCTGCTGGTCGCGTCACAGGGCGGAGCGCCGAAACATCCCGCCTGGTACCTGAACCTCACCGCCGACCCGGAGGTCCGGGTCGAGGTGGACGGGAAGACGCTTGTCGCTCGGGCGCGTACCGCCACGCCCGAGGAGAAGCCCGAACTCTGGCAACGGATGGTCGAGATCTTTCCGCCGTACGCGACGTACCAGACCAAGACGAGCCGGCAGATCCCGGTCGTCATCCTCGAACCCGTCGACTGACCAGCCCGCGCACACGTTCTGGTCAATTCGGCGGAACAGGTGTGGATTCCCCCACCCCGGGGCACAGAAGTCGCTCATGGGTGGGGCAGGAGTTCACGGCACGGAGTTGCTCGGCGGCCGTTACCGGCTGGTCGAGCGACTCGGTGCCGGTGGCATGTCGGTGGTCTGGCGCGGTTACGACGAGGTGCTGGGCCGGCAGGTGGCGGTGAAGGTGCTCGCCTCCCGGCTCGCCGACGATCGTGCGTTCCGACGTCAGATCCGGGTCGAGGCACAGGCGGTGGCCCGTCTCGTCCACCCGCACATCACCGGCGTCTACGACTACGGCGAGTCGGTCACCGACGGGCTCACCGTTCCGTACGTGGTGATGGAACTCGTCGACGGCGAGTCGTTGGCGGCCCGCCTCGCCCGCGAGCACCGGCTGCCCTGGCGTCCGGCCGTCGCCGCGATCGCCGAGGCCGCGGCCGCGCTCGCCGCCGCGCACGCCCGGGGCATCGTGCACCGGGACGTGACACCGGGAAACGTCATGTTGACCGACGCGGGTGTCAAGGTGGTCGACTTCGGCATCTCCGCCCTGAGCGGCGAGAACGACACCGGACCCGACGGCCGGCTGCTCGGTACGCCGGCCTACTGCGCGCCCGAACGGCTCGACGGGGGCCAGGTGTCGCCCGCCGCCGACGTCTACGCGCTCGGTCTGCTGCTCTACCGCACGCTCACCGGCCACCTTCCGTGGCCGGAGAGCAGCGCCACCGGGGTGCTCCGGGCGCACCTCTACCAGGAACCGGCACCCCTGCCACCGGTCGACGGCCTCCCCGACGAGGTCGTCGACCTCTGCGCCCGCTGCCTCGCCAAGACCCCCGGCGAACGACCGGACAGCGCCGAGGTGGCCCGTACCCTGGCCGAGGCCGCCGGGACCTCGGCGGTCCTGCCGGTCTCCCCCGCGCCGGCCGGCGCCGGCTCGCCGATAGCACTCGCCAACGCCGGCACCACCATCCTGCCGTGGGCCGCCGGCACCGACGCCCTGCCGCTGCGCCGACCCGTCACCGGCCACCGACCACCCTGGCGCAGCCGCCCGGCCAGCACGGCCCGCCGACCCGGCCAGCGGGCCACCGGTCGTCGGATCGGCCCCGCCGCGCTCGGCCTCGGCCTGCTCGCCGTGTCAGGACTGGCGTGGGCGGCCAACTCGCTGACCCCGGGCCCCCGGGCGGACGTACCGCTGCGCGCCGAGGCCGCGACCCAACCGGCCCCGTGCCAGATCGGGTACGCGCTGCGCACCGACACCGGTCGCGCCTTCGAAGCCGAGGTGACCGTACGGAACACCGGTGACCAGCCGGTACGTGACTGGGTGCTGACCTTCGACTTCCCCGCCGAGCAGACCGTTACCGGGGCCGGGGCGGCACAGTGGCAGCAACGGGATCGCGGCGTGGTGCTGCACCCGGCCGATGCCGGCGAACTCACCCCAGGCTCCGCCGCCACGGTCCGGCTCACCGGGACGTACACCGGCACCAACCCGCTTCCGGTCCAGTTCCGGCTCGGCGACGCGGCCTGCGCGGCACAGGTATCGGGGATCGCCGGCACCAGCCCACCCGCTGCCGGCGCCGCGACCTCGGGCGTCACCTCGAAGCAGCCGGTCGGCCGCCCGGGCGAAGGGGCCCCACCCAAGGCGCCCCCGGCCAAGGGGAAGCAGCCGGAGGCACCACCGGCGAAGGGGGCGCCCCGGGCCGGCCCGGACCGCACCGTCGACTCGCCCCCGCGGAAACCGGGGCCGAAGGGCGACGGCGACAGGGATGAGGGCGACGAGGACGAGGAGGATGAGGAGGATGAGGAGGAGTGACCCGAGCGGGCCGGCACGGACCAGCGGATCAACCCAGCGGTCAGCCGCTGCGGTGACCGTCCGCCCAGCGCTGCCAGGCGTCCAGACCGGTACGACGATCGTCCGCCCAGGCCCGTTGCGCCTCGGCGCTCGGCACGTTCCACTCCCCGGTGGCGGTCACCCAGACGATCTCGTTGAGCGCGCGTCGCCGCAGCTCGTCCCGCTTCCACCAGGCAGCACCGTCCTGTAGGTCGCCGACCTGCGCCACCATCGCCGTCACCGCCTGCCGGGCGTCGGCCATGCCCTGCTCCCGTAACTGCCGCTGCCGGCGGATCGCCGCCTCCCAGCGCGCCCCCCAGTCGGCGACCAGCGGCGGATGCGGGCGGTTCATCGCCAGCTTCGCCGCGTGTTCGGTGTGGCTGGCGATCGTCATCGTGAGCAGGCCGTGGTGGGCCCAGAGCGGCTGTGTCTCGTCCGGGCCGGTCAGCGGGGACGGCTCCGAGCAGCGGCCGGTGTGCAGTGCGGCAAGGCACTCGCCCCGGCGGGCCGCGTACGAGCCCAGGTCGGTGAGGCGGACCAGCCCCGGCAGGGTCGTCACTCCCCGCCCGACCACCGTGACCACCACGTCGTCGCGTACGAGACGCCAGGCGACGTACCCCTGCACCCGCTGGACCAGCGCGGACGCCGTCACGGTGTCCGCGGTGACGTCGACCGGCTCGGCGCGGGGCGCGTCGGGCAGGCCGTCACGAGCCGGGGGCAGCACCCCGGGCACCGGGTAGTCCTCGCCGGACTGGGCGAAGACCGACGCGAGCACCCAGTCGAGCGGCTGCACCGTCGTGTCCGTACGCGACTGGGTCTCCACCAACAGCCAGGACTCGTCGGTCCGCAGCCCGTACCCGATCTGGACCGTCACCACCATGCCGTCCTGCCGCGACCACCCGGCGAGCCAGCCCGACTCCACCGAGTCGGCCAGCCCGTAGACCGGCCAACCGGGCAGTTCGAGATCAAGTTCGGCCCGTTGCCCCTCGGCGACCTCGCGCAACGCCTCCACCCAGCCGGTTTCCTCCGGCCCGACGAACCTCATGACCCATTGTCTCGACCATGCTCCGTCCGCACCAGCCCGAACGCCGGTCGCCGGACCCGGTGTGGGTCGCCGGGCGGCCTCACCACCCGTGCCGCAGTCGGACCAGGCGGGCCCCGTCACAATCCCGGGAAGCAGCGAGGTAGGCGGTGAACCAGGCCCGCTGCCGGTCGGCCGGCAGCGCCCGCAGCCGATCGATCGGTACGTCGGACTCCGGTGGTTCCTCGAACAGCCACGCGCGGGCGAGCTCACGGGTCTCGTACGCCTCCTCGTCGCGCACGTTGCAACTCGGATAGACCACCTGGCGGGCCTCGATGCGGAGCGCTTCCACGTCGGACAGGCCGCCGAGGGCGTTCGACTGGAAGTCGAGGCTCAGCCAGAGGGTGCCTTCGGCCGGGTCGTACGACTGATCCGGGGGCTTCAACGCGTAGTCCGCCACCCGGACCGGGGCACCCGGGATCCCCTCGATCCGCCGCATCAGCGGCTGGATCGCCGTCGCCACGTCCTCCAGCAGGAACGCGTTGATCCGGGCCAGACAGACCGACGGTCCGGCGGTGGTGCAGACCGATCGTAACGCCTCCGGGTCCTCGCGGAGGTCCCGCAGGCGCGGACCGGCGCCGGTGACGATCGTCGCCGCCGCGACGATCGCGAGCAGACCGGCGAGCGACGCCGCCGCGCGCAGCCCAGCCGCGAGGGCGAGCAGGGTGGCGGTCAACGCCAGCAGCCAGACTCCCTGCCAGAGCTGGGTGGGTTCGGGCACCAGCCGGTACACGGACCAGCCGCTGTAGGCCGGGGACAACCAGTTCGGCCCGCTCTGTTCCAGGTAGCCGGGGATGGCGAGCCCCACGTAGGTGGCGAGGCCGGCGATCGGCGCGATCACCCGTGACCGGACCCGCCGGCCGAGGAGCACCCCGAGCGCGCTGGCCGTCCAGAGCGCGAGGACTCCCCCGACCAGGGTCCACCACCAGGCGCCGCCGCCGTACGTGGCGACCCGTCCCACCAGCACCGCCGCCACCGCGAACGGAACCAGCAGGCCGGCAGTGCCGGCGAGCGAGACCGCCGTCCAGGCGACCAGCAGCGGCTGCCAGGTCGGCCGGGGCACCGAGCCGAGCATTTCGTCCATCCCGCATCGCCGCTCCCGGCCGGCCTGCCAGGCGCTACCCGCCACCATCAGCGGGCAGAGGACCAGGAGCGATATCCGCAGGTAGTTAGCGAGGCCGGCCCAGCGCCCGCCCCACTCGTCCGGGTGCGCGGCCAACAGCCACACCCCGGCGACGCACAGGGCCACGGCTGCGGCCGGTGCCGCGCTCCGCCGCAGTTCGACCGTGAGCGTCCTTACGACCGCACCGCCGGCGCCCCTGAATCCCATCACGTCAGGTTAGGCCGCAAACTCGACCAAAACGGTTCTTTGAACACGTGCCCCGGGCGGGAGTGGCTGACGCGGGACTGGCTGCGGGCGTACACCCTTTCCCGTCAGCCGCCTGGCGACCCGTCGATACTGGTCCGATGGAGAACGGAGGTATGAAGGCCGCGCGGCGCTGGCTCGGACAGTGCGGCGTGGTGGAGGTCGCGGAAGGACGATGGTCATGGCTGTCGGCGGGCGGCTTCCCCGCCACCGGTACGGCGAACGACGTGGCGCACGAGTGGGTCGCTCTGGCGTGACAGGTCGCCCGACCAGGCAACGCCACGGCACCTTGTCCACAAACACGCGGTCAGGGCGCGGCTCTTCACACCACGACAGACCGTTATCCCCCACGCCGCAACGGATCCCGTCGACTCACTTCACGTAGTCAACGGGGTAACCCACCACTTTCTCAGCCGACCGTGGCGACCGAGAGAGCGACGAGCAGGAAGGCCGTGAGATAGGCCCACGAACGGTATCCCTGAAACCACTCCCAGCGGTTACGGCGCTCTTGCCAGCGTTCCGGAGGGAAATCCTTGTTCCAGCGGAGTGTGGACAGGTTGATCGGCACGTTCACGACCACGGTCGTGACGATGCCCGTGGCCCAGGTCGCGGCCGCAACCCAACGCAACACCTCGGGCAACCCCGCCCCGTCAGGGCGGGCCGCGTAGCTGATAGCCAGCACAAGCGAAGCCGTCATCAGCACCGGCATCACGATGCCGAAGGTACGCAGCAGACCCTGTTCGACCAGGATGTGGTCACGCGGCGCCAGACGCTTGACCACCGGATGCACAAAAGCATAGGAACCAAACTCGGCGCACGCCGTGAACCCCAGCACTGCGACGGTGGCGAACATCAGTACGTCCATCCCCGGTCCTCTCATCGTGCCGGTCGGCACAGCGCCACGCCCATCGGCGAACTGCACCGCAGGCGTCCCGCGACGCGACACCGCACGTTCCTCGACGACGTTATTGATTGATTGATAACATGTCAACCATGGGCCAGAAACGAATCTCCTCGTCCCAGCGACGCGCTTCCGTGCTCGCTGCGGCGATCCGGATCTTCGGCAGCAAGGGCTTCGTCGCAACCACCACGGCAGACATCGCCCGCGAGGCCGCCGTGAGCCAGCCCTACGTGGTGTCCCTGTTCGGCAGCAAAGATGCCCTCGTCCGAGCCGCGATCGAGCACGCGCTCGACAGGGTGGTCGAGGTGTTCGAGCAGACGATCGACGACGACGCACCTGGCGAACTCGCACCGCGTATCGGTGTCGCCTACCTTCAACTGTTCAAGGAGCAGGGACTGCAACTCTGCCTCGCGCACGCCTTCACCGCCGGCACCGATCCGGAGATCGGGCCACTCGCCAGAGACGGCTTCCTCCGCGTCTACCGGGTGCTCGTCGACCACGGTCATCTCGCACCTGAACAAGCCAGTCAGATCCTCGCCGCCGGCATGATGGCCAACGTCGTCCTCGGCTTACGTCTGGCCGACGACTATGACCGTGAACCCGCAATACGCGAACTCCTCTCGGCGACCTACCCGAGCAATGTCGAGCTCCTCAGGACCGTCACCGGTGCCTACGATGGCGTCGCCCCTCCACAAGGTGCGGCCGACGTTTGATCCGCTGATGGGTCAGGTCGACGACGGACCGGTGCACCCGGGACGAACCTAGGATGGTCGGGTGTCGGAACCGATCGAGGACCTGATCCGGCCCGGCTGGTCGGTGGAGCCACTGGGCCACAACCCGTTCAACGCCGCGACCGGGGGCATCTGGCGGGTCCGACGTGACACCGGTACGGCGATCCTCAAGATCGCCGCGCCGCCCCGGCCGCCGGGCAACCACCCGCCACACTGGGCGACCAGCGACGACCCGGGCCACTGGAACTACTGGCGCCGTGAACCGCTCGCCTACCGCAGCGGTCTGGCCGCGACCGCGTACGCCCCGGCCGGGGTCCGGGCGCCGGTGCTGCTCGACACGGTCGAGCGGGGCGACGGCTCGGTGGCACTCTGGTTGGAGGACGTCGCGGGTCGCCCCGGCATGGAGTGCTCGCCGGAACAACTGGGCGACCTCGGCCACCGGCTCGGCGTCGCGCACGCCGCGTGGCTGGGGCGCAGTCCCGGGCAGGGCTGGCTGGCGCGGGACTGGCTGCGGGCGTACACCCTTTCCCGTCCGGTGCCCGAGCCGCAGCGCTGGGACCACCCCGTCGCGGTACGGAGCTGGCCGGCCGAGCTGCGCGACGGGCTGCGCCTGCTCTGGGAGCGGCGGCACGACGTCCTCGCCGCCACCGACGAGCTGCCCCGGACCCTGAGTCACCACGACGTGTGGCCGATGAACCTGATCGTCGCCGCCGACGGGCCGGTGCTCTTCGACTGGAGTTTCGTCGGGCCGGGCCCGATCGGCGAGGACGCGGCCAACCTGATCCTCGACACCTTCTTCGACGGGTTGGTCGGCGTCGACCTGCTCGACGAGGTCGTGAGCGCGGTCCTCGCCGGCTACCAGCGCGGACTCGCCCCGGCGGTGGACGCAGAGGTGGTACGTCGGGCGGTCGCGCTCTGCGCCGCCGCGAAGTACTTCTGGCTCGCTCCCGGGATGATCGGTGCGCTGGCCCGACGTGACACCGACCGGAGCCAGCACTACGACAGCCGGGACGATCTGAGCATGTTCGCTGGCCGACGCCGCGTGCTCGAACTCCTGATGGCCTGGTTCCGGCTCGCCCTGCCCTGACCGACGGCGGCACGGCCTTTTGGTCCGTCCCTTTCGGACTGTCGAGATCTGTTACGACGCGCGGTGGCGCGGCCACGTTACCGTCACCGCGTACGTCGGGTGGACCTTGAACCGAGTGGGGATGAGTGCATGAGGTACCGCGCCCTAGCGATGATCGCCGTAGCGGTGACCGCGTCAGCCGCCCTGGTCGCCTGCAACGGAGACGAGGCGTGCGCGGCGCCCGGCGGATCCAGCGGTGGTCGGTCGACCGGCGGGTCCAGCGGATCGAAGTCGACCGGCGGCGGGACGAACAGCAACCGGACCGCACCGAAGGCCCCCGTCGTACTTCCGGCACAGCCCGCCGGGCAGGTCGGAGAGCCTGCCGGGCAACCGGTGCAGAAGATGCCCGGGAACGGGTCGGTGGGCTCTCGGACCGGGCACCGCGACGGCGGGCCGGTGGTTGTGCCGTACGTCGTCGGGGACGACGACAATGACGACTGCGACTGAGCAGATCGGGCGTACGGGCACCGCACGGTGGCACCCGTCGGTGCGGGCAGAAGTGACGCTTCCGTCGCATCGCACCCGCACGCCCCGCAGGTTCGGCCTCCGCTTCGGCACCGACCGAACGCCGGCCGGCGTGCCGGGACCGTTGTTATGGTCAGCCTGACAACCAGCAAGCTTGAAATGATCGACGCTGGGGCACTTCACCTGGGAGGCGCGCCCGGACAAGTACCCCGCGCTGATCCTGGACTGGTGGCACGGCGGCTACCGTACGGCGGAGTCATCAGCCCTTCGGTGACCTTCGCCGGCCTTCCGCCAGTGCCTCGTCTTTGCAGTCGGACGGTGCGGTTGCCCGGGCCGCGTTCCACGTGTGCCCTGGTGCCTTCGGTGTTGAGGTCCGGGGCTTAGTTACTGTGGGTACACCGCAGAGGGGGGTGATCATGGCAGGCGCCAGGCCGCTTCTGCGGCTGCTGTTACTCGTCGCGGTCGCCTTCGGTGTCGCCAGCATGCACACCCTCGGTCACGTCTCCGGCGAACGGCACGCGAGCGCGGGCCGGAATATGTCGATGGCACCCACATCGCATGCCGTCGGCGATCGCATGACTGCCCTCGATGGGTTCACCGTGGCGCCCATGGATACGGCGACTGTCAGGGTCGGGTGGGTCCGCGCAGGGGACGGTGGCGGATCAGGCGTACCGCATGGGGATCCGCTCTCGGTCTGCCTGGCCATCCTCACAGCGCTGGGCATGGCGGTCCTCGTCGCGGCGGCGCTACGTGCCATCTGGTCACCAAGTCTCATAGGTAGCGACGTGGTTTACATCACGTCGCCCAGCCGAGCGCCTCCACGACTGCGCGTCGGCTTGCGAATCGCTGACCTTTCGGTGTCGCGGACATAGGAGCCACCTCCGGACGCGCTTCACCACGTCCGGATATGGGCGATAGCTCCTAGATCCAGTCACCGTACGGAAGGCACACAAACGATGAATCGCACTATTATCCTGCGTCGCTCCATGTTCGGCGGGGTGGCTGCCCTCGCCGCGTTGATCCTGGCTGCCGGCTGCGGCGACGACGGCGGTATGCCCACTATGGACCACGGGGCGAGCAAGGCCCCAACCACCGCCGCCTCGTCATCCGCCACAAGTGACTTCAACGACTCGGACGTCATGTTCGCGCAAATGATGATCCCGCATCACCAGCAGGCGGTGGAGATGGCCGACCAGGCCACCACCCGGGCCAAGGATCCGGAACTGAAGTCACTCGCCGCCCAGATCAAGACCGCGCAGGCCCCGGAGATCAGCACCATGACCGGATGGCTGACCGCGTGGGGTCGACCGACGGCCGCACCCGGCGCGTCGGGCGGGCATGACGCACACGGCAGCGGTATGCCCGGCATGATGTCCGAGCAGGACATAACCATGCTGACAAGCGCCACGGGCACCGACTTCGACCGCAAGTTCGCGGAGATGATGATCGCCCACCATAACGGCGCGATCACCATGGCCAAGACCGAACAGGCCAGCGGCGCCAGCCCACAGGCCAAGGAAATGGCGGGCCAAATCGAAAAGTCACAGGCCGTTGAGGTGAAGCAACTGCAGGGCATCCTCGACCGCCTGTCGTAAGAGATGTTGAGTGCCCGGGCAGGTCGCCTTCGCGGGCGCCCGCCCGGGCCATCACCGGTCGGTCGGCCAGCCACACCTGAAGCTCCCCTGGCAGTTCGGGAACGTACTGCGCCAGCGTGTGGTGCGGCTCTACCGAAAGGCCGACCCTAAACGGGTGATTCTTTCAACCTCATTAGCAGGCTGCCGATGCCAACGTCTGGTCTGCCCTACAAAAGGCAGGCGAGCGTCACCCGACCGGGTTCCGAGACAAGTTCTCGGATCTCCGAGGAAGTCTCCGGTATTACCGTGGGCTTGCGCGCCGGGTGACGGACAAGAGTCCTCTCGGTCGAATACTGACGTAACCCGATCGAGAGGATACGGACCATGCACGACCTTTCTCGTCGCAAACTGCTCCAGGCGACAGCGGCCGTTGGCACAGGGGCGGTCGTTTTCCCGGGCATTATCACCAGCGGCACCGCAGCCTTTGCGGCAGACGGCTCGGATTTGGCCTACGGCGAGAAGTGCCCGCCGGCGACGCTAACCGGCCGCATAGTTCGTCCCCAGGACCCCGGTTATGCGGATGCGCGCCTCGGCTGGGACGAACTCTTCGATCGCTATCCGCTGGTCATCGTCTTCGCGCAGGAAACCCAGGATGTGGTGAACGCACTCACGTGGGCGCGGCAGAACGACGTCGCGCTGCGGGTGCGCAGTGGCCGCCACAGCCTCGAGGGCTGGTCGAACGTGGACAACGGCATTGTGATCGACGTCAGCGAGCTGAAGTCGACCCACATCGACACGGACAACAACACCGCGAGAGTCGGCGCCGGTCTCAATCAGTTGGAAGCGGTGACCGCGCTCGGCGAGTACGACCTGGCGGTAACGACCGGTACGGAGGGAAGCGTGGGTCTGTCCGGCGCGACCCTCGGTGGCGGATTGGGCTTCCTCACCCGCTACCTCGGCATGGCCTGCGACAGCCTGATCGGGGCGGAGATTGTCATCCCCTGGGGTGTCGACGGCGCGAAGGTGCTCGAGGTGGACCTGAAGAACCACTCGGACCTGCTCTGGGCGCTACGCGGTGCGGGAAACGGGAACTTCGGGATCGTCACCTCGCTCACCTACAAGGTGACGCCACTGCGGAGCGTCGCCTATCTTCAGGCGACCTGGGAGGGTCTCGGCGACCTGCACGGGATCTTCGACACGTGGCAGCGCAGCGCACCATTAGCCGACAACCGCCTCGGCACCCAACTCGAGATCCACAAATCGCAGATCCTGCTCTTCGGGGTTCTCGCGGAGGGGTCGGAGGCAGAAGCGAAGGCGCTACTGGCACCGATTCTTTCGTTCGGCAATCCCGAGGTCACGGTGCAGACCGGGGGCTGGGGCGAAATCTATAACGGATTCCAGATTCCGACCGAGGACGAGCCCGCGAACTGGAAGTTCTTCTCGCAGTTCTCCAACGAACCGTTCCCGTACGAGGCGATCGAGCTGATCCGCTCGTTCATAGAAATCGCCCCGACGGAGGAGAGCAACTTCTTCACCCAGGCATTCGGCACCGGAGCGCAAAGGCACGAGCCCCCCGGCGGCTCGGCGTTCCCGCATCGCGACGCGCTCTTCTATTCCGAACCCGGCGTTGGCTGGGGCACCCGTGGCGAGCCGGAAAGCGGCGACGCCCTCACCCCGGTCGCCCAGACCTGGATCGCCGAGTTCAGCCAGGCACTGCGACCGTACGTGGACGGCGCCTACGTCAACGTGCCGAACATCGGGACGGCGGAATGGGAAACCGCCTACTGGGGCCGCAACTTCAAGCGGCTACGCCAGATCAAGGGGAAGTACGACCCCCTCAACGTCTTCCAGTACGAGCAGAGCATTCCACCCGCGACCTGCTGAGCTGAGCGTGGAAGCCGGTTGGCGCCCAGCGCCGGGCGCCTACCGTGCGCCCAGGGGTCTTCCCCGGGTCGAGCCCGGCCGTGTCGTCGGCCTGGGTGCCAGCTGCGATCTCCAAGGGGCCTACCCCGAGGACGCGAGCACCCGGAGCTTCCTAGTCAGTGAGTTCGCGATACTGGAGGACGGTCGGCGCGTGCTCCTGCACGCGGAACGTGGGTTCAGTGTCACTGCCAGATCAACCGGTGTCCCGGGTGGTGTTGTACCGCTCGTCGAGACTCGGGAAAGCATCACCCAGCAAGTTTTGAGCGCCGTGCTTCCCAACGACGAAGAGTGCGCGATGGAGCAGGAACACGATTGGTCATGGCTGGCCGAGCTGGCGCGGGCTCGCGGCCTGGATGTGACCGAGGATGACCTGCGAGGTCTTCCCTATGAGGTGGTTTTCGCCGACCGGATGACCCGTTGGCTCAGTCCCACCTGAGACCGATCGTGCTGGAAACGCCGCAGGGGCGCTCACCGCCGAACTCGACGGTGGGCGCCCCTGCGACCGATGGGACGTCGGCTCAGTGAGCCGTCCCTCCGGGCTGTACCGCTCCGTTCACGGTCAGCGTGTACGGCGCGTACTGCTTGAGCTGCTCGGTCGGCTCGTCGTACGACACCACGGCGACGACCTTCGGGAACGCGTTGAGCAGTGCCAGCTCAAGCTTTCCGATCGTCACCTCGGGCCGTCCGTTGGACTCGAACTGCCAGGCGAGCGAGTGCTTGTCGTCGATGCCGATGAGCTTCAGGTTCCAGTTGTGGACCGTCGTCGGGTGGATCTGGCTGGGCGACTGGAATGGGGCGAGGCTGCTGCCGTCGCTGATCGCCTTGCCGCCGACGGTGATGTCGTCGATCGACAGGCCGCCCTCGTTGACGCCACCGTCACTGACGTAACGGAAGCCGAGCAGCACGGTCTTGCCGGCGTACGCGGACAGGTCGTACGAGCGGGGCTCGAAGCCGTTCGTCGTGCCGTTGAGACCCGGGCCGAGCGGTCCCGCGACCGTCTGGTCGCCGGGGATGACGGTGTACGTGGCACCGCCGTCGGTCGACACGGTCACGTAGCCGTAGTCGAAGCCGAACTCGGCACCGTACTTGGCCAGGAACCGCAGCGTCGGGTCGGTGCTCGGCACGGTGACCGAGGTGACCGCGGCCGCGTCCGTGCTGTTGGCGTTGCCGGACCAGAGCACGGCGTTACCCGGGCGGTCCGGATCCTGGGCGGTGGTCGTCCAGGCCAGCGGAAGCGCGGGCAGGGTCCGAGCCCCCTGGAACTTCACCGACCGCAGGTCGCTACCGCGCAGGGTCTTGCCCTTGGCCGTGGCGAGCTGCACGTAGTCGGCTCCGTTGGGGGCGACCCCCGGGGTGCTGTTGGCGGCCGGGTTGGCCAGGTTCACCGTCGAGCGCAGGCTCGGCGTGGTGACACGGCTCTTGGCGACGCCGAGAATGAGCCCCAGCCGCGCATCGCCAACAATCTTGTCGAGCAGGGTCATCGACTGGTAGTCGTGGATGACCTGGTAGACGTCGCGGACCCCTTCGTCCTTGAGCGCGGCCTCCAGGCTCGCGAGACCCTGGTGAGCGCCGTCCCGGTGCAGCTTGGACATGAAGTCGGCGCCGTACCGGTCGTACAGGAACAACATGAACGAGTACGCGTTGCCGTAGTCGGCGAGCACCGCGTTCGGGTTGGGGCTCTCGTCCCAGAGGGTGAGCGAGTTCTCCGGGCCACCGCAGTCGCGCGGGTTCGGGTTGAACGGCGTTTCCACCGTGCCGAAGCCCTGGTAGCAGTAGAGGTGGCTGTCCGCACCCCGATCGAAGATCGTAGCCGTCGAGGTGACGTAACCGGTCAGCGTCTGGGCAAAGTCGGAGAGCCCTTCGTTGATCCAGTTCACCTCGAACGGGTCGGTGTAGTACTGGAGCAGGTGCTGCCACTCGTGCGCGAACGTACCCTCGTAGCTGTGCGGCCGCGCGCTACGGCTGGTGCACAGGTCGTCGGTCGGCTCGTCCGGCGGGTTGGCCCCCATCCGGTGCAACCAGTCGAACGCGTCGATGGTCATCACGTTGCGGTCGAGCAACTCGTTGAAATTCGCGGAGAAGAACCCGGCGATGTAGGTCGGAGCGGCCGGGAAGTCGTAGAAGTTGTCGTCGCGTACGTTGTCCACCAGCGTGACGGTCTTGTCGCCGCCGCCGGTGTAGACCCCGCCGTTGCCGTTCTCGTCCGGCCCGACCTGGGCGTGGGTGCCGTCCCGGTCCGGCGGCGTGCTGAACGCCGCGGTCTCCTTCGGGTACATGTTGTTGTCGAACTCGTCGACGAGGTTCTTCACCTGCGCGTCGGTGACCTGCGTCGAGGAGGGCAGCTGAAGGCGACAGTCGCCGGCCGGGAACGCCAGGTCGTTGGCGACCCAGACCTCGATGTGCTCACCGACGGCCCGGAGCGTGTAGTCCTTGCGGTAGACCGAGCCCTCGATGTCGTCCATGGCGAGCCACTGACGGACCGTGCCGACCGGCGGGGTCTCGACCGCCGCCGTCCGGGACCTGGCGTCAGCCGTACGGGGCTGGTAACGCGGGGACGTGTCGATCGGCCGACCGTCCAGCTTGAAGTCCTTCCGAGTGAGCTCACGCATGTCACTCGGCGGGGCGGCCTTCGGCGTGACGGCTTGCGCCGATGCCGGTGACGTCGAAGCGACGACGGAAAGGGCCGGTAGGACCAGAACGGCGGCGAGCGCCCCAACAAGGCGGCTGCGTGCCATGGAACCTCCTTCGGGTTCTTCACCCGGTGCCCGTGAGCGCCCGTGGAGAGGGCCGCTCACGTTGATCATTTGAACCGGCGTCACCGTAGCCCGTGGACACCCCGACCGGAGAAGAGAAAGCGACCCAAATCACCCAGGCCGTACGAGTCGCCTCACGCGGAGACTTTGATCTCGCAACCCGGGCAAAGAAACGGGGCTGAGAACGTACCGATGGGTTGGTTACGCTCCAGGGCGTGTTCCGTGCGGCGCGACCCGGCGACTTCGAGCAGATCATCCACCTCTACCGGCAACTGCACCCCGGCGATCCGGTCCTGGAGGACGGATCCGACGCGGCGGCTTTCGAGCAGATCCTGGGCACTCCGGCGCTGCGTCTCTTCGTACTCGAACTGGACGGGGTTGTCGTCGCCACGACGTACCTCAACGTGATCCCCAACATCACCCGATCGGCTTCGCCCTACGCCGTCATCGAGAACGTCGTCGTCGAGGAATCGCGGCGAGGCACCGGTCTGGGCAGACAGATCATGGCGGGCACACTCCAGGCCGCATGGGACGCCGGCTGTTACAAGGCGATGTTGATGACGGCCTCGCGTGAGCCCGCGACCCACGCCTTCTACCGAGCTTGCGGGTTCTCCGCCGACGTCAAGACGGCGTACGTCGCTCGACCTTCGTGACATGGCGGCGGCGTACGCTGACGACCCCATGAACATGGATTCAGGCTGGCTGATCGATCGGGCGCGGATGGAGTCGGTCTACCGCGCCGAGGATATGGTCACGCTGGACGACGCGACTCTTGCCGCTGTCACGCACGAACCGACCCGGGCCTTCCTGCGTGACGTCGGCCTACCGGACCGGGTGGGCTGGTTCGAGGCCGCCCAGCTTTTCGTCGACGGCGATCTGCAAGTCGGCGGCGAGGCGTGGGAGCGCGTCGCGCGACGGCATCCGAGCTGTCCCTTCGACATGTCGGCCTGGCTGACGCTCGGTGGGATCGGCCTCGACGACGCCATCGTGGACACGACCACCGGCGTCGTGTACTGCATTCCGGAGGACGGTGCTCCGCACCTGCTCAACAGCGGTGTCGACCGGCTGGCGTTCTTCCTGCACGCGCTGGAGGTCGAGCGACCGCAGTACGACCTCGAGGCGGACGCCGACGTGGTCGATCCCGAGGGAGCGGAGGCGAGGCTGCTGTCGCTGATGCGCCGGGCCGACCCGGCCGCGATGGAGTATCCGGAGTCCTGCTGGTTCTCCGTTCTCGGGAACGTACGCAGACTACTGAGCTACTAGCACTAGGGAAGTCCGCCGCTACGAGATCGATCAAGCACGGCCGGGTGTCTCGTAGAACCGGGACGCTGGCTGCGCCCGCCCGATAGTCATATGTTCAACAGGCCGCCGTTGCGTAGGGCGTCGTCCTTGATCGCAATGAGATTAGCGGAGACGTACGGGATGTTGTGCGTCTGGTGCCATTCGCTCGGGAAGTACGTGACCAACCGCGACGCCTGGAATCGGCATTTGATTTCTGGCACGAACCGAGAATAGTTGGCGTCCGTAAAATACCAGAACGAGTTTTCGTTGTAGAACGCCACATGTGTCGGATCCTGGTAGGCACCCCGACCGTCGGTGCTGGGTGTCAGCGACAGCAGCATCCCGTTCGGCGCGAGCAGTCGGTACAACTCGTTGAACAGTGCGATTTTGTCCGGAATGTGTTCCAGGAAATCCGCAGCCCGGATGACCCCGACGCTGTTGTCTGGCAGATCGACCCCCTTCGTCACATCGCAGACCATGTCGACGCCCGACCCGTCGTGGCAGTCCAGACCGAGATATCCTTCCGGTTTGCCGTGGGCCGCTCCCAGGTCGAGCGCCAGGAGTCCCTGTCGCCGTGACCAGGCCAGCGCATTCTGTTGGATGTTCCGGTCGTAGATCTCCACCGTACGCTGCTGGATACGGGCGTTGACATCCGGAATGCGCTGCGTGTTCTTGGCATGCATGCGCTGCAGGTACAGGCATTTCTGAATGTGATGAAATTCGCTCACCTGGTAAATCCGAGCCATGAGATCGGCGTCGTCCGCAACGTCGAGCGACTCGTCGTATCCGCCGACCTTCTCGTAGATGTCCCGGCGGAAGGCCCGCACATGGTTCGGTGCGTACCAGATGTAGCTCACATTGTGCGGCGTCGGCGGCAACGCCCGACAGACCAGCACCTCGCGGCCGTCCACCTTCTCGTCGTAGTGCTGCCAGCCGAATGAACTCGCGAAACGGTCTTCGCAGCGACTGCCGTCCTCCTGGATCTGCGCGGTGTCGCTGTAGACGAACCCCACCTCCGGGTTGGAGTCGAAGGCGTCGACGATTTCTTGGAGACAGTCGCTGCTGAGCAGATCGTCGTCGTCAAGCTCGACCAGGATTTCCCCGGCAGCCTCGGCGCAGGCGTACCCCTTCACGGCGCCAACGCCGTTCAGGTTGTCCTGGACAATAAGCCGGATCCGATCGTCGTGCCGCTCAGGCCGCCATCGAGACCCCTGGTTGAGAATGACCACCCATTCCCAGTCGGCGAAAGTCTGCGCGACCAGTGATCGGAAACATTCGTCGATGAAACGGGTGCGGTTACTCCCCGTGAAGACCGTTACGCGCGGTGTATGCATTGACTCAATCACCTACCCGCCCGTGCCGAGGACCGAGCAGTCGGGGTCGCGCGGTACTTCGCCGGAACGGCTGAGGCGAGCCCGTTGTCCAGTCGGATCGCCGCGTCGAAGGCGGCCCGCGCTTCCGCGTCGTCACCGGATTGGGACAGCAGTATGCCTAGTCGGAGGTAGGCGGTTGACGACTTGTCGTCGATCGACACGACCTTGCGGTAGATGTCCATCGACGTCGTCGGGGCCTTACTTTCTAATGCAATGGCCTTGTTGTAAAGGGCCGGCTTGTAGTTGGCGTCGACCTCCAACGCCTTGTCGTAGTTGCTGACCGCCTCGTCGGCCTGGTTGCGCGACTGGGCGATGAAGCCCAGGTTGAACCAGGCGAACTTGTTGTTGGCCTCGGCTGCCAGCACCTTCTCGAAGGTGGTCTTCGCCTCGTCCAAGTTACCGGCTTGGCCCTGCTCGACACCGAGATTCAGCAGGTCCGCCGGCGCGGTTCCGGTGCCGCCACTCGCCTTGTCGCTATTGCCGGAGCTGCTCGTCTGCGGCTTCTGAGCAGGATCCTCGCTGCATGCCGCGACTCCGGTCAGCAGGACCGCACCACAGGCGAGCGACCCGAATATCTGACGCATGCTCATTTCTCCTCCTTGACGGTAACGGGGCGGTCCGACTTGCTGTTCGGCCGGCTGGCCTTATTACTGTTGGCCGTTGCCCGGCCCGACGTGTTGGCCGGAGCCCTTAACGCCACCGGTGTGGCGGGCGAAATGCAGGACACCCAGATGTCGGCACCTCCACCGGTAAAGGTGAACTGGTAGCCACTGATCGAGAGCGGCTGGATCAGCACCGGGTTGACGCCCGCACCCGAGAGCTGATATCCGGTTCCGACAGCAATGTCTCCGGGAACGCACCCGAAATTAACGGGGGTATCCGCAATCACGGTCAGCGGGCCCTGAATGTAGGCGGACTGGATTCCGTTGCCCGCCACTCCCTGCGCGCCCTGGACGCCCTGCGTGCCCTGGACGCCCTGCGCGCCCTGGGCGCCCTGCACGCCCTGCGGTCCTGGTACGCCCGGCAAGCCCATTGCACCTTGGGCGCCCTGGGCGCCTTGAGTGCCCGCGTCGCCCTGGGCGCCTTGGAAACCTTGAGCACCCGCGTCGCCCTGGGCGCCTTGGAAACCTTGAACACCCTGAGCACCCACATCACCCTGCGGACCCTGAACACCCACATCACCTTGGAAACCCTGAACACCCTGGGCACCCACATCACCCTGCGGACCCTGAACACCAGCGTCGCCCTGGAAACCCTGAACACCCTGAGCACCCACATCACCCTGCGGACCCTGAACACCAGCGTCGCCCTGGAAACCCTGAACACCCTGAGCACCCACATCACCCTGCGGACCCTGAACACCGGCGTCGCCCTGCGCACCCTGAGCACCCGCGTCGCCCTGGACGCCTTGGAAACCTTGAACGCCCTGAGCACCCACATCACCCTGCGGACCCTGAACACCCGCGTCGCCCTGGACACCTTGAACACCCTGGGCACCCACATCACCCTGCGGACCCTGAGTTCCCCCCGCTTTGATGGAGCGGTGGTTACCTGCTGCCGGCCGGCGCAGGGGTGGCGATAGGTGGCTCGGCTGGGTTGCTCTGGCGGATACGCCAGGCGGTTTCGTACTCGTCGGGGCTGAGGTAGCCGAGTTCCTTTTGGATGCGGCGGGTGTTGTACCAGCCGTCGATGTAGGCGAAGATCGCGTTCTCGGCCTCGTCTCGCGTCCGCCAGCTCGTGCGGTAGACCAGTTCGATCTTCAGGGTGGACCAGAAGTTCTCCATCAGTGCGTTGTCGTACGAGTCGCCGACGGAGCCCATCGAGGGCAGGATTCCGTTGTCTTGCAGGCGTTCGGTGAAGCGGAACGACGTGTAGTTCGAGCCCCTGTCCGAGTGGTGGATCAACTGGCCGTCGCGGACGTCGCGGGACCAGATGCCGTATTCGAGGGCGGCGAGGATCAGGTCGGTGTCGCAGCGGTCGGAGGTCTTCCACCCGACGATGCGGCGGGAGAAGACGTCGCGGACCGCAGCGAGCCAGAACACGCCCTCGCCGCAGGGGATGCGAGTGGCGTCGGCGACCCACAGCCGGTTCGGCCCGGCAGCGGTGAACTGCCGGTTGACCAGGTCCGGTGCCGGCGTGTGCCGTGGGTCCTGCTTCGTGGAGCCGCCGCGCCAGCCGCGACGGAGGAACGCGCCCTGCCAGCCCTGGGCGGCCATCAACCGCTCGACCCGCTTGCGGCCCACCCGGATGCCGTCGCGGCGTAGCTGCCGGTGTACCCGGTCCGCGCCGTAGGTGTGCCCGGACGTGGCCCAGACCTCGTGGATGTTGGAGAGCAGGCCCAGGTCGACCACGTCGCGGTCGCAGGGCTGTTCGGCCTGCTTGACCCACGCGTAGTACGTCGAGGCGCCGATGTTGAGGACCCGTAGTAGGAGCGCGACCGCGAACTGGTCACGATGTTCGTGGATGAACCTCATGACCGTCGCCGGGTCGGGTCGAACTCCGCCGCGAAATACGCGCTCGCCGCCTTCAGGATCTCGTTCGCCCGCCGCAGCTCGCCTACCTCTTTACGCAGCCGCCGGTTCTCCTCGGCCATCTCGCTGGTGGGCCGGTCGTGACGCTCACCCGCATCAGCCTCGGCCTGCCTGATCCAGTTCCGCAACGCCTCGTGATGCACGCCGAGTTGCTCGGCCAGGCGCCGGATCACCGGCTTCGGGTCCGACTCGCGGTACAAACGCACAGCACGCTGACGTAGCTCATCGGGGTACTTCTTCGGTGCGACCACAGAAACTTCCTCCCCACGGCCATCAGACCATGATCAAGAAGCTCCATGAAAGCGGGGGTGGCTCACCCTGAACACCCCCGTCGCCCTGCGCACCCTGAACACCCGCGTCGCCCTGGAAACCCTGGACACCCTGGAAACCTTGAACGCCCTGAGCACCCACGTCACCCTGCGGACCCTGAACGCCGGCGTCGCCCTGGAAACCCTGGACACCTTGAACACCCTGGGCACCTTGAACACCCTGAGCACCCACATCACCCTGCGGACCCTGAACACCCACATCGCCCTGCGCACCCTGAACACCCACATCGCCCTGGACGCCTTGGAAACCTTGGAAACCTTGAACGCCCTGAGCACCTACATCACCCTGCGGGCCCTGAACACCCGCGTCGCCCTGGACACCCACATCACCCTGCGGACCCTGAACACCCGCGTCGCCCTGGAAACCCTGAACACCCTGGGCACCCACATCACCTTGCGGGCCCTGAACACCTACAGCACCCTGGACACCCTGAACACCCGCGTCGCCCTGGAAACCCTGGAAACCTTGAACGCCCTGAGCACCCACATCACCCTGCGGACCCTGAACGCCGGCGTCGCCCTGCGCACCCTGAACACCCACGTCGCCCTGGAAACCCTGGACACCTTGAACACCCTGGGCGCCCACATCACCCTGCGGACCCTGAACACCCACATCGCCCTGCGCACCCTGAACACCCGCGTCGCCCTGCGCACCTTGAACACCCGCGTCGCCCTGGACGCCTTGGAAACCTTGGAAACCTTGAACGCCCTGAGCACCCACATCACCTTGCGGGCCCTGAACACCGGCGTCGCCCTGCGCACCCTGAACACCCACGTCGCCCTGGAAACCCTGAACACCTTGAACACCCTGGGCGCCCACATCACCCTGCGGACCCTGAGCACCCGCGTCGCCCCGGGCGCCTTGGAAACCTTGAGCACCTTGAACGCCCTGAGCGCCCACATCACCCTGCGGACCCTGAACACCCACATCGCCCTGCGCACCCTGAACACCCACGTCGCCCTGGAAACCCTGGACACCTTGAACACCTTGAACGCCCTGAGCACCCACATCACCCTGCGGACCGTGAACACCCGCATCGCCCTGGACACCTTGAACACCCTGGGCGCCCACATCACCCTGCGGACCCTGAACACCTACATCACCCTGGACACCTTGAACACCCTGGGGACCTTGAGCGCCCTGGGGGCCATGCGGGTAGCCCGAGTTCTTGCCCTTGTCGTGCCCACCCCACGGGCCCTGCCAGCCCTGCGGGCCGTAGTCCGGCGTCCCTCCGGGGTGGTGGTCCGACGAATCGTCAGGTCCACCGCCGTCATCGCGGACAGTCGACCAGGCCAACGGCCACCCGCCGTACTGTCCGAGCGGACCGGGTGTACCGATGTGCACGCCCTGGGCAGGCGAATTCGCCTCCGCCGGTTGCGCTGCGGCTGCGGGAGCACCCGATATCCCGACTGCCAGCAGGACAGAACCCAGCCCTGAAGCGGCGCGGCCATGCTTCGGCCCTCGCTGCAGCCGTCGGTCGTTGCTCATGACCCCTCCAGAAAGTCGCCCCAGATACACCCAGAGCTACTTGATAGTGACATACAGTCACTTCATGGGCGGTTTGCAGCGTATCCGACCGATTCATCGAATGAGGGGGGTTCTAGCTCTAACCAGGCGGATCTCGAATAAAGCGGATTATCTTCGTAATCAGCTCCCTGAGCCCCGGCCATCACGTCCCGGACCCGGCGATGTGGGCCGCTCATCCCAAGGACTCACCACGGTCGGGTCCAGCTCCGCACGCAGCACGACCCCGGGCGTAACGATCAGCATCTCGGGGCCGACTCGGGCGCGCAGCATCGCAGCCTCGTGTGGCGAGGCAACGACGCCGAGGTAGCCCGCACGCTGCGCCAGGAGCGCCAGACGGACAACTTGCTCGTCCGTCGTGGTGTCCACCCCGACCTCGGTGAAATCCGATTCATTGACGCGCGCGACCTCTATCAGTGCGACGACGCGCAGCTGCGGGAACTAGGCGGCAGCCGGCACAGCAGCTCGCAGAATGCTGGAACCAGCCAGCGCGTGAACGGTCACCATCGTCGCCCCGCCCCGGCACAGCGCCTGTCACCCGCCCGGCTCTGTGACCTTCACCGTTTGCGGGCCAGCAACTGCACGGCCTGCGACCGGTGGCCGTTCATCGTGGTGACCTCGATCCGCTGCTCCTCCACCAGGTCGAAGTCCGACAGCAGGTCGTGCAGCTCTGCGATGTCGTGGTGCCGGCACACCGCACCGTCGTCCGTGGCGAAAACCCCGTACGGTGTGCCGAATTGCTGGGCGTACGCGGCGTAGCGGCTTCGGTTTCGTTCGTCGTGCTGCTGGACCATGTCGCTGACGTAGAGCAGCCCGCCAGGCGCCAGGACACGGCTCAACTCGGCGACCAGTGCCCGCTGGGCGTCGTCGTCCGGGACGCAGGTGAGCACTGCGAACAGCAGAACAACGTCCAAGCTCGCTGCCGCGCAAGGCAGGTCCGGCGGCGACGGCAGGACAGAAAAGTGCAGGTCAGCGTGGAGCTGACGGCCCCGCTCGATCAGCGCGGGAGACAGGTCCACGCCGGAGACGTCAGAGAAACCGTGCTCACTCAACTCGGCCATGACGCGGCCGTACCCACAGCCGTAGTCCAGTACCCGAGCATCCGGACTCACGCCAGCCAGCCAGCGGAGATTCACCGGATGGGTGAACGTCTTCGTCGCGCCGACGCTGTCCCAGTACGCGATCTGACTACCAAGATCGTTCATGCCAGTACAACTTACCCTCAGGCGTTGACGGCTGTGCCTCTGCGCCGCCGGATCAGGACCGGGCGCCCAGCAGGGGCCAGGTTGAGATCTCGGCGATGCCGGACCGTATCTGGTCCCAGTCGACCTGCCGGGGAGCCGCCAGACGCTCCGCCAGCCAGCGGCTCCGGTTCACGTGCTCGGCGCGCAGCGCGTCCAGGTCGAGTTCCACTCCCGCTGGCGGCCCGGTCCGTTCCAGCTCGGTGATCCGCTCGTCCATCGCCGCGATGAGCTGACGGTCGAAGTCGTGCACTGCGGCGAAGAAATCGGCGGTCGGCACGCTGATCGTCAGTAGTTCCGGCCCAACGAAGGTCCCCTGGTCACCTGGCGGGACTCGCTGGCTGATGGTTACCAGATCCGGTCCAGCATCGGTCTGCCGCCAACATTCGATATGCGGTGCGTCGGTCAGGTAGCCCATGTCAAGGTGGTAGTCGCTCTGTAGGCCAAATGCCGCGTCCACTTCGACGCCGGTGTCGTACTCGGGAAATTCCCTCATCCCGAAGGTCCCGTCAACGAAAGGGACGACATCGGCGGGCACCGGCTCCGTCAGAGCCCAGCGCAGAACGAGAAGGTCCTCCCAGAGCCGGACCACGTAGTAGTGCGGATAGGGGCGGGCCAGGTCCCAGCGACGTACGGCCTGCTCGCTGTATCGGAGCAGTTGGTGCCGGTCGGCTTCGATCCAGTACCAGCCGCTGGTCAACCCGAACCAGTGCAGCGTCGGCTGGTCACCACCCCAGGGCGGCACGTCAGCGAGCGGGTCGAGCCCGAAGTGAAACCGCAGCATTCAGCCGCCTTCAATGATCGGTGACAAGGTCGAGCAGCGATCTGCACCGCGTACCAATCGCGAACGTATCCCGAACTGTCGGGGACGCTTCGCCGGCCGACGAACGCCCACCATGCCTCGGTCCGAGGCAGGCCCTGGTTACCCGATGCCCAGGCTTGACCGATGAGTATCAGAGTGGGTTGAGGCGAGCCTTGAGCAGGCAGAACTCATTGCCTTCGGGGTCGGTCAGGACATGCCACTGCTCTTTCCCTGTCTGGCCGATGTCGGCCGGACGCGCCCCAAGCTTCAGAAGGCGTTCGAGCTCGGCGTCCTGATCGCGGTCGGTGGCGTTGACGTCGATGTGCAGCCGGGACTTCCCCTTCTCCGGCTCATCCCTGCGACTGAGGAAGATCGTCGGCTGCGGACCACCGAACCCTTCGCGCGGGCCGATCTCCACCGAGCCGTCGTCCTCGCGATCGAGCACGACGAAGTCCAGGACCTCGCACCAGAACCGCGCCAGCAGCTCAGGGTCACGGCAACCGAGCACGAGCTCACCGATACGACATGCCATAACAAAACCTGCCCTCAGCCTGGGGCTGCTGGGGAGGCCACACGCGAACCCATGGGCTCCCAGCAGCGAAAACAATTTCGCGACCGTACCGGACGAGGCGAACACGGGCGAACTGATTTTTAGGGCCGACCCTGTCCGGGCAGCCGGGCAAGGCCGTTGGCCGGGCAGTGGGGAAGCGCCCGCGCCGTGGGCGAGCAGTGCCCAGGCGGCCACGCTCAGCCCTGTCCACCACGTTGCCAACGGCGTCGGCGTACCGGTCGACCAGCCGCCGGCTCTCCGATTCGGACAGGCCGTCGTTCAGGTGGCCGTACGCCATCGTGCCGAGGAACGACCCCGGTTGTGGGTACAGGCGAAGGGTGTTGAAGATCTGTTTGTGACGACAGACCTCAGCACTCTTCGGCACCGCTAGTGCGGTCGTCGCTGTAGGAGTTGTCGGGACGACTCGAAGCCCAGCCGTTCGTACAGCGGGACTGCCCTACGGCCAGAAGAGACTGTCACGCGAAGGGACCCGAGGTGGGTCGCGTGCTCCGAAGCAGCCTGCACGAGCGCCGAGCCGATCCCCTGGCCTCGCTGATCCGGCATGACGAAGACGCTCTGGATGTCCGCGGAGAGCCGACCTGTCGCTCCAGGTCTCGGGACGCGGGGTACGAGCGCGACCCAGGCCATGCCGACGATCTCAGGTCGGCGGAGTCGAGCGACGAACGCCAGGTGCGAGTCCTGGTGGGCGTCCCACCACTTCGCGAGCTCCGCCGCGAATGCGTCAACGGACGGCTGCGCTGGTTCCTCATTGCGGGTGTCCAGCCACAACAGCCGGGCCAATCCTGCGACGTCCTCCGCGTTCGCCTGACCGATCCTCACGAGGCGAGTCTGCCACAGCCGTGGAGTGCGCTGCTCCCGCTCACCTGCGCGGCCCTGACACTCGCCACCCACCGGCGCCCACCCGCGCATCGCGCCGTGCGACCGCGCCTTCGGCACGGGCTGATGCCAGCTCATGCTCTGGTACAACTCCGGGACCCGGGCGACGGGGTAGCAGCAGCGGGCTGGCGAGGATGAGCAGTCCCGCGACCGTGAGGGCGGTGCGTGGGCTGGTGGCTTCGGCGAGCAGTCCGACGAGCGCGCTGAGGATGGCGATTGCGGCGCTGCTGCTGATCGACCAGGCCGACAGAGTGCGGGCGATGCGGTCCTGGGGGGTGTGTTCCAGCCGGTAGGTGGCCAGTACCGGGTTGTACAGGCTCATGCTGATGATGATCGCGAGTTCGACCGCGATCACCGTCGCGAGGCCGGCGACTCCGGGCTGGACGAAGGCGAGGCCGATCAGCCAGATCGCGCGCAGCGTGCCCACCGTACGGAGGATCCGGTGTTGGCCGTACCGGGCCACGACACGAGGGGCCAGGCGTGCGCCGATCAGGCCGCCGACGCAGGGCACGGCGAAGGCGAGGCCGTACTGCCAGGGTGGGAAGCCAAGCTCGCCGAGCAGCAGTACGGCCAGGAGCGGCTCGGTGGCCATGATCAGTCCGGCGACGAGCAACTGGTTGAGGTAGAGCGCCCGTAGGCCGGGATGACTCAGCAGATGCCGCCAGCCGTCGAGCAGCTCGCCGGCCCGGACTCGGCGCTTGCCGGTTCGCGGTGGGTGTTCTTCGTGCCTACGAATCGCCGTGATGCCCAGCGCGGAGAGCAGGTAGCTGAGCGCGTCGGCCACGATGGTGGCGACCGGCCCGAACAGGCCGACCGCCGCCCCGCCCAGCGGCGGCCCGACCGCGATGGAGCTCCACGTCGTCGACTCGAACCGCGCGTTCGCCACGAGCAGGTCATCCGGCCGGACGAGGGCCCTGAGGTAGGCGCCGCTGGCCGCGCTGAAGGCGATTTTGGCGGCGGCGAGCACGGCCGAGACGACCAGCAACTGCACGAAACTGAGCCGGCCGAGGGCGTACGCGATGGGGATGGTCAGCATGACCGCGAACCGGGCCAGATCCATCGCGATCATCACCGGCCGCTTGCGGTGGAACTCGACCCACGGCCCGAGTGGCAAGGCGATCAGTGCGCCCACTGCCGGCCCCACCGCGGACAGCGCGGACACCTGGGCGGGGCTGGCGTGCAACACCAGCACGGCGATCAGCGGCAGGGCACCGAACCCCAGCCCGGAACCGTAGGCGCTGACCGCGTACGACGCCCACAGCCATCCGAACTGCCGACCCAGGGTTCGTCGCGCCGCCAAGCCCCACACCTCCCGCTTCAAACAACCAGCCGTTGACCGCCGTGATCAAAGCAAGGTCTGGGACAGCGGATCAAACAATCAAACCGGTGGCGAGCCACAACCAACGGTTGTGTGCGTAGGATCTGCTTCGTGGATCTCGACGCTGTCCGTACCTTTGTCGCCGCCGCGGATGCCGGCCAGTTCCAGGACGCCGCGACCGCGCTGTCGATCACCCAGCAGGCCGTGTCCAAGCGCATCGCCGCGCTGGAAAAAGATCTCGAGGTACGGCTGTTCACCCGCACGGCTCGCGGCGCCCAACTCACGATCGACGGCCAAGCCTTCCTGCCGCACGCCCGTGAACTGCTCCGGGTGGAAGCGCGCGCCGACGCTTCCGTGCGCCCCGGTCGGCGCGCACTCCGCGTCGACGTCCACAGTCGGCGGATCGCACCGGCGGTGCTGTTGCAGGACTTCCACCGTATCCATCCGCGGATCGAGCTGGATGTCGTGACGCTCCTCGATGCCGACGTCCACGCCGCGACCGCCGCCGTCGAGGCGGGGACGATCGATGCCACCTTCCACGCCGTCACCGTCCCCGCGCGTCAACTGCCGGGCGCGATCAGGACGGCCCGTGTGATCGACGAGCACCATGAGGTCCTTGTGGGGCCACGCCATGCGCTCGCCAACGCCCGCACCGTCACGCCCGCACAACTGGCCGAACATCGCATCTGGATGCCCGGCATGGCCGCCGGTACGGAATGGGCCGACTACTACGACGAACTCGCCGCCGCGTTCGGCCTCACTATCGACCTGGTCGGTCCGGTCTTCGGGAACGAGGCGCTGATGGCCGAGATCGCCGACTCTGCGGAACTGGCGACGCTGGTCGGCGAACGCTCGCGATACCTCTGGCCGGACAGCTACGACCTGCGGCGGATACCGGTGCGCGACCCGGCACCGGTATATCCCATGTCACTGATCTGGCGCGACGACAACCCGCATCCTGCGCTCGTCAAACTCCGCGACTACCTCCACTCCAGACGAGCGGAGGCACCCGCCACCGAGATTTGGACACCGACATGGGGGTGGGCGCCCCGATCGTGATCGGGGGCCGCGTCGTCTCTACCTCTGCCTGCCGCTAGTGCCCCGACAGGCGCCCTACCGTGGGTGAGCAAAGAAGCTCCGACCCGGATTCAAGCAAAGGCGTGAACTCCATCGACGGAAACGTCAACGGCGGCTTGGATGAAGTGAGCGAGCTGTAACAACTGCCGGGTGCGTTGGAAGAGTTCGTTGTCCACATTCCTCTTCAGACGTGAAGCAGTCGTAGCCCCAGGGGCACGCGGTGGGCTGGGCGCGATACGTGCCCAGCCCACCGCACGATGCCGGCACCCTAGCCGTGCAGCGCCGCAATTGTCGCTTCCGCCGCCTGCGCGATCAACGCATCGTCGTACGTGGCGTCGGACTCACTACGACTCGAGAGAATCGCTAGCACGATGGGGGCACCCTTGGGCGGCCACACCACCGCGATGTCGTTGCGGGTGCCGTAGCCGCCGGCACCGCTCTTGTCGCCCACCTGCCAACCCGCCGGTACGCCAGCCTGGATGAGACTGGCTCCGGTCGTGTTGCCCGTCAGCCACTCGGTCAGGATGGTGCGGTCATCGCGGGAGAGCGCCGTATCGACGGCATACGCGCGCAGATCGCTGGCGAGGGCGCGCGGGGTACTGGTGTCCCGCTCATCGTCCGGAATGGCCTCGTTCAGCCCGGTTTCGAGCCGAGCTGACTCGGTGACCTGGTCGCCGATGCCACGCAACGCCCGCTCGAAGCTGTTCGGGCCACCGAGCTGCTTGAACAGCAGGTTACCGGCGGTGTTGTCGCTGTAGCGCACGGCGGCGTCGGCGACGGCGCGCAGCGTCATGCCGGTCTGCACGTGTTGCTCGGTGATCGGCGAATGGCTCACCAGGTCTTCCTTAAAGTAGCGGATGACCTTGTTGAGGCCGGCCGTCGACGTTTCGTCCAGCACCGCCGCAGCTATGAGCGCCTTGTACGTCGACACGAACGCGAAGCGTTCATCGGCACGGTGGGTGATGGTGCGGCCCGAGCCGGTGTCGATGGCGTAGACGCCGAGCCGGGCGTCGAACTCCGTCTCGAGTCGGGCGAACTCCCGCTCGGCCTTGGATCGGGATTCGGTGCTGGTGTCGTACGAGACCGCGACGGCCGTCGGCCGGATGGCGACGTTAGCCGACACGTCGCCGGGTGAGCAGGCGGCGAGCGGTACGAGCGCCAGCGATGCCGCGATCGCGATCCCGGTCCGTCGGGAGACCGCGATGCCACCCGGTCGGGAGCTGTGGTGCCTCATCGTCGCTTTTCCCCTTTTCACAATCGGTTACAGCAGGCCAGGGCCTAGACCCACCGCCAAGGACCTTGACACCCCTGCGGCTATGCCGTCCAACACACCAATGCGCCAATCCATGCTGATCCGACATAGGTTGCTGACCCATGGACTTAGTCGCGGCGTGCCGAGCCTTCGTCGCCGTCGCCGAGTACGGCAGCTTCACCACGGGCGCCGCCGCCGCGCGCATCCCGCAGCCGGTCGCCAGCCGACGCGTCGCGGCGCTGGAGGAGCACTTCGGGGCCCGACTCCTCGAACGGACCTCCCGCAGCGTCACGCTCACGACGTTCGGCCGGGACATGCTGCCCTCGGCCCGGCGGCTGGTCGAACTGGCCGAGACGATGGAGCACGACGCCGTACAAGCACAACGGCGACCCTTTCGGCTGGCCGTACCGGCGGTCTGCGCCTCGCCCCGGCTCGTACGACTGGTTGTCGAGGGACGCCGGAGCGGCCTGCACCTGGACCCGCATCCGGCGGGGCCGGGTGAGCGCGCAGAACTGTCCCGTACGTTGGAGGCACGCGCCGCCATCGTGGCGGTAACGCCGGACAGCGGCGCGTGGCGGGTGCCCTTGGGCCTCGCCAGTACCGCCGACCCGCAGGTCCCGGCCATCTACCTGGAGACGCTGCGAGCAGGCCGGGCCGACAACCACCAGCAGCGTCGGCGTGTCTGGATCCAGCCGGAGGACGACGTGCCACACGTGCGGGACCGGGTGACGCGCCTACGCGACGCCCTCGGCCTACAGCCCGCACAGGTCACGGTCGCGACCTCGCTCGTCGCCGCAGCGGCATCGGTGATCGACTCGTCCGATCTCCTGCTCTGCGCGGAGGACCAGGCGGACGAGTTGGGCCTGCACTGGCGTCCGATCGGCGAGGTGAAACTCGTCCGTGGCTACGACATCTCTGCCACGTTGGGCGAGGACCGCCGACAGCTCCGGACCCAGCTACACGCGGCGATCGGCCGCTGCCTTGGCGCGGTCAACGACGACGGAGGGCAGGCATGAACGTCGCACGGATGATCCGAGAGGCCCGAGAGGCGCTGGACGACGGGGGTCTGCACGGCTCGTTCCTCGTACGCGACCTGGATTCCGGCGACGAGATCGGCATCGACCCGGACCTGGAGTTCCCCGTCGCGTCGCTGGTCAAAGTGCCGCTCGCGGTCGCCACCCTCGAACGGATGGCACGTGGCGAGCTCGACGGGGCGACGCCGGTCACGGTGACGCCGGGCCGGATCTCCGCGCCGGGACCGACGGGCCTGAGTAAATTCCACCATTCGGCGACCGTCGCCCTCGACGACCTGCTCTATCTCAGTACCTCGGTGAGCGACGGCATCGCCGCCGACGCCCTGTTCGACCTCACCTCACCCGCCGAGGTCACCGCTGAACTGCGTCGGCTCGGTTTCGACGGCATCGCGGTACGTCACCCCATTCGCGACCTCGTCGAGACCCCGGCGGAGCGGTTCGTGCCGGCGCAGGCGCATCTCGCCCATTCCCTCGCCATCGGCGCGACGACGGCCGGCCAGGGCCACGCGGTGGCTCAGCTCGATGTCGGCCGCGCCAGCACCGGTACCGCGCGATCCTTCGTTGAACTGCTGTGCGGCCTGTGGCGCCCCTCGGCGATCCGCCCACCGGTCGCGGCCCGGGTACGGGAGCTGATGGGCGACAACGTGTTACGGCAGCGGCTGGCGCCAGACTTCAGCGCCGACGCGTCCCGCTGGTCGTCGAAGACCGGCACGCTGCTCAACCTTCGGCACGAGATCGGGGTGGTCGAACACGCCGACGGACAGGTGTTCGCCATCGCGGTGCTGACCGAGTCCCGGGTGCCGGCCATTCAGCAGCCGGGCGCGGAGGCGTTGATGGCGCAGGTCGCTCGCAGCTTGCGGGACCACCTCCGGCTCAACTGATGAGGACCAGCGGTTTCCGCAGGGCTCCGCGCGCGCAGTGCGCAAGCTCCTCCGTCTCGGCGGTACGAATGTGCCCAGCATCCTCCTCGGTGTAGTGCGAGGAGCGAATCGGGCCTGAGTCGACCATTAGGATCACCTGGTAACCGCCGGTAGCGACAAGGGCGTCAAATATCTGGTTCGCCAACTCGGGCTCCCGTGACGCATTCCTAAGTTTCAGGTCGACCACGTACGGGTGGCTCGCGAACGGTTCGAAGTCTGCGGCGTCGAGGAGTACCGAACGCCTCACCCTGTCTCGTTGAGTGGCAGATCGATCGCGCGTCACTGATCGGTCTCAAGGGTCGACAAAGACGTCACTCCCTGCTTCTCGCTCAAGAGTTGCGCCACTTGAGAGCGATCAGGGAGTGACGCCTTTCGTCACTGTCGTCAGCCGGCACCCGCCGGCACCGCCCGCTACGAGCGTCAGCTCTGCTTCGCCAGCCCGACGAACGCCCGCCATGCGTCGGGAGCGAAGGTCAGCGTGCCGCCGTCACGGTCCTTCGTGTCCCGGACCAGCACGACACCCGCGAGGTTGTCCGCGACCTCGACGCAGTCGCCGCCGTTGTTGCCGCTCTTCGTGCTCTTGCGCCACCGCGCGCCGGTCACGTCCATGATGTCGCCGCTTCCCTGATCAGGTCTAGGGACTGCGCTCGCGGGAGTGCCTCCCCCCGGATGCGTTCCCACCGTCGGTCAAGCGTAGCAACGTCCTCTGGCCGTTCCAGGAACTGCGCGGGGGCCTGGCTGTCGACGTGCACGATCCGCTTGCCGCCGTCCGACAGGTCGGCGATCGCGAACGGTCCGCCGAGGCCCGGATACATGCCGACGTTGAGCGGCACAATGTGCACCTGGACAGAGGGAAGCTCGGCGCACTCGGCCAGGTGGAGGCACTGCTCGCGCATCAGTTTCCGGTCCCCGTAGGCGGACCGGTGCAGAACCATCGCGTCGATGACAGCGATCAGCAGGGGCGGACGCTCCCGGCGCAGGATGACCTGGCGGGCGATCCGCGCGGAGACCAGGTCCTCGACCTCGCTGGGCGTGAACGCCTCGCCTGCCAGCGTGGCCCGCGCGTACGCCTCGGTCTGGAACAGGCCCGGAATCCAGGACAGTTGGAAGGTACGCAGGGCGATCGCTTCACGCTCGATGTCCGCCCACTGCCGGAACCACGCGGGCTCCTTACGCTTGAGGACGTCCGGCCAAAGGTCCCCAATGTCCCGCCTAAGGATCTCCGCGATCTGCGCCCGCCGCCTCGGACGGGGAATGCGTCCCGGGTTGAGCCAACGCGCCGCCGTCTTCGGGTCGACACCTACCTGGGCGGCGAGCGACTCCGCCGTCTCCCCCGCCTCGGCCATTGCCACCTGTAGTACGTGGTTCATTGCGCCTCCTGTGTGGACGTTCCGAACACAGGAAGAACCTACCGCAACGCTGTGTATGTGTTCCACCACATCACGGAGGGTGATTCGTGAGGCGGCGTGGCCGGTGGAGGTACGAGCCCGGCGGTCGCGTCTGTGGGGTGCCCCCGGCAAGGGGCACCCCTCCCACCCAAGGAGGTCGTAGATGCTCTCGCGTCGATGGTCGGTGTGGCCGTGGTCCGGCCGTACCCGCCCCAAGCCGCCGCCCCCGCCGTCGCCACCTCGCCTGTCGCCGCCGCCGACCCGCCCCGAGTGGGCCGACGAGCGTACGGCGAACCTGCGCCAGGTGCCGCTGCTCACCCTCGGGCAGCAGGTCGGGTATCGGGTGGCCCGACGCAACGGAGGCCGTCATGTCCGATAGGCCACTGGTCAACGTCGGCGACATCGTCAACGCCGAGGGCGAGGACTACTACCGGGGCACCGGGGCGGACCGCCGCCCCGGCGTCGGAGACCTCCACCTGCGCATCACCCAGGTCCCGACGGACACTGACGACAACCGGGAATGGGTCCTCGTACGCGGCATCGAGAAGCCACTCGGCAAGCCCGAACACCCCGAGGCCGACTACGTCATCCGCCGCCGCGTGCTTCTCGACATCGAGCGCCCCGCACCGAAGGGACCGATCTGGTGATCGAGCCGAAGCCGGTCGCCAGCCGGCAACTCCACCTGCCCCTGCGACCGGTCTGGTGCTGCCGCCTCTGCGCCCAACCCTGGCCCTGCGCCGACGCCCGACTCGACCTGACGGTGAGCTTCCGGCACCAACGGATCGCGCTGATGCTCTACCTCGGCACACAGTTCGTCGACGCCATCTCCGACCTGCACGTCTACGACTCCGCCCTCGGACCACCGCCGGACGTACGCGCCATCTTCGACCGCATCATGTGCTGGATGCCGCCGGACCGTCCCCCACCCTCGGCCTGATCGCACCTTGGTCAGGGCGATTGCAAGGTCGAGTTCCAGTACGCGTCGCGGGAGTTCAGGTATCTCGCATGTTCGAGCGCTCTGCACCAGGTGGGGCGTCGAGCACGTCGGTGACGGCAAGTACGTCTCGTGCGTGTGTCCCTTCAGCCGCTCCACCGCAGCCGCGCCGAGCGCCGCCGGCCCGGCCTGACCCCCTCTCCCGTCGGCGTGCGCAGCACCACGGCCGCACCGGCCAGTGTGGTGAGTGCCAGCATCAGCCACAGCGCCGACGGGCCGACCGCGAGCAGGCCGGTCAGGATCGCGGGCGCGACGGCCATTCCTAGCCCGGTGGAGAGCTGCCAACACACCAGCACACGCCCCACCAGCCGCTCCGGCGTGCTCGCGATGACGAGCGCCGTCCCGCTGCCCGTGTAGAGGATCTCCCCGGCGGTGTAGAGCACGCAGACCACCGCGACGAGCGCCGCACCGGCGTCGCCACCTACCCCGGCCGCCGCCCAGAACCCCAGATAGGAGCCCGCGAGCACCACCCCCGAGGCGGCTAGGACCGATCTGCGGTGCCACCGGCCCAGCCAGACGACGAGCGGCACCTGCACCGCGATGACGAGCACGGTGTTGCCAACGAACATCCCCGCCGACCAGACCGGCGACACGTCGAGCTGCGTCACCATCACCGCGGGCAGCGCTACCTCAAGCACGCTGAAGCAGAGCGCGAAAGGCAGGTTGGCCCAGAGCAGCCCGGTCAGGTGCCCCACCCCACCCCGCTCGCTCGCCACCGCCGGGCGGTCCGGCACCCGCAGCCGCATCGAGGCGACGAGCAGCCCGGAGACGAGGAACCCCAGCCCGGTCAGGGCGGCGAGCGCCCGCAGGCCCCCGTCCCCGCCCGTCACCGCGACAGTGGCGATCAGCGCTCCGGCGCCGAGGCCCGCGTTGCGCACCGAACGCCCGGCGGCGAGCGCCGAATCCCGGTGGCGGCCGGTGGTGAGCGCGGCGACAAGGGCCGCATGCGCGGCCGGCCAGGCCTGGCTGCCCAACCCCAGCAGCACCGACGCGGCGAGGAAGCCCGCCTCGCCGTCCCCGGCGAGCAGCACGCCGACCCCGGCCACCCGGACGAGCAGCGTCGCCGCGACGACGGCCGACCTCGCACCCCGGTCGATCCACCGTCCCGCGAGCGGCAGCACGACCAGGCCCGCGAGCAGCCCGGCCGAGAGCGCCAGCCCTGCCGCACCGGCGCTCAGGTGGAGCACGACGATGCCGTAGATCAGCAGGAACGGGCGGAGCAGGCCGCCGCCCACCGAGTCGATCGTCAGAGCCAGCGTGTATCGCGGACCGCCGCCGGCGTGCAGCAGCGCCGCCCAGCCCAGCCGTTCATCCTTCTGCTTCGTCACGCCGACCACGGTCGTCGCCGGGTGGTCCCGGGCCACGCCGGTTGACGATCCTCGTCAAGTGTCGCGGCCCGCCCCGGCGGGTGGTGTCACGATGGGCGGCGTGGGACTGACAATCGACATTACCGGCGTACCGAATGAACGGTTTATCTTTTCTCCCTCACCGCTGGGTGAGCTGGCCGCGATGCTGCACGCGCTGGCGGAGCCCGCACACCACCCGGCGCTGCACGGCTGGATCACCACGACCGCCGCGTCGCTCAAGCCGGAGCTGAGCGACCGGCTGCTGGAGGCCGATTTCCTGTGGCGGTCGGCTCGGGCCGACTTCTTCGTGCCGGGCCAGCCCCGCGACACCCTCGCCGCCGAGCTCGACGACGTGGACCGGCTCGACGACGAGACCTATGTCGCGGCTGCTCTGATCACCACGAGCTGCGGCTCCACGCCCCAGCGCCGCCTGCGCTCACCGCTGGTCGACGCCGACGCTCGGCACCGGGCCCGGGAGCTGGCGCTGGCTCGCGGGCCGCGCCAGGCCGACTTCGCCGACCAGCTCCTCGCCGACCCTCCGGGTGTACGCGCCTGGGTGCGCCGCCTCCTGGAGGACTGTGAGCAGGCCTTCTTCGCCGAGTCGTGGGCCCGGGTGCAGCATCAGCTCGCCGCAGACTCCCGGCACAAGGCGGACCTGCTGGCCCGGTACGGCCTCGACACGGTGCTCGCGGCGGTCTCCCCCGCGACGACCCGCTCTCCCGACGGACGGCGGATCCTCATCGACAAGCTGCAGGACAACGCGACTACCGCGCAGGGGCAGGGGGTCACCTTCACCCCGACCGCGTTCGGCCGACCGCACCTGCTCGTCGTGCACGCGCCGGGCTGGCGGCCGGTCGTGCAATATCCGACGGCCGAGGCCGGGCTGCCGCATCCCGTGCCGCTCGACCTGATCCAGCGGCGAATCGACGCGCTCGCCCACCCGGTGCGGCGGCGGATCGCCCGCACGCTCGCCCGGGGCCCGCACACGACCGGGGAGATCGCCGAGGCGTGGCAGCTCAGCACGCCCGAGGTCTCGCGCCAGCTCACCGTGCTCAAGCAGGCCGGGCTCACCACGGTGAGCCGGCGCGGGCGGTACGTGCACCACCAGCTCGACCTGACGGTCTGCGCCCGCCTCGGCGCCGACTTCGTCGAGGCGATCCTGCGCTGATCGAGGCGGGCAACGGAGGCTCCGGACGATAGTTGGGTGCCTACCCGGTGCCGATCCTGCCGACGACCGACTCAGTCTGGCCGGGCACGTCGCGCACGGTCGCACCGGTCATCCGGGCGATCAGCTCCACTAGCTGGTCGAACGACTGCTCCTGGTCGAGAAACCCCACCAGCAACCCGTAGTCCGGCATGACCGCTTCACCCTGCCTCGTTGAGTGGCATACCGATACGCGCCCACTGATCGATCCCACGGGACGCCAAAGACGTCACTCCCTGTCTCTCCCAAGAATTCGGCCACTTGAGAAGAAGCAGGGAGTGACGCCTTTCGTCACTGCCGTCAGCCCGCACCCACCGGTGCGTCCACGACAGGCGTTCAGCTCTGCCTTGCCAGTCCGACAAACGCCCGCCACGCCTCGGGAGCGAAGGTCAGCGTGCCACCGTCACGGTCCTTCGTGTCCCGGACCAGCACGCGGCCGGGGAGGTTGTCCGCCACCTCGACGCACGCGCCACCATTCCCGCTGCTGCGAGTGCTCTTGCGCCACCGGGCGCCGGTCAGGTCGTCCATGTTTCTGCCACTTCCGTCATCAGGTCGATTGACTGTCGGTGCGGCAACGCCTCACCGCGCACAGATTCCCACGCTGCCTGAAGCGCTTCCATCTTGTCGGCGCTGTCGACCACCTGGCCGTCCAGTTGCGTGTCCAGGTAACCGGTGAGCCGACCGCCCGGGCCTGCGGCAAGCACAAAGGGTCCGTTCAGGCCAGCGTACGCGCCGGCCGTCGATGGCACGACGTGCACTCGTACGTGTGGCTCCTCGCACGCCGTGATGATCGCCTGAACCTGATCGCGCATCACCCGCGAGCTGCCGACCGGGCGCCGCAGCACCCCCTCGTCCAGGACGGCCGTGAACTGCGGCGGCTTGTTGCCGGCGAGGATCGCTCGCCGGTCCATCCGAGTGCGTACGCGCTGCTCCACAGCGTCCCGCGACATCAGCCCCGCGTCGGTCAGCACGGCACGGGCGTACGCCTCGGTCTGCAACAGTCCCGGCACTACCAGGGCTTCAAACCAGCGAAGCGACGTCGCCTCCCGCTCCGCTTGCGCCCACGGTACGAACCAGAGTGGGTCACGGCGGCGGCCGGTGTTCGGCCACAATTCGCCTACTTCGAGGCCGAGGACCGCAGCGGCTCGGGAACGGGTGCGGGCGTGCGGCACCCGACCGGGCGACAGCCACCGACCCACGGTCTTTCGGTCGACGCCGGTTTGCTGCGCGAGGGACTCCACCGTCAGGCCGCGTGCCGTCATCGCGGACCGAAGAACCTCATTCACGTTCGGTGCCTCCTCTGAGGACAGAGCGCAGATATCCCGGGACATTACACATCGGTCGCTGTGGTGTCTGCCCCGAACGCGGGAGGGTTTCTACCAGCGGAACCACTTGCATGAGCGGGACCGAGTGGGCCCTTCATGATCCATCAGGTGGTCCGAACCCAAGACGAGGAGGTGTCGAGATGTCCCGAGTCCGCCGCTGGTGGGGCTACGTCTGGCCGTGGCCCCCTGGGGCCGCCGTACCGCAGCCACCCATCGCACCGCCGTCGCCCCGCCCCCAGTGGGCCGACGAGCGTACGGCGAACCTGCGCCAGGTCCCGCTGCTCACGCTCGGGCAGCAGGTCGGGTATCGGGTGGCCCGGCGCAACGGGGGCCGTCATGTCCGGTAGGCCGCTGGTCAGCGTCGGTGACATCGTCAACGCCGAGGGCGAGGACTACTACCGGGGCACCGGAGCGAACCGCCGACCCGGCGTCGGAGACCTCCACCTGCGCATCACCCAGGCGCCGCTGAACACGAACCAGGAGTGGGTCCTCGTACACGGCATCGAAAAGCCACTGGGCAAGCCCGAACGCCCCGAGGCCGACTACGTCATCCGCCGCCGCGTACTCCTCGACATCGAACGCCCCGCACCGAAGGGACCGACCTGGTGATCGAGCCGAAGCCGGTCGCCAGCCGGCAACTCCACCTCCCGCTGCGCCCGGTCTGGTGCTGCCGGATCTGCGCCCAACCCTGGCCCTGCGCCGACGCCCGACTCGACCTGACGGTGAGCTTCCGCCACCAACGGATCGCACTGATGCTCTACCTCGGCACACAGTTCGTCGACGCCATCTCCGACCTGCACGTCTACGACTCCGCCCTCGGACCACCACCGGACGTACGCGCCATCTTCGACCGCATCATGTGCTGGATGCCGCCGGACCGTCCCCCACCCTCGGCCTGATCGCACCGTTGGTGCCCAACGCCCCCGCCCCCGGCGCGTGTCGTTACTTCCCCCGTGGTGCGACCCCGGGGGCGGGGCCATGCCTGGGCCAGTGCCGCGAAGGGAAAAGGAGGGACACCGCGCAAGCCTGGGGCGCGTGCCCGGCATCGCGAAACGTTGCCTGTCGGGGCACTAGCGTGTGGCAAGCCGCTCCAGCAGGGCGGCGCTCCGTGCCAGCAACGCCCGTTCCTCATCCGTGAGTTCGGCATCGATGGCCTGCGCGAGCCAACCGGCCCGGCGGCCACGCTCCGCTTCGAGCGCGGCCTGACCCATGTCCGACAAATCGACCAGCGACTTACGGCGGTCCGTGGGGTGCGCCCGGCGCGTGAGCAGGTTCTGTTCTATGAGCAGCCCCACCGTCCGGGCCATCGACTGGGGACGCACGCGCTGATCGGCGGCGAGGTCACTGATGGTCATGGCGCCGTCGCGGTCGAGTGCACCGAGCACGGCGACCTGACCCAGCGGGATGCGGTCCTCGTGTTTGACGCGTCGGGTGAGCTTGCCCATCGCGGTGCGCAGTTCAGCGGCGATGGCGGCGGCTTCCGGGGCGGGCATAGGGCACTTTACCCCGTTGACCAGCAGAGCTGTGCAGCAGACCTGCACAGCAATACTGAACAGCATTGCTGTAGGTTTTGCCGATGTCGGGCTCGGCGCCAGCGCTGTCGCAGCCAGGGCCACGACCAAGACAACGGGAAGGAACTCCCATGTCCGCAGAGGCAGTCGGAACCGTCAACGCCATCGAGACCGTCACCGCCCGCCGGATCATCGACAGTCGGGGCAACCCCACGGTCGAGGTCGACATCGTCCTGACGGACGGGTCCCTGGGGCGCGCGGCCGTCCCCTCCGGCGCCTCCACCGGCGCCCGGGAGGCCGTGGAACTGCGCGACGGTGACCCCGCGCGCTGGCACGGCAAGGGCGT
The DNA here is from genome assembly GCF_003633685.1 of Micromonospora pisi. Lineage (NCBI taxonomy): Bacteria > Bacillati > Actinomycetota > Actinomycetes > Micromonosporales > Micromonosporaceae > Micromonospora > Micromonospora pisi. The sequence goes on along the minus strand of NZ_RBKT01000001.1, from coordinate 6,787,039 downwards.
CGACCGCGCGGTGGCCCACGTCAACGGGGAAATCGCCGCGTCCGTACGCGGCCGGGACGCGGCCGACCAGTCGGGTCTAGACGCCGCGCTGGTCGCCCTCGACGGCACCGCCACGAAGTCCCGGCTCGGCGCCAACGCGATCCTCGGCGTCTCCCTCGCCGCCGCCAAGGCCGCCGCGGCAGCCCACCGCCAGCCCCTCTACCGCTACCTCGGCGGCGCCGACGCCCACCTCCTGCCGCTGCCGATGATGAACATCGTCAACGGCGGCGCCCACGCCGACAATCCGCTGGATTTCCAGGAGTTCATGATCGTCCCGGTGGGCGCGGACACCTTCGCCGAAGCCGTCCGCATGGGCAGCGAGGTCTTCCACACCCTGCGCCGCGACCTGTTGGCCGCCGGGCACTCCACGGGTGTCGGCGACGAGGGTGGCTTCGCGCCCGCGCTGCGTACCGCTGAAGAGGCGCTCGACTTCGTGATGACCGCCATCGAGCGCACCGGCTACCGCCCCGGCACGGACATCGGCCTGGTCATGGACCCGGCGTCGTCGGAGTTCTTCCGCGACGGGGTGTACGACTACGCGGGCGAGGGGGTACGCCGCACCCCCTCCGAGCACGCCGACTACCTGGCCAAACTCATCGACGCGTACCCGGTCCTCTCCATTGAGGACCCGATGGCGGAGAACGACCTGGACGGCTGGCGCGAGCTGACCGCCCGCGTCGGTGACCGCTGTCAGCTCACCGGCGACGACGTGTTCTGCACCAACGAGACGCTGCTGCGCGAGGGCATCCGTACCGGTGTCGGCAACTCGGTCCTGGTCAAGGTCAATCAGATCGGGACCCTGAGCGAGGCGCTGGCCACGGTGGACACGGCCCACCAGGCGGGCTGGACGGTTGTCATGTCGCACCGCTCGGGCGAGACGGAGGACACCACCATCGCGGATCTCGCGGTGGCGACCGGCTGCGGTCAGATCAAGACCGGATCGCTCTCCCGCTCCGACCGCACGGCGAAGTACAACCAGCTGATCCGGATCGAAGAGGAGTTGGGCGACTCGGCGCGCTTCGCGGGCCGCTCCGCACTGCGTCGGGCGTGAACACCAGGCAGAGGTAGAGACCACGCGGGGCCCCCGATCACGATCGGGGGCCCCGCTCGCGTGCCGGGGAGACAAATCCCGGTCCCGCACTGACCGCCCGACTCCGCGAGCAAATGTCCCGACCGGGCTTGACCTTGCCCCTGGGGCAAGGTTCGAGCATTTGTGGCAGGAACGCGCGGGAACACGGTGCGGGCCGGCGCGGGACCTCGCGGCCAGCTCGGCGCCGGGCGCGCAGAGGATGGGAAGGGAACACGAATGTCACACGACACGCTCGCCGATTTCGTCACGGCGACCGCCACGAAGTTCGACATTCCGGGCGTCGCTGTCGGCGTGTGGATGAAGGGCCGGGAGGTCTATGCGTGCCACGGCGTGACGAGCGTCGAGAACCCGGTCCCGGTCGACCGGGACACGCTGTTCGCGCTGGCCTCGGTCACGAAGACCTACACGGCGAGCGCGCTGATGTGCCTCGTCGCCCAAGGGAGGGTCGACCTGCACGCGCCGGTGCGGCGGTACGTCCCCGAGCTGGCGCTCACCGACGAGCGGGCGGCGGCGGAGATCACCGTGCTGCAACTGCTCAACCACACGTCGGGACTGGACTGGTCGGTCATCGTCGAGACCGGTGAGGGGGACGACGCGCTGGCCGGCTACGTAGCACGGCTGGCCGACCTGAAGCTGACCTCTCCGCCCGGCACCCGCGCCTCGTACAGCCAGGCCGGCTACAACCTGGCCGGGCGGATCATAGAAAAGGTCACCGACCTGACGTACGAACAGGCCGTCGCCTCGCTGCTCGCCGAGCCACTGGGGCTGTCGCACAGCCTCTTCGCGCCCCTCGACGTGATGACCCGGCGGTTCGCCGTGGGGCACAACCGCGGCGAGGACGGCACGCTCTCCGTCGCGCAGCCGTGGCGGCCGGGTGGACGCGGCAACAACCCCGGCGCGGGACTGGCGTCCTCGGTGAGTGACCAGCTGCGCTGGGCCAGGTTCCATCTGGGTGACGGATGCACCGAAGGCGGCGAGCGGATCCTCCCCGCTGAGCTGCTGCGGAGCATGACGGAGCCGACGGTCGAGCTGCGGGGCAGCAGCATCGGCGACGCGCTCGGCATCGCTTGGTTCCTGCGCCACGTGGACGGCGTCCGTACCGCCGGGCACGGCGGGTCGTCGGACGGCCAGTTCGCCGAACTGCTCACCGTACCGGAGCGTGACTTCGCGATCGTCTCGCTCGCCAACGCCGGCCCGGACGGTATTCCGTTCAACCAGGCCGTACTGCGCTGGGCGCTCGAGCACTACCTGGGGGTGATCGACCAGGACCCGGAGCCGATCCCGTACGTCGAGGCGCGGGCCGCCGAGATCGCGGGGAGCTACGAGAACGACGCGATGACGCTGATCATCGCCACCGACGGGGCGGGACTGACGCTGGAGGTAGGGATCAAGCCGGAGATCCGCGCGGCGCTACAGACCGAAGCGCCCCCGGACTACCCGCCGGCCGCGATGGGCCTACTCGCGGGCGACGGCGACGAGTACATCATCACCGAGGGTGGACTGACCGGGCAGCGCGGCTTCTTCAGCCGCGACGCAACCGGCGCGATCGTCGGGGTGGACCTTGCCGGCCGCCTCTTCCCCCGGGTCCGGAAATGATCACCATCGGCCAGCTCGCCGGATACGCGGGCGTGACAATCAAGGCGGTCCGCCACTACCACCAGCGCGGTCTGCTTGAGGAACCACCGCGCGACTCGTCGGGCTACCGGAGCTACGGCGCCGAGCACGCCATCGAGCTGGTCAAGATCAAAACACTGGCCGAAGCCGGGGTGCCGCTCGCCCGGGTCAGGGAGCTGCTCGCGGCCGACCCGGACCGGTTCGCCACGGCGATCGCCGAAATCGACCGCAACCTACGGGAACGGGCCGAGGAGTTGATACGTACCCGCGAACGGATCGCCCGGCTCAGCGGTGGTGACCGGCTGTTCGTCCCGCCCGAGGTGGCCGACTTTCTCGACCGGCTGCGGGCGCTCGGGGTGAGCGAACGACTGACATGGATGGAGCGGGACACCTGGATCCTGTTGTATTCGGTCTCGCCGAAGGAGGCGGCCCTGCTCCTCGCCGACAAGCGCGACTCGATCGACGATCCGGAGTTCGTCGGCAGCTACCTGGAGTACGACGCGGCGTTCGACTGGCCCCCCGAGGACCCGCGCCTGCCCGCGCTGGCCGACCGGATGTGGCGCTGGATGATCAACCGCGACGGCAGGATCGAGGACGAACAGCTCACAGACCCGATCGCCGCCCGACTGGTCGGGACCTCGGCCAGCGTGACGTCGCCCGCCTGGGACCGGCTCGCCGAACTCCTGCGGGAGCGCGGCGCGCCCGACTGACCCCCGCCAAGGGCTCAGGGACATCTCAGGTCGACGACAGAAACTCGACCACCGCGCGTTCGAGCACCTCGGGCGGGGCGTCCGGGTCGACGTCGATCGTCTGACCGTCGTGATAGCGGTCGATCAGTCGCGGGTCGACGTACGACGCGCGCGCCACGGCCGGGGTGTTGCCGAGCAGGTCGGCGACCTCCCGCATCACCCCGGCGACCGCCCGCTTGCGCCGGGTCTCCGACCGCTCCGGGCCGAGCCGCGCCAGGGCGCAGGACGTACGCAGCGTCGCGTGCCACGTACGGAAATCCTTCGCGGTCATCTCACCGCCGCTCGCCGCGCGCAGATACTCGTTGATCTCGTCGCTGCGTACGTCCCGCCAACCGTGACCGTCCCAGTAGCCGAAGAGCCGGTTCGCGCCGCGCCGCCTGCGGCGCAGGTCCCGCAGCACCGCGCAGAGGCCGGGGTCCTCGATCCGCTGCACCTGGGCGATGCCGCCCTTCGCCGGGAACTCGAAAACCACACAACCGCGCTGCGCCCGGGTGTGCTCCGGTCGCAGGGTCGCCACCCCGAAGGTGGGATCGTCGCCGGCCGCGTACTGGTCGCTGCCGACCCGGAAGGTGCCCGAGTCGAGCAGGCTCGCCACGATCGCCAGCACCCGTTCCCGGCCCAGTCCCCGACCGGCGAGGTCGGCATTGACCCGGGCGCGCAGCACCGGCAGCCGGGCGGCGACCTCCAACACGTGGTCGAACTTCGCCTCGTCCCGGCGGGTACGCCAGAGCGGATGGTAGAGGTACTGCTTGCGGCCGGCGGCGTCGATCCCGGTCGCCTGGATGTGACCGGCCGGGTGGGGTGAGATCCAGACGTCCCGCCACGCGGGCGGAATGACCAGTCCCCGGAGCCGGTCCAGCTCCTCCGGGTCGCGGATCGGTCGGCCGCGCAGGTCGACGAAGCTCACGCCGCGACCACGGCGGCGCCGGCCGTACCCGGGCTTCGCCGGGTCGCTACGTCGCAACCGCATGGCGCTCCCGCGCCACCTGGTCGACCTCGTCGACTGCGGTCAGCACCTGCTCGATCCCGATCGCGGCGAGCATCGGGTGCGGGGTGAAGGGCTCGCTGTCCCCCTCGACCGGGAGCGTCTCCGGCACCTCCGGGTCGAGTTCCACAAGCTCGGCGTCGGTGGCGGCGGCGTCGTCGGCCAGAGCCGCCGCCCAGAGTGCGCGGTGCCAGGGCCGGTCCACCGGCGGACCCCAGTGTTCGGTGCGGACCGGTCCGAACAGCACCACCGACGGAATCCCGTACGCGGTGGCCAGGTGGGCGACACCGGTGTCGGCACTGACCACCAGTCGGCTGTGCGCGACTATCGCCGCCAGCCCGGCCAGGTCGAGCCGGCCGGCGAGTACGGCGGTGGCGGGCAGACCAGCCCGGCGGGCCACCTGTTCGGCGAGATCACGCTCGGGCGCCGAACCGGTCACGACCACCCGGTGACCGGCCAGGCTCAACTCCCGGGCGACCGCCGCGAACCGCTCCGGTGACCAGCGCTTGGCGGGAATCTTGGCTCCCGGGTGGACGACCGTCACCCCGACCGGGACCCGGTGCGGACTCGGTCGGCGCAACGCCAGGTCGCTCGGGTCGGTGCTGATGTCGTACCAGCTCAAAAGCCGGCACCAGCGGTCCACCTCGTGCTCGTCGGCGGACCACGGCGGACCGTCGGTGTGGTCGGCCTCGGCGTTGTGGAACGCGCAGAGCCGCTGCGCCCCGGCCGCCTGGAGGACCTGGTGCGAACGTGGCCCGCGTCCGTGCAGGTTCACCGCCCAGTGCGGCGCCGGCCCCGGCCACTCCACGCTCTCCAGACCGTCCGTCGGCACCAGCCGGTCGACCCCACCGACCAGGTCGACCAGGGGTGCCAGCCAGGCCGGTGCGGCCAGCGCCAGGGTCCGGTCCGGGAACGCGGCCCGCAGGCCACGCAGTGCCGGGACGGCGGTGGCCAGGTCACCCACACCGAGCGCCCGCAGGACCAGGATCATGGGTACGACGTCTCCTGCTCGGCACAGACCACGAGTTCGCGGATCGCGCAGCCGGGCGGCTGGCCGAGCGCGAAGAGCACCGCGGCGGCGACGCTCGCCGGGTCGTTGAGGACGGCGTCGGCGCCCGGCCGGTACTGCTCGGTCCGTTCGTCGAAGAAGGCGGTACGCATCCCGCCCGGCACCAGCAGCGTCACCCCGACCGAGCCGGCCAGTTCGGCGGCGAGCGCCCTGGTGAAGCCGACCACCCCGAACTTCGCGGCGCAGTACGCGGTGGCGTCGCTGACCGCCTTGACGCCGAGCGTCGAGGCGACGGTGACCACCGTCCCGTGTGAGCTCTCCAGATAGGGCAGGGCCGCCCGGACCACCGCGGCGGTGGCGAGCAGGTCGACGGTGACCACCCGCTCCCAGGTTTCCGCCGGCAGGTCGACGAGCCGACCGGGTACGTCCATCCCGGCGGCGGTGACCAGCCCGTCGAGCCCGCCGGCCTGCTCGGCGAGCTGCCGGGTGGCCGCCTCGGCGGCGCGGGTGTCGGCGAGGTCGCACTCGACCCACGGCACCCCGTCGACGGGGGCCTGCCGGTCCAGCACGTACGGTCGGCCGCCGGACTTCGCCACCGCGGTCACCACCGCCGCCCCGAGCCCGCTGGAACCCCCGGTGACGAGTACGGCTGGGCCGGCGCCCGGCACGGTTGCGGTCATCGCGCTCCTCCCGTCGAGTGTGGCGCGGCCGTTCGGGCCGCCGCGATCATTCCGGTGGTCGACCGGCCGTCCAGGTACGGCACCACCACCGTGTGCCCGCCCCACCGGTGGACGATCTCGGCCTCGGGCAGCCCCGGTTCGTCCCCGCCGCCGGTGCCGTAGTCGCCGCCCTTGACCCAGACGTCGGGGCGCAGCCAGGAGAGCGCGGCGTGCGGGGTGGCCTCGTCGAAGATCACCACCGCGTCGACGCAGCCGAGTGCGGCCAGCAACCGGCTGCGGTCGTACTGCGGCACCAGGGGACGGTCGGAGCCCTTCAGCCGGGCCACGCTGGCATCGGAGTTGAGGCAGACGACCAGGCAGTCACCGAGCCGGCGGGCCGCCTCCAGGGTGGCCACGTGTCCGGCGTGGAGCAGGTCGAAACAGCCACCGGTGGCGACCACGGTCCCGCCCGCCGCCCGCACCTCGGCGACCAGCGCACCGGCCGGCCCCGGCCCGATCCGCTGTTCCCGGTCGGCCACCGACACCGACACCGGCTCGGGCACGGGCGCCGGTACGGCCTCGGAAACACCGCCGGCGGCCACGTACGCGGACGCCTCGGCGACCGCCTGCTGCACCGCCTCGGAGACCAGCGCCCCCCGGGCGAGCGCCAGCGCGGCGGTGGCGGCGAACCGGTCCCCGGCCCCGCAGGTGTCTCCGTCGGCGCTGGTCGGCGAGGGCACCACCAGTGGCGTGGAGCCGGCGTGGCAGAGCAACGCGCCGTCACCACCGAGGGTCACCGCGACGGCGCCGACCCGCCAGCGCTCCCGCAGCCCGTTCGCGCTACGGGAGGCGGTGATCAACCGGGAGGCTCCCGGCGTACCACCGGCGAGCTCGCGTACCTCGACCTCGTTCGGGCAGGTCAACCGGATGCCCGGGACGGCCGCCGGACCACGCGGATGCGGATCCCAGACCACCGGGGCGGTCGCGGCGGCGAGCGCCGCACGCAGGGTCGGCTGTGCCGCCACCCCTCGCCCGTAGTCGCTGACCAGGATCCCGGCCGCCCCGGCGAGCAGTTCCAGGACGGCGTCGCTCGGTTCACCCGGCGGGCCGGCCGCACCACCCCGGTCGAGTCGCAGCAACACCCGCCCCCGGGTCCGGAGCCGGATCTTCTCCGGGGTGGCGCCGGGCAGCGGCAGCGCGTACACCTGCACCCCGGCGGCGGTGAGCAGGCTGCTCAGCCGGGCCCCACCGGCGTCGTCGGCGAGCGCGGTGACCAGGGCCACCTCGAATCCCCGGCCGACCGCGAAGAGCGCGGCGAGGCCGGCGCCACCGGGCCGGTCCACGTGCGTGCTCTCGTCCAGCACCGGCACCGGGGAGTCCGGGCAGAGTCGGTTGACCACACCCTCGACGTCCCGGTCGAGCAGCGTGTCGCCGATGACGACCAACCGGCCGGTCACGGCCCGGCTCCGCGACTGTTCGGCCCCCGACTGTGTGGTCGCCGGGACCCGACCGGCCGGTGCTCCACCGGCGGCAACTCCTCCACCAGTTCCTCCGGCACCTCCACCGCCACCTCACCCTGGGGAAGGAAGGGCCCCTTGTTATCGGATTCTGTATAGGAAGGGGCCCTTCCTAACCCGGGGTCGACCAGCGGTAGGGCGGCGTAGCCGGCTGGTGTGCCGAGGGCGGTGGGCAGGGCCAGTTCGACGTACTCGCAGAGCACGTGCGCCGAGACCAGGTGCAGTTCCTGCACCACCTGCGGGTCGGGCGACGGTACGGCGAGCACCTCGGCACACGCCTCGGCGAGCGGGTTCGGCACCGGTCCGGTGAACGCCCAGCACCGCAACCCCGTCTCCTGCCCGGCTCGCGCCGCCCGGATCAGGTTGGCGCTGCGCCCGCTGGTCGACAGGAGCAGCAGGATGTCGTCGGGGCGGCCATGTGCCCGTACCTGCCGGGCGAAGACCTCCTCGAAGCCGTAGTCGTTGCCGATGGCGGTCAACGACGAGGTTTCCGCACTCAACGCGATCGCCGACAGCGGCGCCCGGTCCGCCCGCAACTTGCCGACCAGTTCCGCGGCGAGGTGCTGCGCCTCCGCCGCGCTGCCACCGTTGCCGGCGACCAGCAGCCGTCCACCCTGGGCCAGCCGGGCGGCGAGTTCGTCACCCCAGCGGGCGAGTTCCCCGGCCACCCGCCGGTAGGGCAGCAGCGCCGAGGCGAGACCGGCGAGGTGCGCGTCGATCACCTCGGTCGAGTGCGGCATCAGGCCACCACCCCGCTCGGCCGCCGCACCTCGCTGACCGCCGTGTAGACGCCGCCGAGTTCGGCCGCCGCCCGCCGCCACGAGTACTGCTGACGGGCCCGGTCCAGGGCCGCCTTCGCGTACGCGAAACGGCGGGTCCGGTCGGCCAGCAGGTCGGCGATGGCGGTGCCGAGCGCGGACGGGTCCCGAGGCGACACGAGGTCACCGGTACGGCCCTCGACCACGGTGTCGATCAGTCCGCCGACCCGGGTGCCGATCACCGGTACGCCGCACGCCATCGCCTCCAGTGGGGTGAGGCCGAACGGTTCGTACCAGGGGGCGGCGACGAGCACGTCCGCCGACCGGTACCAACGGGGCATCTCCTCGCGGGGTACCGCACCGACCAGCCTTACCCGGTCGGCGAGGCCACAGGAGCGGGCCAGCGCACGCAGGCGACGGGCCTGCGGGTCCTCGCCGAGCAGCTCCTCCGGCGGCCCGCCGACGATCACACACTCGGCGTCCGGGACCGCCCGCATCGCCCGGATCACGTCCTGGAAGCCCTTCCGCTCGACCAGCCGGCCGACGGTGAGCACCCGGGGCCGGCCGGTCTCCCGCTCGGCGACCTCGCCGGCCGGGGAGAAGTTCTCCACGTTGACCCCGGAGGGCACGACCACCATCCGGTCCTGGGGTACGCCCATCCGGACCAGTTCACGTACCTCGTCCTGGCTCTGCGCGATCACCCGGTCCATCGCGCGCCCCAGCGCCCGTTCGTAGCCGATCCGCCGGGCCGGGCTGGTGTCCGCCGCCCCCTGGTGCCGGCGCTTGACCGTGCCGAGCGCGTGGTACGTCTGCACCACCGGCACCCCGGTCTGCCGGCCGGCGGTGATCGCGGCGAGACCGCTCATCCAGAAGTGGGCGTGGGCGACGTCCGGCACCCAGTCGTCGCGCCGCCACTGGGCGGCGAGCCAGCGGCTGAACTCCTTCATGTACGGCAGCAGCACGTCCTTGGGGATCGGTTCGGGCGGGCCGGCCGGTACGTGCATCACCGCCACCCCGTCCCGCATCTGCACCATGTCGGGCAGGTCGGTACTGTCCCGTCGGGTGTAGACCCGAACGTCGTGCCCTGCCGTGGCGAGTGCGGCGGAGAGCTCCGCGACATGCGTGTTCTGCCCACCGGCGTCCTCCCCGCCCAGCGTGGCGAGCGGACTGGCGTGCTCCGAGATCATCGCGATCCGCATAGCTCCTCCTCCAGCAACCGGTCCCAGTCGGTGAGGAAGCGGTCCAGGCCGTACCGGGTCCGGGCGGTTTCCCGGGCCCGGGCGCCGAGCTGGCGTGCCGCCACGGGCTCGTCGATCAGGCGGGTCGCCGCCGCCAGCAGGGTGTCGACCCGGGTGGAGAGCACTCCCGCCTCGGGTGGCACCGCCGCCACCGCCTCGGTGGTGGCCAGGACGACCACCGGCATGCCGATCGCCATCGCCTCGATCAGGCTCAGGCCGAGCGACGTCCACCGGCACAGGTGCAGGTAGGCCCGGCGGCGTCCGAGTTCGGCCTGCATCCGGCTCTGCGGCAGGTCGTCGTGGGTGGTCAGCCGGTCGGCCGGGAGTCCGAGGTGGTCCCCGAGTCCGGACACGCCCAGGCCGAAGACGTCGAGCGGTGCCACCTCGGCGAAGAGCGGCAACAGGTCGGTGCCGGTGACCCGGCCCCGGCGTACCGGTTCGTTGATCACCACCGCGAGTCGATCGAGTTCCCCGGTGTAGCTGGCGACCGGGTCGACGATGCCGTGCTCGACCACTGTGGTCCGGGTCCCGCCGGTGTCCCAGAAGAGCGAGTTGAAGTGGGTGACGTGGGCGATGAGCAGGTCGTCCCGGTCGGCCATCGGGTGCCGGCTGTTCGGCACCGCGCCCTCCTTGGGCGTGTTGTGCTCGACGAAGATCGCCGGTACGTCGCTTCCGATCCGCCGCCGCAACCAGGTGCCGGCGAGTTCGAACTCCTCCGGCCGCTGGAGGATCACCAGGTCCACGTCGGCGTCGGCCAACTCCTGCGGGGTGACCTCCTCCACCGTGTCCGGCCAGGGATAGGTGCGCGCCCGCCCGAGCCCGTACGGACCCCGGTCCGGGGTGACCGGCACCAGGTAGCGGTGCTTGCCGTGGACGAACGAGGTGGTCCAGGACCCGTGTACGTGCCAGAGCAGGATGTTCATGCGGCGCCGCCGTAGACCCGGGCGGGTACGGCTCCGAAGATCGGAACCGGGTCCCCTCCGGTGTGGAGGAGGCGGACCGCCGCCACCACGCTCTCCGGCTCGACGGAGGAGAGGCACGGGTGTCCGGGCACCGGACAGGAGGTCGCCCGGGTGTGCCGGCAGCCGGCGGCGGCGTCACCGAGGCGTACCGTCGGCACCCGGTACGGGCCCCACTGTCCGAAGGAGACGGTGGGCGCGAAGAGGCTGATCACGGGCGTGCCCAGGGCTGCGGCGAGATGCGCGGGCCCGGTGTTGCCGACCACCAGGCACCCGGCGCGGGCGATGATCGCGGCGAGGCTGGTCAGTGACGTCTGACCGCCCAGGTCGACGCCGGCCCGCCCGGCGACGCGGGCGCTCAGTGCCCCCTCGTCGGGCCCGCCGGTGACCACGACCCGATGTCCGGCCTCGGCCAGCGCGGCGACGATCCGGGCGCAGAGTTCGGGTGGGCAGGCCCGCGCGGCGACCGACGAACCGGGATGCACGACGACGTAGCCGGGTTCGGCGAGGGCCCCGTCACCCGGCAACGGATCCAGGCACTCGGCCCGCAGTCGCAGGGTCGGATCGTCGTCGGGGGGCAGGGGAAACCCGGCCGCGGCGGCGAGTGAGAGCGCGCGTTCGGTCTCCGGGATGCCCAACGGCACCCGGTGTCGTACGTCCAGCAACGAGCCCGGGTAGTCGTCGCTGATCGCCGAGATCCGGTCGACGCCGGCCATCCGCAACACCAACGCCAACGGCAGAGCCGACTGGTGAAAGGAGGTGAAAAGTACGGCTTCGTCCGCGCCGACCTCGGCCAGCCGGGCGGTCAGCCGGTCCACCTCGGCCCGGTCGACGGGGGTCGGTTGCGGGTCGATCCACGGCAGCGGCCACTCGATCAGCTCGTCGATGCCGGGCAGCAGTTCGGCCGCCGCCCTCCCCCGGGGGCCGCAGAGCATCACGACCCGGTCGGCACCGGCCGCCACCGCCCGGATCGCCGGCCCGGTGACCAGTACGTCGCCGGCCGAGTCCGGGCGGGCCACCAGGACACAACGCGGGCGCCCACGGTGGACGCCCGAAGCCGGGGCGGCAGCCGTACCGATCTCCGCCCGCCCGTCGCCACCGGCGACGAGTCTCTGGCGGCGCAGGATCAGGTCGACGGCCCCCGGTAGGTCGCCGGCGACCGCGGGTGCGGCGGCGACCTCCTCGGGCCTGGTCTGCGCTGTGGGAACGAGAATCCCGGCCGCGCCGGCGGCGCCGGCCGCGATCATGTCCGCACCGATGTCTCCTACCAGGACGCAACGGTCGGGTGTCGTGCCGAGCGCACGGGCGGCGTCGGCGACCATTCCGGGCGAGGGCTTGCGGCAGCGACATCCGGCAACGCCGGGACCGGGCTCGGCGTGCGGGCAGATCTGCCAGCTGTCGAACGGCCCGAGCAGTTCCTCCACCCGGGCGTTGACCCGGTCCAGGTCGCTGCGGCTGAACCGGCCCCGGGCGAGCCCCGACTGGTTGGTCACCACGCCGAGGCGCAGTCCTGCGGCGCGCAACCGGTCGAGTGCCTCCCGGGCGCCCGCCACCGGGCGTACCAGGGTCGGGTCTCCGTTGTACGGGACGTCGTGCACCAGTGTGCCGTCCCGGTCGAACAGGACCGCCTCGAACAGCACCGGTGGCAAGGCTGCTTCACCCGGCTCAGGTCGCCCCTGCGCGAGGCCGGCGATCGTGCCGCCTGACCTGCGCTGATGCGGGTCGACCTGATCGTTTCGCACGGGGGGCGGGTTCCCTCGGGCAGAAGGAGTAAACATCATTTCCGCCCGTCCACCGGACCGCCCAGCCCCGCCCGACGGCGGCTGCTGCGGCCTGGCGCGCGACTGCTTCTCGCCCACTACGCGCTCCGCACCGGTACCCGCGACAGTGCCGCGCTAACCGGATCGTGGCCGATTCACCGACGGCGCGTTGAACAGGAGGGGCGAACTGCGTACCGGTCACGGATCGCGACTCATTGTCACCAGGACGTCGAGTCCGCGTGACGGATCCGACCGGGCGGAGGCGGTTGTTCGGCTCGCGGCTACGCCTGGATCACCCAGTGTCGCGACCGGCGATCGCGCTACAGAAGGGTGTAAACAGGATGTACGTGGTTAGCCCGGTGGTCGCGCCGGGGTGGCTGGGTGATTACCCTCTCCCTGACCGCTGTCGGCAGAACGAGGATGTCTGTAATGATCGAGCCCGTCCAGTTGCCATCCCCCTGGCGTGATGAGCGGCTGACTGTCGTCGTCCCGACCTACAACGAGGCGAACAACCTGCCGACGTTGGTCGAACGGCTGCTAGCGCTCCCGCTGCCCGGCATGAGCATCCTGATCGCCGACGACAACTCCCCGGACGGGACCGGCGACGTGGCGGACAAGCTTTCCGCCGAACATCCCGACCGGATCCAGGTGGTCCACCGGCCCGGCAAGGAGGGCCTCGGACGGGCGTACGTCGACGGGATCGGTCGGGCGCTCGACGGTGGCGCGCGGTTCGTGGCCCAGATGGACGCCGACCTGTCGCACCCGCCGGAGGCGTTGCCCGGCATGCTCGGCGCGCTCCTCTCCACTCAGGCGGGTGTGGTGATCGGGTCACGCTACGTGCCTGGTGGACAACTCGACGAGGCGTGGCCGCTCTACCGCCGTGCGCTCAGCGGATGGGCGAACCTCTACGTGCACACGCTGTTGCAGGTGCGGATCCGCGACCTCACCGCCGGCTTCAAGATCTGGCGGGCGGACGCGCTGCGGGAGATCGGCCTGGAGCGGGTGCAGTCCAACGGCTACAGCTTCCAGGTCGAGATGCACTACCTGGCGACCAAGCTCGGGCAGACCATCGTCGAGGTGCCGATCCGGTTCGAAGAGCGCCGCGACGGTGTCTCGAAGATGACCACCGCGACGAAGATCGAGAGCGCGCTGATGCCGTTCCGGCTCCGTACCCGCCACCGCAACATCGCGCCGTAGCCTTCCGACGGGATCCGGTCGACGCACGGGCAGGAGCCTGCCCCCGGTGACCCCGGGGCGGGGCCTGCCCGCACGTGCCCGCTGCCGCTGGGCGCCGGGCACACCCCTGTGGGGCTGGCTGCCGCGCACCCTCACCGCGCCACCAACCAGGCGAAACGGCGTTTGTCGCGGTCAGACCGGGGCATCCAGCGCGCCATGTACGAGGTACAGCAACTCATCGACGGCGTCTGGGGCAGGGGCCCCGACGACGGCGCGCTGGTGGTACTCGACCCGGCCGACAACGCCGAGGTGACCCGGGTGCCGGAGGCGACCGAAGCCGAGGTCGCGGCGGCGGTGAAGGCCAGCCGGGTCGCGACGGCCGAATGGTCGTCCACCCCGGCGGCAGCCCGGGGCGCCGCCCTGCACCGGGTGGCGGACCTGCTCGAATCCTCCGCCGAACAGCTCGCCGAGGCCCAGACCGCCGAGATGGGCCGGCCGATCGGCCTGGCCCGGGGCGGCGTCGAGGCCGCGGTCGGCACCCTGCGGCAGTACGCCGAACTGGGCCCGATCCACCGGGGCCGGGCGCTCGCCGGCAACCCCGAGGCAATCGACCTGATGGCGGTGCAGCCACGGGGTGTGGTCGCGGCGCTGACCCCGTGGAACGACCCGGTGGCGGTCTCCTGCGGACTGCTCGGGGCCGCGCTCGTCACCGGCAACACGGTGATCTACAAGCCGAGCGAACGGAGCCCGGTCAGCGGCTGGCTCCTCGCCCGACTCTTCGCCGCACACCTGCCGGCGGGCGTGTTTTCGCTGCTCACGGGGGGTGCCAGGGTGGGTGCGGCACTGGCCTCGGCGGAGGTAGACGTGGTCGCCCATGTCGGCTCGTCGGCGACCGGTCGGTCGATCGCCGCCGCCTGCGCCGTCAGCGGCGCGAAGGCCCTGCTGGAGAACGGGGGCAGCGACGCACTGATCGTCGACGACGGGATCGACCCGGTCTGGGCCGCTGAACAGGCCGCACTGGGGGCGTTCACCAACTCCGGTCAGCTCTGCGTCGCGGTCGAACGGATCTACGTACTTCGTCCGGTGGCGGACGCCTTCGTCGCGGCGCTCGCCCGGCAGGCCGAGGCGCTGCGGATCGGCCCCGGCCGGGACGAGCGGACCGAGATCGGACCGTTGGTCGACCGCCGACAGCGGCTCCTGGTCGACTCCCAGGTACGGGCCGCGGTCGCCGACGGGGCCCGGGTGCTCACCGGCGGCGTCGTGCCGGACGGGCCGGGTGCCTTCTACCCGCCGACGGTGCTGGTCGACTGCACGGACCAGATGGCGGTGATGCGCGAGGAGACGTTCGGTCCGGTCGCGCCGGTGCTGGTGGTCGACTCCTTCGACGAGGCACTGTCCCGGGCCGCGCAGTCCCCGTACGGGCTCTGTGCGACCGTTCTCACCGGGTCGATGAGCCACGCCCAGCAGGCGTGGCGCGAGCTGCCGGTCGGCACAGTCAAGATCAACAACGTCTTCGGCGGGGCGCCCGGCGGGGCGGCCCACCCACGCCGTGGCAGCGGCCAGGGCTTCGGGTACGGCCCCGAACTGCTCGACGAACTGACGGTGACGAAGGTCGTGCACATCGCCGCTCCGGGCGGACCGGCCGGACGCTGGTGACCCGGCCGGCCCGCCACCCGGAATCGGCGCCCGGGCCAGCGGCCACGAACTAGCGGCCCCGGGCCTTTGCCGTCGCCCGGTTGTTCGCCTTCTGGATCGCACCGACCAGCTCAGACTTGTTCATCCGGGAACGACCCCGGACCTCCAGCTTCTTCGCCACCTCCATCAGGTGCTCCTTCGACGCGTTGGCATCGACCCCACCGGCGGTCGGTGCCCGTCGAGCCGGACCACCACCGGCCGCCTGCTCGTCGCTGGGGCCCTTGCGCCCCTTCTGCTCCCAGTGGTCGCCGACCTTCTCGAACGAGTGCTTGACCGCCGCGTACGCGGTCCGGTGCGCACGTTCGCCCTCGCCGTACGTCTCCACCGCTGAATCATGGGTTTTCACCCAGGTGTCCTGAGCCTTGTCCGGCGAGCGTTGCAACGTACTGGGAAGCACCTCACGTCCCGGCATCGTCATCCTCCTCGGTTTCGGCACGGCCCCCACGGTTCGGAGGCCAACCCTCTTCCTTCCCGCGCCCCGTACGGGTAAACACATTTCCCCAGGTCGGAGCCGATCCGTTGGGGTTTCGGTTTACCGCTGGGGCGCCGGGGTAGCGCATAGGACATGGACCGGGGCAACAGCAAACACGGACCGCGGCTAGACGACGAGATGAGCCGGGAGGTAGCCAGCACGGTGAACAACGCCGCCGGCTCCCGAGCCGAGGAGTGGCGTGAACCGGAGCCGGCTGGCGAGGACCAGCCGGCGTCGACCAGAGCGCCGAGCGCCGACACCCGCTCGGGCGCGCCGCAGGGGATGACCTCGGTCGAGGTCGAGGAACGTAGCCGGCTCGGCCGTTTCATCAGCCTGTCGGCGCTCCCCGGGGACCGGGCGACACTGCTCCGGAGCGCCGAGGAGAACGAGGCGCCGGACGAGGTGCTGGCCCAGTTGAACCGGCTCCCGCCGGACACCGAGTTCCGCACGGTATCCGAGGTATGGGCGGTGCTCGGGCACGCGAACGAGACGCAGCGCTGGTGAACCGCCACACGTCAGGCGAGCGCGGACACCGGCAGAGCAGGAAGGATCTCCAATGAGTGCGGTAACCGAATCCGTGGACGTGGCCGTCCCCGTACGGACCGCGTACGACCAGTGGACCCAGTTCGAGGACTTCCCCCGCTTCATGGAGGGAGTCGAGGAGGTCAGACAGATCTCCGACACGATGACCCACTGGAAGGTCGGGATCAGCGGGGTCGAGCGCGAGTTCGACGCCCGGATCACCGAACAGCTACCCGACGAACGAGTCGCCTGGACCACCACCAACGGCACGAACCAGGCCGGGGTGGTCACGTTCCACCGACTCGACGACCGGCACACCCGGGTCACCCTCCAGCTCGACTTCGAGCCGCAGGGGGTGACCGAGAAGGCCGCTGACAAGCTCGGCATGGTCGACCGCCGGATCAAGGGCGACCTGGAGCGGTTCAAGAACTTCATCGAGTCACGCGGCGGCGTCGAGACCGGCGCCTGGCGCGGCAAGGTGGACCGGCCGCAGCCGTAACCACGGCCAGTGTCGTCACGGTGCCCGCCGGGGACTCCCCCGGCGGGCACCGTCGGTTTGCCCCCCGGGCACCCGGGTACGGCCAAGGTATGACCGACAACGACAGTTCCGTCTGGCGCGACGAAGAACGCATCCCCCTGTCCGAGCTGGAACGCGCGATGGGCGCGTCAACGCCGGACGGCCAGGTGGACGACATGACCGGCAACGACGCGGGCGCGGAGTCGGCGTACGGT
This sequence comes from Micromonospora pisi, assembly GCF_003633685.1. NCBI lineage: Bacteria > Bacillati > Actinomycetota > Actinomycetes > Micromonosporales > Micromonosporaceae > Micromonospora > Micromonospora pisi. The sequence continues at coordinate 6,770,065 of NZ_RBKT01000001.1, read as the reverse complement.
CACGGCGCGGAAGCAGCCGACGGGCACCCGTCATCCCGCGCCGACGAGGGTGAGATGACCGACCCGGACCGGGCGTACCGTCCCTCCACCACGGGTCGTAACGGCCCCAGCTGAGCCGTGGGGCTCCGTCGCCGCTCGGTCGGGCGTGGCTCTCCGGTCGGGCGGGCAGGGGTGCGGTCAGACGGCCGGTTCCGGGACCCGAGGGCGGGTCGAGGCATGGTAGAGACCGAGCAGGACCAGCGAGAGGACCAGCAGGGACGGCCCGAGCGCCTCGACGGTGACCCGACTGAGCAGCACCCCGATGCCCGCCGGTAGCAGCGCCCCACCGAGGCCGGCCGCACCGATCTGGAGGCCGATCGCCCGGTCCGCGTGCACCGGCCCGACCCGCTCGGCGGTGGTGAGGGTGAGCAACGGGAAGACCGGCGCGGCGGCGAAACCGATGATGGCCAGCCCGACGACCGCCAGCCCGGCCGGGCCCGGTACGGCCACCAGCGCGGCGCCCACGGCCATGCCGATCAGGCTGCCCCGCAGCACCTGGCCGCTGCCCAGACGCTCGGCCACCAGTCCCTGCACCACCCGGCCGACAAAGAGACTGCCCCAGTAGAGCGAGACACAGATCCCGGCGACCGCCTCGCTGAGCCCCCGCCCCTCGGTCAACAGCAGGAAGGCCCAGAGCCCGGCCCCGACCTCCACAGCCACGTAGACGGCGAACGCGACCGCCCCGGTCCAGACCGCCGGCAGGCTGAGGGTGGCACCGATCCGGACCCGTACCGGGTGAGCCGGCCCGGAGGCGCCGTCCGCCGCCGGCAGCTCGGTCCGCCGGTCGGCCCACGCCCGTACGGTGAGCACGAACGCGAGGGCGAGCAGGACCTGGGCCGAGGCGACGATGCCGTAACCCCAGCGCCAGGAGAGGCCGGCACCGATCACCGTCGTCATGATCAGTGGTCCGATCGCCACGCCGAGTCCGAAGAAGGCGTGCAGCCAGTTCATGTGCCGAGGGCCGAAGGCGCTCGCCGCGTACGCGTTCAGGCCCGAGTCGACCGCACCCGAGCCGAGCCCGAGCAGCAGCGCGGCGCCGACCATCAGGGGGAGCATCGGCGCCCCGGCGTACCCGCTGAGGGCGAGACTCGCCAGCACGGTGCTGCTGGCGAGCAACCAGCCGACACCGACCCGGGCCAGGGTGAAGCCGGCCGCCACGCTGGAGGTGAGGTAGCCGACCGTACCGGCGGTGAGCAGGAGTCCCACCGACTCGGTCGGCACGCCGAAGTCCGCGCGGATCGACGGCCAGCCGACGCCGAGCAGGCCATCGGGGAGACCGAGACTGACAAACGCGAGGTAGGCGAGGAGCAGCAGGGCGGGGCGCGGGGTGGTCGACACAATGGGCGATCTTTCCGGATCGCCCGGGGGTAAGGAAGGGCCCCTTGTTATCGCATTTTGTATAGGAAGGGGCCCTTCCTAACGCCAGGGGAATCGGAGGATTGCCGCTTCCCGGCATCGCAGGGCCGGACGCCTCTAAACCGGACAGGTCAGTCAGAATCGGCCGATCGGGTGACGGCGGAGGCGGATCCGCCAGGCAGACTTCGTCAGATGCATCAGGGCTCCGGTTTTCTCTCCGCGCGTCAACGCCGCTGGGCATGGTTCGGCTTTCTGCTGACCGCGCTTCAGGCACCCGTCGCCGCCCAACTGCTCCCCGACGCCTCGTGGCTGTTCAGCATCGTGGTCGCGCTGATGGTGGCCACCGCAATACTGGCCGACGACGCGATGCGCCGGCAGCCGGCGGAGACCAGCACCGCCGAATAGTCCGACCGGCCCGGCGCCAACCCCCACCACGGGCCCCGGCCCTGCCGCAGTCGCTACCGGGTCCCGTCGTCGTCACCGGTCACCGGCCGCTCCGGAGCCGGCGTCAGCAGATCGGACGGATAGCCGCCCGACTCCTGCGCCCCCGGTGCCGGTCGGTACGCGGTCGCGCCGTCCGAACCGGTCTGCAGGGTGGAGAACCCGTCCGGACCGGTCTGCAAGGTGGAGAACCCGTCCGGACCGGTCTGCAGGGTGGAGAACCCGTCCGGACCGCTCTGGAGGGTGGTGGAGAGCCCCTCCGGCGCCGGCTCGTACGTCCCGGCCAGCCCGCCGGCCTCCGACCCGTACCCGGCGACGAGCTGATAGTCAGCGGCGGTCGCGTCCGTACCGGGGTCGTAGGAGGCGAGTGCGTTCACCCTCGCCGGATCGTCCCCGATCAGACCCTGGGGTACCGGCACCGGTACCGGGTCGAAGCCGGCGAGACCGTCCGGGGCCGGGGAGGTCGGCATCTCGGCCAGGGGCGGGTCGGGAAAGAGCGGCACCGCCGCACGGGCGGGTACGGCGGGCTGGCCGAACGGCCCCGGATCCCCGGGCCGGGGATAGGTCTCACGGTTCGCCCGGCGCAGCCGGGACTCACTGGCCAGGCGGCTCAACCAGCGTTCCCACCGCTCCTGCATCGGCTTGACCAGTCCCCCACCGATCCCGACGACCAGGATCCCGCCCACGGTGGCGAGCAGCGTGACGAGCACCGGCCCGGTCACCCCGGACGCGACCCCGGTCTGGACGAACGCGGCGATCACGCCGAGCCCGACGACCAGCAGCGAGACCACGTCGGCGAACGGACGGCCGTACGAGACCGCGCCGACGGTGTCACTGACCAGATCGTGCACCGCGTTGGCGATCACCACCGACACGGCGACCACGACCAGGGCCACGAACGCCCGTGGCAGCCACTCCACCACGGCGGTGACCAGGTCATGGGCCGGGTTGGGCCCCCAGATCGCCAGACCGAGTTGCAGCGCGAAGAGCAGGATCAGGTAGTAGCCGAGTCGGGCGAGTACGGCCGCCGGCCGGTACCGGGTCCGGGCGACCAGCCGCCCGAGGCCACCACGTTGCACGATCTGGTCGAAGCCGAACCGGTCGAGGAGGCGCAGCGCCATCCGCAGCACGAACCGGGCCAGGAGCCAGCCCAGCATGAGGATGCCGACGCAGCCGATCAGCCGGGGCACGAAGACCAGCACCGAATCCCACGCCTCGGCGAACTGGACCCCGACGTCGCCCCGCCGGAGCGCGAGGATCGCGGGCATGGTGTCCCTCCTGTCACCTGGACTACCGCCGCCCGCGTACCCGGACCGCCCTGGTTCATTCCGTACCCCCGACCCACACCCTTGGCCGCCGGTCGTCAGCTGTCGGGCGACGCCGCGACCAACTCCCGGAACGGTCGATCGGCGGCGTGCCTGGCAGGGCCGGCTAGGCTGCTCGCATGCCAGGCTCGGTCGGGCGGGTTCCCGCTCCCCCCTCCCGTTGGCCCGGTCCGTCGCCGACACCGGGCAGCGCGGCAGGGTCCGAGGCGGCTGCCGGGGCCGGCGAGCCCTCGGCTGGCCCGCCAACGGAGACGACCTGGGCGCAGACACCGCTCGGCCCGGCGGAGGAGTGGGAGCCGGCGCTGCGTTCGGTGGTCGACCTCGTCCTCTCCGCGCCGGTGCCGATGGCGCTCGCGTTCGGTGACGAACTCGCCCTGATCTACAACGACGGCTTCGCCGAGCTGATCAGGGACCTGCACCCGGCCGCGTTCGGCCGCCCCGCCGCCGAGGTCTTCGCCCAGGTGTGGGAACTGGCCGGGGTCGGCGAGGAGATCGAAAAGGTCTACCGCACCGGCATCCCCTACCTGGAGCGGGAGGGTGTGCTGCCGGTCGACCGGGGACGCGGTTCGGACCAGGTGGACCACGTGGTGTTGACCCGTGGCTACTCGCCGGTCCGGGACCAGCATGGGCAGATCATCGGCCTGTTGATGGTGATCGTCGAGACCACCCAGGTGACCCGGCGCCTGCAGCGCCTGAGCGAGCTGGCAGTCGCCCTCTCCGGCACCCTCACCCTCGACGACGTGGCCCGGTCGGCCCTGCGTTACGCCCTGGAGTCGTTCGACGCCGACCAGGTCGGGATCGCCGTCGACGACGGCGCCGACTGGCGGGGCGTACGGCGGATCCGGGGCGAACTGCTGGACGAGGCGGACGAACGGCTGCCGCCGCTGTGGCGCAGCTTCGCCGCCGATTCCGCCGCCCCACTGGTGGTCGCCGCCGCCTCCGCCACCCCCCGTTTCTGGGCCGACGGACGACCGCTGCTGTCGACCGCGATCGACCGGCACGACGAGAAGATCCGGGCGCTGGCCGTACTGCCGCTGCGTACGCCCTCGCTGGGCGGCGCCCTCGCGATCGGCTATTGCGCCGCGCACCCGTGGTCGCCGGCCGAGCGCGCCCTGCTCACCGCCGCGGCGGAGCTGGTGGCGCAGGCCGCCGAGCGGGCCCGCCGGTTCGAGAACCAGCACGGCACCGCCCAACTGCTGCAACGCAGCATGCTGCCGGAACAGTTGCCGGACCTGCCCCGACTGCGGCTTGCCGCCCGGTACGACGCCGGGGTGGATGGCAACGCCGCTGGCGGCGACTTCTACGACGCCTTCCCGCTCTCCCCCGGTCGGCTCGCCGTGGTCCTCGGTGACGTGGCCGGGCACGATGTGCACGCCGCCGCACTGATGGGCCAGGTCCGGGCGGCGCTGCGGGCGCTGGCGCTCAGCAACCCCGATCCGGCCGCCGTCCTCTCCGGCCTGGACCGCCTGGTCGGGAGCCTCGGTACGGAAGCCCGCCGGGACGAGCTGTTCGTGACGGTCGTCTACGGGGTGGTCGAACCCGGCGCCGGGCTGATGACGCTCGCCAGCGCCGGGCACCCGGCTCCGCTGCTGCGCCAGGCACCGGCCGGCGTCCCGCCCACCGCCCGCTACCTCGACGTACCCCCCGGTGCCCCGCTGGGACTCGGCGGCAACCGCCCGACCAGCACGGTGCCGTTCGTGCCCGGCGACACGCTGCTGCTGTTCAGCGACGGCGTGGTGGAACGGCGGCAGCAGAGCCTCAGCGCCGGATTCGCCGCGCTCGCCGAGGCCATCGCCGGGGCGAGCAGCGGCGATCCCCGTACGCTCTGCGCGGTGGCGAGCCGGGCCGTCGCGGGACCGACCGAGGACGACGCCGCGGTGCTGGCGGTGGAGCACGCGTTGACCCCCAGCCGCTCGGCGTCGCTGGAGATGCCGGCCGAGCCGACCGCACCCGGGCGGGTACGGCAGTGGCTCACCGCCCAGCTGACCTCCTGGCAGGTGCCGGAGTCGGTGATCGGGGCGGCGGTGCTCTGCACCAGCGAGCTGACCACCAACGCGTTGCTGCACGCGGGCACAGCGGCCCAGGTGGAGATCGACCTCAGCCCGGAACGGCTGCTCGTCTCCGTCGCCGACCAGGGCACCCGGGGCACCGTGACCCCGACCCGGGCCGACACCCTCAGCAGTCGCGGACGGGGTCTCGGGCTGATCGAGCAGCTCAGCGACGCATGGGGGACCGACCCGACCGTACGTGGTTCGACCGTCTGGTTCGAGATACTCATACCGGAGGGTGGCCCGCGCGGTAACGGGTAGGGGGCGGCATGGAGATCGACAGGCCCGCCGGGGTCTTGTTCGACGTGGACGGCACGCTCGTCGACACCGCGTACCTGCACACCGTGAGCTGGTGGGAGGCGCTGCGCCAGGCTGAGCAGGAGATTCCGATGGCGGCGATCCACCGCGCCCTCGGCATGGGCCCGCAACGGCTGCTGGAGCACCTGCTCGGACCGGAACGGGACCGGGACGCGGACGAGCGGATCCGGTACGGGCACGACAGCCTCTTCGCCGAGTTCCGGGACCGGCTGCGGCCGCTGCCCGGCGCGGCTGCCCTGCTGCGGGCGTGCGCGGCACGGGGACTGGCGGTGGTCCTGGTGACCTCCGCTGACGAGCGGGAGCTGTCGGCGCTGCGTGCCGCGCTCCTCGCCGACGACGTGATCGGGGGCATCACCTCGGCCGGGGCGGACCTGCCGCCGGGAGCGGACCTGCTGGCGACCGCCCTGGACCGGGCCGGTCTGGACCGGGAGCGGGTCGTGTTCGTCGGTGACTCGGTCTGGGACGTCGCCGCCGCCGGTCACCTGGACATCCCCTGCATCGGCTTGACCTGCGGCGGCACCGGGCGCAGCGAACTCGCCGGGGCGGGTGCGGCGGCCGTCTTCGACGACCCCGCCGCGCTGCTCGCCGGGCTGGCCGACTCCCCGGTCGCCGCGCTCGCCTAGCCGATGCCGGACGCCCCGGTCACCAGTCCATGTGCAGGCGTACGGTGGTCGACTCGTCGGTGGTGTGCACGTCGACCAGGTCGCAGAGGTGATTGACCAGCAGCAGACCGCGCCCCTGCTCACTGGTGGGCGAGGCCGGGAGCCGGCCGGCCAGTCGGTCGGTCAGCACACTCGTGCCGATCACCTCGCTGACCATCCCACTCGGCTCGGCCCAGACCCGCAGCACCGCCGGTTCGCCGCCGTGCACGACGGCGTTGGTGGCGATCTCGTTCGTGGCCAGGCGCAGGTCGGCGACCCGGTCGGAGGCGAGCCCGGCCTCGGTGGCGAGCGCGGTCACCAGCGCCCGCATGCCGGCCATCCCGGCCCGGTCGAAGAGCAGCGTGGACGGGGTCAGCGCCGGCTCGGGCAGCGGCAGGTTGAACGCGTCGACCACCGCCTCCGGGCTGCCGTAGCCGGCGCTGGACTGACGTACCCCGGCCCGGATCAGCACCGGGTGGGTGCTGGCCGCGTCCGCGATCACGTCGGCGTCGAGCCCGACCGCGTCGTACGGGCAGAGGATGCTCGCGGGCTGGTCGGCCAGGGCCAGGTTGACCAGTGCCTCGTGCTGCACACAACGTGGGTACGCGAGCGCGCGCCGCTCGGGCCAGATCGGTTCGACGACGATCCGTACCCGGGTGGCGGGGTGCTCGGCGACGAAGGCGTGGAGAATGCCCGGGATGATCCACGACGGGTTGCGTCCGGCGATGCCCATGTCGAGGAAACGCACCTCGACCTCTCCGTCGGAAACCGTGTCGATCTCGTCGCGCAGCAGGTCGATCCGGGGTCGGGGAACGACGACCAGAACCGGTTCGGCGCGGGTGACCCCGCCCGCGATGAAGGCGTACAGTCCCGCCCGGTAGTCGTCGTGACCGTGGTAGAACAGGGCTTCGTGGCGCAGGGCGCCGGACCGGGACACGGCACGCGGCACAATGGTCATCCGTCGCACCACCGGCGCAAGGCACACCCCCCGTTGTCCGCACCTTCGTTGGCACCATACGCGGGGTGATCCGATCCGGCACACCGTGATCGGATAGCCGTCTTTTCCACCAGGAGTGACCGTGCCGAAAACGTCTCATCGTTATGCGCTCTCCCTCACCTGGACCGGTGATCGGGGCAGTGGCACGAGCGACTACCGGGCGTTCAGTCGGGCGCACGAGGTGACCGGCCCCGGGTTGCCGCCGCTGCTCGGCTCGGCCGATCCCGCGTTCCGGGGCGAGTCCGGGCGGTGGAATCCCGAGCAGTTGCTGGTCGCCGCGCTCTCCCAGTGCCATCTGCTGGCGTACCTGCACCTCTGTGCGACGGCCGGGGTGGTGGCCACCGGCTACGCCGACCAACCGGAGGGGGTGCTGACCCGTACCGCCGGTGGTGGCGGGCACTTCACCGAGGTGGTGCTCCGCCCCCGGGTCACGGTGGCGGCGGCGGATCAGGTCGAGCGGGCGGTGGCACTGCACCCGGAGGCGCACCGGCGGTGCTTCATCGCCAACTCGGTCAACTTCCCGGTACGGCACGAGCCGGTGGTGTCGGTCGGCTGACCGGGTCGTGGCGGGGTGCCGGGCTGGTGTCCGTGTCCGTGGGTGACGGACACCAGCCCGGCGGCAACAGGTGCTGGTCGGAACCCTGACCGTCAGGGCGAACCGGGGCGGCTCAGGTCAGGGCAGGTCAGGGCGGGTCAGGGCGGGTCAGGGCGGGGCGGGGCGGCTCAGGTCAGGGCAGGGTCCAGCGCTGCGCGCCGCTGCCGTTGCAGTCGTAGATCTGCAACTGGGTGCCGTTGGTGGTGCTGGAGCCGGGGATGTCCAGGCAGCGCCCGGACTGCGGGTTACGCAGGCTGCCGTCGGCCTGGACGGTCCACTGCTGGGCGCCGGTGCCGTTGCAGGTCCAGAGGTGGATCTTCGTCCCGTTGGTCAGGCCGCTGGCCGCGACGTCCAGGCACTTGCCGAGGCCCCGGATGGTGCCGTCGGTGCCGACCGTCCAGCGTTGGTTGGCCGCGCCGATGCAGTCCCAGATCTGGATCCGGGTGCCGTCGGCGGTGCCGCTGGCGTTGATCTCGGCGCACTTGCCGAGGGCCTTGACCTCGCCGGTCCTCGGCGTGCTGGGTCCGCCCGTGCCGATGCCCGGACCGACGAAGGTGTAGCTGTCCAGGTCCAGGATTGCCCCGCCACCCCCGGTGAAGACCAGGAACAGATCGTGCGTCCCGTCGTCGGGGCGGTTCACCGTCGCGGTGACCTCGGTGTAGTTGTCCCAGCCGCCGGTGTTCGGCACGGTGACCCGGGCGACCTCGGGGCCGGTGGTCGAGTCGTACCGGAAGGAGATCGTGCCGCTGGCCCCACCGCTGCTGCCGTTGCTGACCCGGGCCTTCACGGAGTTGATGCCCTTGAGGCTCACCGCATGGTGCTTGACCCACTCACCACTCTGGATGTCACCGAGTCGCTTGCCACCCTCGGCCGCGACCTGGTCGATCACCTGCGGGCCGCCCAGTTGTACGAAGTGCTCGGCCTGCCACTGCTTGGGCCAGAGCGTGATGGTCTGCTCCCCGGTCAGCGGCACCGATCCGGTCGCGCCCTGGTCGGTGTAGGTGGCCCGGACCACGAAGAAGAGCACCGAGTCGGGGCCGGCGTGCACCGGGCCGGTGTTGAAGGTGGCGCCGCACCCGGTCCCCTCCCCCTCCTCGTGGGCGTGGTCCTGGTGACCGAGGGCAACCCGGACGATCACCCGGGAGCAGTCGATCGACCCTTCCTGCGGGTCGGTCGCCGTCGCGGTGACGGTGAAGTCCTGGCCCCAGTCGAACATGCCGCCGGCCGGGATCGCCGAGATGGTCACGCTGGGTCGGCTGTTGCCGACGACGATCGGCACCAGTGTGGTGGCGGAGCGGCCGGTGCCGTCGCTGACCGTCAGCCGGGCCTGCTTGTCACCGTTCGTGGTGTACGTGTACGACGGGTTCGCCGCGGTGGAGTCGGTGCTGCCGTTGTTGTCGAAGTCCCAGGCGTACGTCAGCGGGTCGCCGTCCGGGTCGGAGCTGCCGGCGCTGGAGAAGGTGACCGCGAGTGGCGCGGGCCCGTTGTCCCGGTTGACGCTCGCCTGGGCGATCGGGGAGCGGCCGCCCTGCACGTAGTTGATTTTGTACAGCCCGGCGTCGGCCGCACCGGAGAAGTAGCCGCTGCCGTATTCCAGCAGGTAGAGCGAGCCGTCCGGGCCGAACTCCAGGTCGATCGGGTGGACCAGGTTCATGCCTGCGAGTACGGGCTCGATGAGGGTCGGCGTACCGGTGGCGGGGTTGCCGTTGTTGAACTGGACCTCCTTGATCCAGTTGCGGCAGTACTCGGAGATGAGCAGCTTGTTGTCGTAGTACTGCGGCCACTTCACGTCCGAGACCAGGTTCGGGTCGTAGTGGTAGACCTCGGTGTGGTTCGGCGAGCCGCAGCCGCCGGGGTTGTCCAGTGCCGGCCACTCCCGGCTGCCGCCGTGCTGTTCCCAGACCAGAGCGGGTTTCGTCGGCGGCAGTTGCTGGATGCCGGTGTTGCGTGGGGAGTTGTTCACCGGACCGGTGGCGCCACCGCAGGGAAACCAGCTCCGGGGCGCGTTCGCGGCGAAGTCCCAGTCGTTGTAGGCGACGTTCGGCCCACCGCAGTACGGCCAGCCGTAGTTGCCGGGAGCGGTGGCGCGGTTGAACTCGTCGTAGGCGGCGGGACCCCGGTTCGCGATGGTGGCACCGGCGTCGGGGCCGACCTCGCCCCAGTAGAGGGTGTTGCCGGCCCGTTTGTCGACCCAGACCCGGTACGGGTTGCGTACCCCCATCACGTACACCTCGGGGCGGGTGCCGGCGGTGCCGGCGGGGAAGAGGTTGCCACTCGGGATGGTGTACGTGCCGTTGTTCTCCGGGTGGATGCGGTTGATTTTGCCGCGCAGGTCGTTGGCGTTGCCGCTGGTGCGCTGCGCGTCGTACTGGGGGTCGCGGGTGGTCCGTTCGTCGATCGGCGCCATGCCGGCGCTGTCGCCACCGGAGTTGGTGTTGTCGCCGACGGCGAAGTAGAGATTGCCGGCGCTGTCCCAGCTCATCGAGCCGGCCGAGTGGCAGCAGAGGTTTCGCTCGGTCGGCCACTCGATCAGCATGTCCTCGCTGGCCGGGTCGAGCACGCCTGCGCTGGTGTTGAAGGTGAACCGGGAGATCCGGTTGACCAGCGGGGTCACCTTCGGCGAGTAGAAGAGGTAGACCCACCGGTTGCTGGCGAAGTTGGGGTGCAGGGTGATGCCGATCAGGCCATCCTCGAACCGGGCGTCGAGCTGCACGGTCAGGGCGACGGTGGTGACCCGGGTGGTGGGGTTGTAGAGCCGCACCTGACCGCCGCCGGCGGTGGTGCCCCGGTTGATGTAGAGCACCTTGCCGTCGGGGAGCACGGAGAGTTCGATGGGTTCGCCCATGGAGAGGCCACCGTCGAGTTTGACCTTTTCGAAGGCCGAGGTGGCCGGCGGCGCCGCCGCGACGACCGGGGCGGCGGCGGGGGCGGGTGGCGCGGCACCGGCCGGGGCGGCCCAACCGCCCAGGCCGAGCACGGTGAGCAGGGTCATGGCGCCGACGAATGGTCGGCGGGGGATGCGTCGCACGAGTCCTCCACGTTACGAGGGGGGATCTCGGTGCCGCTCCCGCCGACCGGAGGAGACACCGCAGTGGAGCAGACATTAGCGTCTTTCACTGCGATAGCCCAGAAGTTTCCGTCCCGTAACCAAAAGTTGGCGCCCCATCGACAGAAGTCGACAAACGCGGAGGGCGTGCATGCGGATAAGGCGACGAGAACATCCAGGTATGTCACTTTGAGCCGACACAGGGTCTTCACACGACAGCAACACCGCCGGTACGGTGGTCGATATCTATGGGAGCGCTTCCATCTATATATCTCGATCTTTTGTTCGGATCCGAACCCACCCCACCTTCGGAAAGGAACACACATGCGCAGACGATCCGCGGTCACCACGGCCGGGGCCAGCGCCACCGCCGCCGTGGCGCTCGCCGTCGCCTCCGTGCTCGGACTCGACCTGCTGCGGCCGCACCCCGCCGCTGCCGCCGACTCGGCGTTCTACGTCGACCCGGCCACCAACGCCGCCACCTGGGCCGCCGCCAACCCCGGCGACTCCCGCGCCGCCGTCATCCGGGACCGGATCGCCAGCGTGCCGCAGGGTCGCTGGTTCGCCGCCTACAACCCGACCACCGTACGGTCGCAGGTGGACGCCTTCGTCGGCGCCGCCGCCACGGCGGGGAAGATCCCGATCCTGGTCGTCTACAACATTCCGAACCGGGACTGCAGTGGCGCCAGCAGCGGCGGCGCCCCGAACCACACCGCCTACCGCCAGTGGGTCGACGAGGTCGCCGCCGGCCTGGCCGGGCGCCCGGCCAGCATCGTGCTCGAACCGGACGTGCTGGCCCAGATGAGCAGCTGCCAGAACGCCAGCCAGCAGGCCGAGACCAGGGCCTCGATGGCGTACGCCGGCAAGAAGCTCAAGGCCGCCTCGGCCCAGGCCAAGGTCTATTTCGACGCGGCCCACTCGGCCTGGCTCGCCCCGGCCGAGATGGCCTCCCGCCTGGTCGCGGCCGACATCGCCAACAGCGCCGACGGCATCTCGCTCAACGTCTCCAACTACCGGACCACCGCCGAGTCGGTCACGTACGGCAAGAACGTCATCGCCGCCACCGGGATCTCCCGACTGAAGATCGTCGTGGACACCAGCCGCAACGGCAACGGCCCGGCCGGTGCCGAGTGGTGCGACCCACCGGGACGGGCGATCGGCACCCCCAGCACCACCAACACCGGTGACGCGGCCGTCGACGCCTACCTCTGGGTGAAGCTGCCGGGCGAGGCCGACGGCTGCATCGCCGGTGCCGGGCAGTTCGTGCCGCAGCGGGCGTACGACCTGGCGGTCGCGGCCGGTCCGCCGCCGACCACCACACCGCCGGCGACCACCCCGCCGCCCACCACTCCCCCGCCCACCACCCCGCCGCCCACGACTCCCCCGCCCACCACCCCGCCGGCCGGCGGTTGCACTGTCGTCTACACCCCGAACCAGTGGACCGGCGGGTTCACCGCCGACCTACGGCTGACCAACGGCAGTGCGGCGGTCAGCAGCTGGACCCTCACCTTCACGGTCGGTTCCACGGTGCGTCTGAGCAACGGGTGGAACGGCACCTGGAGCCAGTCCGGCAGCCAGCTCACCGTCCGGAACGCGGCCTGGAACGGCAACCTGGCGGCCGGCGCCACCACCAGCATCGGCTTCCAGGGCACGTACAGCGGGACCCTGGCCGCACCGACCGCCTACACCCTCAACGGGGCGGCCTGCACCAGTTGACCCTTCCGGTAGGTAACCGGGCCCCGCTGGCAGAACCGGGCAGCGGGGCCCTTCCGTCTCCCCCACCCGGCGGCGACCACGGGTTAGCGCCGCAGCCGGGCGGGAACCCACATCGTTGACGAAGGAGGCAGCTGATGACCACACCCTTGAACCCGAGCGGGCGAGCGGTGGTGCCGGGCCTGCCGTTCGGCGGCAACTCCCTGCCGATGGGTCCGAGCGGCGGGATCTCGATGCCGGGTGACGGCGGGCCGGAAGCCAATCGGACAACCGTGACCATGGCGTCCTACCCGGACTACTCCGGGGCACAGCAGGCCGTCGACTTCCTCGCCGACAACCGGTTCCCGGTCGAACGTACGGCCATCGTCGGGACCAACCTGGCGCTGGTGGAAACGGTGCTGGGGCGGTTGACGACGGCACGGGCGGCGTTGGCGGGTCTCGCCACCGGCGCCTGGTTCGGACTCTTCATCGGCCTGTTGTTCGGCATCTTCACCGTCGGCAACTGGTGGGCGGTGATCGTCGCCGGTCTGCTGATCGGTGCCGCCTGGGGTGCCATCTTCGGTGCCATCGCCCACGCCAGCACAGGCGGTCGACGAGACTTCACCTCGGCGGCCACACTACGGGCGCGCGAGTACGCGGTGACCGTCGACGCCGATCTCGCCGACCAGGCCCGGAACCTGCTGAGCCGAATGAACTGGCAACCAGCCGGCGCCCACTGACGCGGTGCCGAACGAGGAACCCCGTCCGCCCGGACGGGGTTCCTCGTCACGTCGTCCCCCCGGCTGTGTAACGGCCGCAGATCAGGGCTGCTCCGGACGCTGGTCCCGGGCAGCCGCGTGCCGGATGAGGCGTTTCGTCTCGTCTTCCGGCGTGGTTCCGGCCGCCAGGAGGACGTCGGTGGCGGCCACCCCCACCTGGGCCACGATGACACTGCCGGAAAATCCGACCCCTTCCGCGTACGCCTCGCTGGCGGCGGTCACCGCGAGCAGTGCCAGTTCCCGGGCGCCCTCCGGCTTCAGCCCTTCCCTGAGCTCCTCGCGGAGCAGCCCGGCGGCGTCGCCGAGGTGCCGTACGGCCACCGCCAGCCCTTCCGGCAGCCGCTCCCCCTCCTCGATCGCGGCGACTGTCCGCCGCACCAGGGTTCCGGTGTCGTGAACGGTCTTGTCGATGTACGGCAGGCTGGCGCTGTAGCGCAGGATCGCCCGCCGCTGGCGCCACCGCAACGGCGCGAACCGCACGGTTTCCCGCCCGCTGCGCAGCGCGTCCTCGAGGTCACTCAGGTACCCCCTGACCCGGGACAACCGGTCCAACGCGGCACCGGCCCGGACCGGGTCGCGGTCGGCCATCGCCGCCGCGGATTCGAGCAACTCGCCGGTCACCGCCTCGAACACCGCCTTCGCCGCCCGGTCCACCGCCCGCATGGGGTTGAGCGGTATCAACAGCGTGGCCACGACCAGCCCGGTGCCGCCACCGATCAACGCCTCCATGAAGCGGGGAACGACCGGATCGGTCATCTGCGGCTGGAAGGCGACCAGCAACACCGCCGTGGAGGCCGCCTGGGTCAGCACCGCGACGCCGCCGCCGAGCAGCGTGGCGAAGAGGATGGCGAGTGCGACGATCAAGGCGATCTGGGCGGAACCGACGCCGATCCCCTGCACCAGCAGATCTCCCACGGCAACACCGATGGCGATCCCGATGAGCAGTTCGAACGTACGGCGAACCCGGCCGTTCAACGAGACGGCGAGCGTGCTGATCGCCGTGACCGGCGCGAAGACCGGGACGGGGTTGCCCATCAGGTCATGGGTGAACAGCCACGCCAGCCCGGCCGCCACAGCGGCCTGTACGGCGATCAGAGAGGTGTCCCGAAGGTCCTGCACCCGTCGACGCAGGGCATCGCCCAACCGTTCGCGGACCCGGTCCAGCGACCTGCCAACCCGCCCCGGACCAGCGGGCGAGCGGTGGGACCCGTGCCAGGCGCTGGTCATGGTGGAAGCTACCCGTACCGCCTCCGGGTGAACCCTACTCGTACCTGAGTTCCCCTGCTCTGATCTCGGCGCTGACCGTGTTCTCGGCCGGCGCGAGTGGGCATGCCCAGCGGTCGTCGTACGCGCACGACGGGTTGTAGCCGTAGTTGAAGTCGAGACGGATCCGATCCTCGGCCAGCACCGTGACGCCCCGCCCGAAGGTGCCCTTCACCGTGTCGGTGAGATAGCGCCCCCCGCCGTACGACTCCGGGCCGCAGGTGCCGTCACGGAACGGCAGGAACAGGCCGCCGCCGTACGCCTCGATCCACCAGAGGGTCAGCGGACCCCACGGCGTCTGCGCCACCCCGACCCGGCGGTACGTCACCACCCCGTCCGGCCCGCCGGTGTCGATCCGCAACTGCCCCTCGGCGGGACGGAGGGGCACCTCGACGATCGCCTCCGGGTTCTCCGGGAAGTAGCGCACACCGGTGAAGGCGGGCCGCCGCCCGGCGGGGATCGGCGACTGCGGGTGCCGGGCGAAGAGTTCGTCGCGGGCAGCACGGAAGCCGGCCAGGTCCAGGTCCGACAGGTAGAGCCGGGCCACCTTCTCACGCCAGTCACTCAGCTCAAGTTCGTCCACCCGGCCCAGGCTAGCGCGGTCGCGGGAGCCCCGGTCGGTCACTCGTCGGTAGCCAGCCGAGCGTGGAGATGCTCGTCATACCGCTGCTTGTCGCCGTACCGGTGGGACTCGCGCAGGGTCCCCTCCAGCGCGTACCCCGTTTTCTCGGCGACCCGGCAGGACCCCCGGTTGACCACCGCGTGACACAACTCGATCCGGTGCAGGTTCAGCCGCTGGAACGCCCAGCCGGTCACGGTCGCGACCGCCAAGGTGGCGAGGCCCCGACCCCGCGCCGGGGCGACCGTCCAGTACCCGATCGAGGCGTCGCCGTCATAGATCCGGTGCAGCGAGATCGAGCCGAGCAGCGCCCGGGTGGAGGGATCGGCCAGGGCGAACGAGGCGTGGTCCCCGCTGGACCAGTCGGCCCGTCGGCGAACCCACTCACGCGCGCCCTCCATGCCGACCGCCGCGCTCGGCGTCGAATTCCACTGGGCGATCGCCGGTTCACGCATCGCCGCCATCACCTCGGCCGCGTCGGTCAGCTCCCAGGAGCGCAGCAGTAGGCCGGGTACGGAGATCTCCAGAGGTTCCACGGTCGTGCAGTCTCGCATCCCGGACCGGTGACCGTGCGCACTTTTCGTCCGGGACCTCCCCTGGGAACGGTCGCTTCAAACCCGTACGACAGCTCTTTGCGAGCTGGCAGCGTCTGTGCGGACCTCAGCGAGATGTTTGTTTCTAATTTGAAAGAGTGCTAGGTTATCGAACGTGACCCAGAGCTTGAACAGCGCTCAGCTCGCCTGCTGGCGCGCCTACATCGAGTCCAGCCAACGGCTGTTCAACCAGTTGGAGGACGAGCTGCGCGCGGCGAGCGACCTGAACCTCGGCGACTACCAGGTGCTGGTCCTGCTCTCGGAAGCCCCCGGCCAACGACTCCGGATGGGTGAGCTGGCCGGCCGACTGGTCTTCTCACCGAGCCGGCTGACCTACCAGATCTCCTCGATGGAGAAACGCGGCCTGGTCACCCGGCAGCCGTGCCCGGACGACCGGCGTGGCAGCGAGGCCGTGCTCACCGCCGCCGGCCTGCTCACCCTCCAGCGGGCCGCGCCACAGCACGCCGCGTCGGTACGCGAGCACCTGATGGACGACCTGAGCGAAGCCGAACTCGGCACCCTGACCCGGGTCTTCGAACGGCTCGGCGAACGGCTCGCCCCCACCCGACCTTCCTCCGCCAACCCCACCACCAGCTAGGAGTACGACGATGCCCGCGATCACCGTGGAGAACGTCCTGGTCCTGCCGCGCCTGCCGCGACTGGACGAACAGACCACCGAATACCGAAAGGTAACCCGGGTCGTCACCGCACCGAGCGGCTTCGAGGGAGAGGGCTTCCCGGTCCGCCGGGCCTTCGCCGGGGTGCCGATGACCGAACTCGACCCGTTCATCCACCTGGACCAGATGGGTGAGGTCGACTACGCGCCGGGCGAGCCGAAAGGAACCCCGTGGCACCCGCACCGGGGGTTCGAGACCGTCACGTACATCATCGACGGCGTCTTCGACCACCAGGACTCGAACGGGGGCGGAGGCACCATCACCGACGGCGACACCCAGTGGATGACGGCTGGAAGTGGTCTGCTGCACATCGAGGCGCCGCCGGAGCACCTGGTGGTGAGTGGCGGTCTGTTCCACGGCCTCCAGCTCTGGGTCAACCTGCCCCGGGTGGCGAAAATGAGCACGCCGCGCTACCAGGACATCCGGGGCAAGGAGTCGTCCCTGCTCACCAGCCCGGACGGTGGCGCGCTGCTGCGGGTCATCGCCGGTGAGGTCGACGGGCACCAGGGACCCGGTTCGACCCACACGCCGATCACCATCACGCACGTCACGGTCCAGCCCGGCGCGAGCGTCGACCTGCCCTGGCGGTCCGACTTCAACGCCCTGGTCTACGTACTCGGCGGGCGTGGCACGGTCGGAGCCGAACGCCGGCCGGTGCACACCGGTCAGCTCGCGGTACACGGTCCCGGCGAGGCGCTGCGGTTCGGCGCGGACGCGTCCCAGGACTCACACACCCCGGTGCTCGATCTGTACATCATGGGCGGTCAGCCGATCCGTGAGCCGGTGGCACAGTACGGCCCGTTCGTGATGAACACCCGCGACGAACTGGCCAAGGCGTTCGAGGACTACCAGGCCGGCCGCCTCGGCGTGATCCCCGCCGCCCGCCTGCCGCACACCAACTGAGTCAGCCCGACGCTGCGTTAGGAAGGGCCCCTAGTACTACCGGAAGCGATAACAAGGGGCCCTTCCTTCGCTCTCAGGCGGAGACGGCGAAGATTCCCGCCACACCGAGCACCACCATCAACAGCACCGCGACCAGCGCTCCGCGTTCACCCTCGACCGCCTGCTCGGGCTGGTCCGGCTGGCTGTCGACAACCTCGCTTGCCATGCTGTCCTCCCCTGTCCCTGTCTCGATCGGACGGTCTGGGCACGCCGGCGTACCGGGCTCACCGGGTCCTTGCGGATACGGGGGCGGTGCGCCGGCGTGCGACGGGTCGGCGTGGACCACAGGGGTCCGGTCGATCCGTCGGCTGCCTTGCTGGCGGCCGGGAGGGGGCCCTCCAGGCACAGCGACGACAACCTGGGATCGGATTAGCCGTTCCGAGGGCATGGAAACCCGGACGAGGGACGAATTTCCGAGTTCTTCGTACGTGGCCACTCGAGGTGTGCAGGGCGTGCCTGATCCGTACCGGTAACAACCCTGATGTTCGGATCAGTGTGCGGTGGCGGTGCCGATGGGACGGATGTGCTGAGCGGAGCCCCCGCACAGCTGACCGAATTTTCCGAATAGTTCAGCTGTCAACTATCTGTCCTTGCCTCCAATTTGGACGGGCCGTAGCGTCGCGACTACCCCATGTTCACCGGTAACGGAGGCACCAAAGGTGACCAGTCTCGTCGCGCCACAGCTTGTCGTGAACAGCCGGATGATCTACTTCGGCTGGTTGCCGGCGGACCCGGACGCGGTCGCGGCTCTGGTACCGAAGGGGCTGAAGCCGGCCGCCAACCGGCAGGTCTTCATGAACCAGTACGTGGTCGACGACGCCGGCCAGACCTCCGGCTTCGGCGCCTACTCGCTGACCTACCTGGGACCTGACCTGGCCGACCTGGACGCCCCCGACGGAGTCACCCCGGGCCGCTGGTGGACCCACTACCTCAACTCCAGCCCGGTGGTCCGCGAGTACGCCGCCGAGCGCGGCGCGCCGGCCAGCGTCGGCAGCACCACGATCGAGGTCAGGGGCCGGCGACTGGTCGCCACCACCGAGGCCGACGGCGTACCGGTGATCCGGACCACGGCCCGGGTCGGCCGCACCGGCGACGCGATCAACCAGGGCCAACTGCGCTACATCACCAAGGTCGGACGCAGGAAGGTCAGCGGCATCTACCCGTTCGTGGCCGAGCCGGTCGACCCGTTCGAGATCGAGTCACTGGAGTTCCTCGAACCGGAGCACTCGACCTACGCGCTGCGCCCGGCGAACCCGCTGGAAATCACCTGGGGCTTCTACTCGCCCCGGGCGTCGTTCGCCTACCCGGGCGGCGAGGGACCACTGAGCTGACCGCCGTACTCAGGCGGGGCCGGCGGGTGGGAGCGGCCCCCGCCACGGTGTGTCCGGGGACCGCCCCGCCGCCGCCGACCGCTCGACCTGTCGTCGCTGCGCCGGTGGCAACAGATCCCACCAGCGCTGCCGCAACGTCGCCAACTCGTCCGGCGCGACCCGGCCGGGCAGCCGCAACCGGGCCAACCCACCGTCGGGGAAGACGTCCAGCCGGACGTCGGTCGCCGGACGTACCTCGGGCAGCGGAAACCGGTGCCGGGTGTCGGGTTGCAGCCGGACCCGGGGCAGCAGCTCGAACCAGGCCCGCTCGTCGGCGGGATCGGCCGACCGGGCGTCGACCCCCCGCAGCGACGCGGCAGCGGGCGCGTTGCCCTTGAAATGACTGGTGTCGAGCTCGACCAGGCGGACCCGGCCGGGGGCCGCGAGGCGGACGCGTACCCAGTCGTTGCCCGGATCACGCCGCCGGGCCGTCTCCCACCCCTCCCCCATCACCCGGGCCAGGCCGGGGGCGATGAGCTGGTCCGGGGAACCGTAGAACCGGTTGCTGCAGTCGGTCACCCGGCCGCCGTACTCCAGCGCCGCGAGATCGACCGAACCGTCGGGAAAGAGCCGCGGATCCGGTACGACGCTCCCGTGCACCCGCAACCGGGCCACCCCGCCGTCCGGGTGGATGGTGAGCCGCACATGGGTGAACCGCCGCGGGTCCCGTACCGGGAAGGCGTTCGCGGTGTCGCCGTGCACCGCCGAGCGGGGCACGATCGAGATCCAGTCCGCTGCGGCCAGTTCGTCCGCGCCCGGGTAGCCCTCCAGGCCGCACGCCTGCACCGAGACGTACGGCGGGAAGTTGCCGGTGAAGAAGGAGGTGTCCACCACCACCCCGGAGATGACACCGGCCGCGCCGAGCCGGACCACCGCGTGATCTGATCCGGGTTCCCTGCGGCGACGGGTCTCCCAGCCGTCGTACACCTGGCCCTTGGCCCCGAAGGTCTGCGGGGTGAACGTCGGTGGACCGGTGTTGACCAGGTTGTCCCGGGCGGCGAAGAACTCGTCGTTGGCGTCGACCACCGATCCGCCGAGCAGTCGGGAGGCGAGGTCGGGCAGTTCGGTGAAGTCGGCCATCAGACCGGTCCCCGGCGCAGGAACCGCCCTCGGGGCGGCTCGTCCGGCCGGACCGGGTCGCCGCGCAGCCAGGTCGCGCGCACCTCGCCGAAGAGCTTGCGCCCGGCGTACGGGGTGATCGGGTGACGGTGCCGGAGCAGCCCCGGCTCGACCGTGAACCGGCCCTCCGGGGCGAACGCCACCAGGTCGGCATCGGCTCCGGGCTCGATCCGGCCCTTCGCCGGCAGCCCGGCGATCTGCGCCGGCCGCCCCGCCATCCAGCGCACCACGTCGGCCAGGCTGTGCCCACGCGCGCGGGCCTCGGTCCAGACCACCGGCAGCCCCAGTTGCAGCGACGCGACGCCGCCCCACGCGGAGGCGAAGTCGCCCCGGTCGAAGTTCTTCAACGCCGGTGGGCAGGGCGAGTGGTCGGAGACGACACAGTCGACGAGCCCGTCGGCCAACCCGCCCCAGAGCGCGTCCCGGTTCCCGGCGTCCCGGATCGGTGGGCAGCACTTGAACTCGGTCCCGCCGTCAGGCACCTCCTCCGAGGTCAGCGCCAGGTAGTGCGGGCAGGTCTCGACCGTCACCCGGACCCCGTCCCGACGTGCCTGCGCGATCAGGGGCAGCACCTGCGCGCTGCTCAGGTGCAGGATGTGCACCCGCGCCCCGGTCCGGCGCGCGGCGGCGAGCACCGTGGCGACCGCCCGGGTCTCGGCCTCCGGCGGACGTGAGGCGACGAAATCCGCGTACCGCCCCGAGGTCGGCGCCGGTAGGAGCGACGCCGGGTCCTCGGCGTGCACCACAAAGAGAGCGTCCACTGTCTCCAGTGCCTGGCCGAAGCCGACCGGGTCCAGCGGCGGGAACTCCGGCACACCCGAATCGGCCAGGAAGACCTTGAAGCCGAGCACCCCGGCGGCGTGTAACGCCGGCAGGTCGGCCAGGTTTCCCGGCACCGCACCGCCCCAGAAACCGACGTCGACGTGGCACCGGCCGGCGGCGGAGCGACGCTTGGCGCGCAGCGCGTCCGCGGTGACGGTCGGCGGCAACGAGTTGAGCGGCATGTCCACGATGCTGGTGACACCACCGGCCAGGGCGGCCCGGGTGGCGGTGGGAAAACCCTCCCAGTCGGTACGACCCGGCTCGTTCACGTGCACGTGGGTGTCGACCAGGCCGGGTAGCAGGGCCAGCTCACCGAGGTCGTCCCCGGCCACCGCGTGGTAGTCCTGCACCGCGGCGATCCGCCCGTCGCGCAGGCAGACCGCTGCTGGGCGCTCCCCCTGCGGCGTCACCACCCGACGCGAGCGGAGCACCAGATCGTAACCACCGTCGTACCGTTCGCCACTCATGCCATCACCTTCCCGCTGGTCGTACCGCTTGCGGCGTACGCTGACGCGCCGCCGGCGTCGTCCCGGAATGCCCGACGCCGGCGGTGGTCTACAGCGCCGCCAGTTCGGCCCGGTCGAACCCGGCCTCGCCGGGGTCGAGCGCGCCGCAGTCCAGTCCACGCAGCAGGAACCCGGCCAGTGCCCGCGCGGTCGCCGGCTCGTCCAGCACCCCGGTCGAGCGCCGCTCCAGGTACGCCCGCAGCCGCCCGGCCGCCGCGACCCGGCCGTCCCGGAAGAAGCCGTACGTGGCCGCGTACCGGGTCGGCAACTGCGCCGGGTGCATGTCCCAACCCTGGTAAATGCCCTGTGCCAGGGATCGGCGGACGAGTGCGGCGTGCAGCTCCCAACCTGCCCGTACCTCGGTCGGGGAACCGACCGGCAGCACGTTGGTGGAGCCGTCGGAGAGGCGTACCCCGGTGCCGGCGGCGACCACCTGCATCACCGCCTTGGCGAAGTCCGCCACCGGATGCGCCATGCTCTGCTCGGCCGCCGCGACCCCGATCGCCGCGCTGTAGTCGTAGGTGCCGTAGTGCAGGGCGGTGCAGCGTCCCTGAGCCGCCCCGATCATGCGGGCGACGGTGGCGGTGCCGTCCGCGCCGAGTACGGCCGGCGGCGTCTCCACCTGCACCTCGAACCGCAGCCCCCGGGCGGGCAGCCCGTACGCCGCCTCCAGCCGCTCGCAGAGCAGGACCATCGCCTCCACCTGTACGGGGCTGCTCACCTTCGGCAGGGTCACCACGAATCCGTCCGGCGGTGCCCCGTCCAGCGCCTCGAGGAAGATGTCCAGGGTGCGTACGGCGCGGCGTCGGGTCGGCCCCTCCAAGCTCTTGATCCGCAGTCCGGAGAAGGGCAGCGGGCCGGCCTTGCGCAACGCCGTCGCCGCCGAGCGCGCCACCGCGTCCTCGACCTCGTCGGCGGGGGTGCCGTAGCCGTCCTCGAAGTCGATCCGCAGGTCCTCGATCGGTTCCCGGTCGAGTTTGCGCATCACCCGGTCGTGCAGCTCCGGTCCGTACGGCGCCGGCGGGTGCGCCGCGAGCACGCCGATGGCCGCCGCACCCCACTCGCGTACCACTCCCGGGTGCATCCGGTCGGCCGGCAGGTAGACGGTGTGCACCGGCTGCCGGCCCGGTGCCGGCCCCGGATAGCGCCGGGTCAGCTCCGCGTCGACCGGCCCGAGCCGGGTGTCCAGCTCGGTGTGGATTGCCGGGTCGAGACGACTCATCGCCCCGGCCGTCCGTGGTGGTCGGGCCCGGAATCGTGGTGGGACATGGTCGGCAGCCTCCGTCCCGGAGTCACCCGGTGCAGTGGATCCTGATGCCCACCGTAGCCGTTCGCATCGGGTCAGTCAGCAGTCGTGAGCGTCATCCAGGTAAATCGTTCGATCGACGTGATCGACGCCGACCGCTCCGGACCCGCCGATGAGCAGGGCTGTCCCCGTTCCGGCGGCCACAAAGCCGCGACCCGGGACCGGAAATGCGCAACGATGACGGCATGTCGAACGAAGAAGGTGGCACGTACGTGAACCCCGGCGGGGAGTTCACCCGTGACCAGCGCTACATCGCCACCCGGATCACCGCCGACGGCCGGGACGGCTACCCGGTGGAGCCGGGCCGGTACCGGCTCGCGGTCGCTCGGGCCTGCCCCTGGGCGAGCCGGATGATCGTCGTACGCCGTCTGCTGGGGCTCGAGGACGTGCTGTCGATGGCCCTGGCCGGGCCGACGCACGACGTACGGAGCTGGACCTTCGACCTCGATCCCGGCGGGCGGGACCCGGTGCTCGGCATCGAACGGTTGCAGGACGCGTACTTCGCCCGGTTCCCCGGTTACGAGCGGGGCATCACCGTACCGGCGATCGTCGACGTGCCCACCGGGCAGGTGGTCACCAACGACTACGCCCAGATGTCGCTGGACCTCTCCACCGAGTGGGCCGCGTACCACCGGGCGGGCGCTCCGCGGCTCTACCCGGAGGAGCTGCGCGACGAGATCGACGAGGTGAACCGGGTGGTGTTCAAGGACGTGAACAACGGCGTCTACCGCTGCGGTTTCGCCGGTTCACAGGAGGCGTACGAGCGGGCGTACGAGCGGCTGTTCGACCGGCTCGACTGGCTCTCCAACCGGCTCGCCAACCAGCGTTACCTGGTCGGTGACACGATCACCGAGGCCGACGTCCGGCTCTTCACGACACTGGTCCGGTTCGACCCGGTCTACCACGGCCACTTCAAGTGCAACCGGCAGAAACTCACCGAGATGCCGGTGCTCTGGGCGTACGCCCGCGACCTGTTCCAGACCCCCGGCTTCGGCGACACTGTCGACTTCGACCAGATCAAGCGCCACTACTACGAGGTGCACAAGGACATCAACCCGACCGGCATCGTCCCGTCCGGTCCGGACCTGCGGGGCTGGCTCGACCCGCACGGTCGGGAGGCGCTCGGCGGCCGGCCGTTCGGTGACGGCACCCCGCCCGGACCGGTCCCCGCCGAGGAGACCGTCCCAATCGAGCACACCCCGTACGCCGCCTGAGTTCCCACCCCTCGCGGACTACCCGGCCGGCCGGCTGCCGGCGTCACCGCGTACCCGGTGACGCCGGCAGTCTGCGGTCAGCGGGCGGCGGCGGCCTGGTCCAGGTCGGCGCGGGTGAGCAGCGAACGCAGCGCGATCCCGTCCCGGGCCAGGGCCTCGGCGCCGCCCTCCTGCCGGTCGATGACGCAGAGCGCGTGCTCGATCTTCGCGCCCAGTTCGCGGAGCTGGCCGGTGGAGATGGCGATCTGACCGCCGGAGGTGACCACGTCCTCGACGATCAGCACCCGGGCACCGGCGACGTCGGCCCCCTCGGCCAGCCGGGCGGTGCCGTACTCCTTCGCGGTCTTGCGGACGAACGCGCAGGGCAGTCCGGTGTGCCGGCCGAGCGCGGTGACCACGGGAATGCCGCCGAGTTCCAGTCCGGCGAGCACCTCGGTGTCGGACGGCACGAGCGCGGCCATCTCGGCGGCGAGGGCGTCGAGCAGGAGCGGGTCAGCCTCGAAGCGGTACTTGTCGAAGTACTCGTCGGCGACGCGGCCGGCGCGGAGCACGAACCGGCCGGTCAGGCGGGCGACGGCATCGACCCGCTGGGCAAGATCAGAGAGAGTCACAAGGCACCATCATGGCAGAGACAGCGCCGTCCTCGCCGTTGCCGGACCCCCACTCGGCAGACCTCCCGATCGTGTGATCACCGGGGCGGCAGCGGGTGCAGGGTGACTGCGGTGAGTCGACCGTCGGTGACCCGCGCGGTGAGGTAGGTGGCGTGCGGCTGGCGACGGCGGTCGGTCGGCGAGCCGGGGTTCAGCAGTCGGAGTCCGCCCGGCGCCACGCTGTCCCACGGGATGTGCGAGTGGCCGAAGATCAGTAGGTCGGTGTCACCGAACCGGTCGGCGCAGCGCCGTTCCCGTCCGACCGCCGGGCCGGTCTCGTGTACGACGGCCACCCGCAACCCGTCCAGCTCGATTCTGGCGACCTCCGGTAGGCGTGCACGCAACCCCGGCCCGTCGTTGTTGCCGTACACGCCGACCAGTCGGGCGCTGCGCGCCTCGAGGGCGTCGAGCAGCGGCTCGTCCACCCAGTCACCGGCATGGAAGACCAGGTCGGCGGCGTCGACCCGGGCCCACAGTTCGGCCGGCAGGTCGCGGGCCCGTTTCGGCACGTGGGTGTCCGCCATGATCACAAGACGCACCCGGACAGCCTATCGAGGATGTCGGCAGGGTCAGCTACGTTCAGCTGCGGAGGAACGCCAGCAGGTCGCCGTTCACCTGGTCCTGGAGCGTGGCGGTCATGCCGTGCGGCGCACCCGGGTAGTAGATCTCCTGAGCGCCCGCGATGAGCTGGGCCGACTTCGGCGCCGCGTCCTTGACCGGCACGATCTGGTCGTCCTCGCCGTGCATGACGAGGGTCGGTACGTCGAACTTCTTCAGATCCTCGGTGAAGTCCGTCTCGGAGAAAGCCTTGATGCTCTCGTACGCGTTCTTCAGCCCCGACTGCATGCTCCAGAGCCAGAACTGGTCCAGCACTCCCTGGGAGACCTGGGCACCCTTGCGGTTGGCACCATAGAACATCAGGGCCAGGTCCTTGTAGAACTGCGACCGGTCCTTGACCAGACCGGCACGCAGTTCGTCGAAGACGCTGATCGGCAGCCCTTCCGGGTTCTCCGCGGTCTGCAGCATCAGCGGCGGCACAGCGGAGATCAGCACTGCCTTCGCGACCCGGCCGGTGCCGTGCCGACCGATGTAACGGGCCACCTCCCCGCCCCCGGTGGAGCGGCCGACGAGGGCGGCGTCGTGCAGGTCGAGGGTCTCGATCACGGCGGCGAGGTCGTCCGCGTACCCGTCCATGTCGTTGCCATTGGACGCCTGGCTCGACCGCCCGTGACCTCGTCTGTCGTGGGCGACCACTCGGAACCCGTTCTGCACCAGAAAGAGCATCTGACCGTCCCAGGCGTCCGCGCTGAGTGGCCAGCCGTGCGAGAAGGTGACGACCGGACCCGTACCCCAGTCCTTGTAGTAGATCTCGGTGCCGTCTTTCGCGGTGATGGTGCTCATGGTCGCCATTCCTCTGCGGGCAGGTACGCGAGTCTCGGCGGAGGTTCATCCCCGGGCACCCCGGCCGCACCTGACTCTAGAACGCCTCGACCGGCCCTGACCTGCACTTCCCGGATCGGGTAGGGTGCCGACGGATCGTCGCGTCGGGCGGCCAGACGAAGACCGGGGGCGCCGCGAACAGCGGCACCCCCGGGTTTTCAGTCCCGCCGGTAGTAGTGGGCGTTGGTGTCGTCAAACCGCCCACCGGCACGGCAGCAGCGGCCGAAACCGACGCCCGGAACCGCACGGGCAGGGGTCCTTGCCGCCTAGCTTCTCGACCAGTTCCTTGTCGACACCGACGACCCGGTGCCCCCGTTTGACCTGCGACT
The DNA here is from genome assembly GCF_003633685.1 of Micromonospora pisi. NCBI lineage: Bacteria > Bacillati > Actinomycetota > Actinomycetes > Micromonosporales > Micromonosporaceae > Micromonospora > Micromonospora pisi. The sequence continues at coordinate 6,743,938 of NZ_RBKT01000001.1, read as the reverse complement.
CGCTAGAGGGAACCCCCTGCGGCGCTTGCTGGTCGGCTCAAAAGGACGCCTCGGCGTCATAGTCGTGGCTCATGGTGATCGCCTCCTCGCTCGTCGGACCAGGCAGTCGAACGGTAGCCCTCCACAGGAGACGGGTCGAACCCTTTTTCGCCTCAGAACCCCGGTGTACGGCGCCACCCGACCTCACCCCAGAGGCTTAGCACCCGGGTATATATACGCGGTGTATATACCCGGTGTATGGTCTCCACCATGAGCGTTCCGATGACCCTCCTTGGCCTGCTCGAACGCGAGCCCAGCCACGGCTACGACCTCAAGCGCGACTACGACACCTACTTCGGCCGGGGCAAGCCACTGCCGTTCGGCCAGGTCTACTCGACCCTCAGCCGCCTCGCCCGGGACGGCAAGGTGGTGATCAGCGAGGTCGAGCCGGGCGTCGGCGGGGAACGCAAGCGGTACATCATCACCGAGGTCGGCGCCACCGAGGTCGAGTCATGGCTGACCGAACCGGTCGACGCCGAGCCACACCTGCAGACCGTGCTGATGGCCAAGGTCGTACTGGCCCTCATGCTCGGCCGCAACGCCGAGGCGTACCTCGACACGCAACGCGACGCCCACCTGCGGCGGATGCGGGAGCTGACCGAGATCAAACGCACCGGCAGCCTGGTCGACGCGCTCCTGGCCGACCACGGCATGTTCCACCTGGAAGCCGACCTGCGATGGATCGACACCACCATCGCCCGGCTGGACGCACTGGCGGCGGCGGTGCGCCCATGACCACCGGAACCGGCAACGAGCAGCACATCATCGAGGCACGCGAGGTCGTCCTGTCGTTCGGCCAGACGCCGGCGCTGCGCGGCGCCAACGTCGCGGTCGACGCTGGCGAGATCATCGCCATCATGGGTCCCAGCGGGTCGGGAAAGTCGACCCTGCTGCACTGCCTGGCCGGAATCCTGGTGCCCGACTCCGGGGAGATCCACTTCGACGGCAGCCGGGTCGACACCAGAACCGAGACCGAACGCAGCACCCTGCGCCGGGACCACTTCGGCTTCGTGTTCCAGTTCGGCCAACTCGTACCCGAACTGACCGCCGAGGAGAACGTGGCGCTGCCACTGCTGCTCGCCGGCACCCGACGCAACGACGCGCTGCGCGAGGCCCGACTCTGGTTCGAACGGCTCGGGCTCGACGGACTGGAACGGCGCAGGTCGGGTGAACTCTCCGGCGGTCAGGCACAACGGGTCGCACTGGCCCGTGGTCTGGTCGCCCGGCCGAAGATCCTGTTCGCCGACGAGCCGACCGGCTCGCTGGACACCCTCACCGGCGAACAGGTGATGGAGCTGCTCGTCGCGGCAGCCCGCGAGCAGGGCACCACCGTCGTCATCGTCACCCACGAGGCCCGAGTGGCCGCCTCCGCCGACCGGCACATCATGGTCCGCGACGGGAAAGTGACGTCGCTCGTACCGGACCGGGTGCCCTCGTGATCCGCCTCGGTCTCCGACTCGCCCTGGCCAGCGGGCGCGAAGCAGCCGTACGACTGACCATCATCACGGTCGCCGTGGCGTTCGGCGTCGGCCTGCTCCTGGCCACCGTGGCGGGCGTCAACGGGGTCGGCAGCCAGAACAGCCGGTACGCCTGGCTGAGCACCGGCAACTCCGAAGTGGCGAGCGCCGACGCGTCCTCGGTGGACCCGCTCTGGTGGCTGCTCAGAAACGACTACTTCCACGGCGAGAACATCGGCCGGGTCGACGTTGCCGCCACCGGTCCCCGGGCACCGATCCCGCCGGGCCTGCCCCGGCTGCCCGGCCCGGGAGAGTTCTACGCCTCACCGGCGCTGAGCGCACTGCTGCGCGCCACCCCGGCCGCCGAACTCGGCAACCGCTTCCCGGGCCGGCAGATCGGCACGATCGGACCGTCGGCGCTACCGTCGCCCGACTCGCTGCTCGTCATCGTCGGCCACGGTCCCGACGAGCTGTCGAAACATCCCGGCGCCGAACAGGTCACCAGCATCATGTCCGCCGACTCGGACTGTGCCGGATGCTCGCTCGGCGTACGCGGAGCCGGGATGACACTGCTGCTCTCCGTGGTGGCGGCCGGGTTGCTCTTCCCGGTGCTCATGTTCATCGGCACCGCGACCCGACTGTCCGCGGCCCGCCGGGAGCAGCGGTTCGCCGCGATGCGCCTGGTCGGTGCGACACCCCGGCAGATCTCGATGATCGCCGCAGTCGAATCGGCGGTCGCCGCGGTCGCCGGAACCGTCGTCGGCTTCGGACTGTTCCTCCTGTTCCGCCCGGCCCTCGCCGAGATCCCCTTCACCGGAACGCCGTTCTTTCCGGACGACCTGTCGCTCGGCGTGGTCGACGTGCTGCTGGTGGCGCTCGGGGTGCCGGTCGCGGCGGTGGTCACGGCGCGGCTCGCGCTGCGCCGGGTACGCATCTCCCCGCTCGGCGTGAGCCGACGGGTCACCCCGAGCCCGCCCCGGGCGTGGCGGTTGATCCCGCTCGCGCTCGGGATCGCCGAACTCGTCTTCTTCGTCGGTCGCCGCCCCGCGACCACCAACGGCCAGAGCGCGGCGTACCTGTCCGGGATCCTGCTGATCATGGTGGGGCTGGTCGTCGCCGGACCCTGGTTGACCATGCTCGGCTCCCGGGTGATGGCGGGCCGGGCGACCCGACCCGCGACCCTGATCGCCGGACGGCGACTCGCGGACAACCCGCAGGCCGGCTTCCGGGCGGTCAGCGGGCTCATGCTCGCGCTCTTCGTCACCAGTGTGGCCACCGGCGTGATCACCACGATCGTCGCCGAACGCGGCGCACCACGCGCCGGATCGACCTTCAGCTCCTCGCTGGCCAAGACGTTCTGGCCGGAGGAACGGGTCGCCGGCCAACCCGAACCGCAGGTAGACGCGGCCCTGGCCGAACTGCGCGCGATCCCCGGCGTCCGCGATGCCACCCTGGTCCACGAGAGCCCCGACCTCGGCCTGGCCTCCGCCGGCGACCGATCGATGCCGGCCCTGATCTCCTGCGCCGAACTCGCCCGCCTCGCGACCTTCGGTGGCTGCCCGGCCGGCACGGAGGTGGCCGGGGTCTATCCGGATCTCATCGCCCCCCGTGACATGTCGCAGGACCCCATGGTCTGGCCAGCCGCAGCCGTCTCCGCCGAGAGCCTGCGACAGCTTCCGGTGGTGTCGATCGTCGCCCAGACCGACGGCACGGCAGCGGCGATCGAACGGGCGCGGACGGCTCTCGCGACCGCCATCCCGCAGGGCCGTTTCCCCGCCACCGCAGGCGAGTTCGAAGCGGACTTCACCCGGACCCTGGTCCAGTGGCAGCAGCTCGCGAACGTGGTGATCCTCGCCAGCCTGCCCATCGCCGGGTGCAGCCTGGCGGTCGCCGTGGTCGGCGGCCTGACCGACCGCAAGCGCCCGTTCAGCATGCTGCGCCTGACCGGCGTCCCGCTCGGCGTACTCCGCCGGGTGGTGGCGCTGGAGAGCACCGTCCCGCTCCTGGTCGTCGCCGCGCTGGCGACCGGGACCGGGTTCCTCGCCGCCCACCTGTTCCTCACCTCGCAGATGCACTACTCGCTGCGGGCACCGGGGATCAGCTACTACCTGATCGTGGTCGCCGGCCTCGCCGCCTCGCTCGCGATCATCGCCTCGACCATGCCGCTGCTGCGGCGGATCACCGGTCCCGAGACAGCCCGTAACGAGTAGCTCCATCGGGCTCAGGTCGGTCGTACCCCGTACCGACCTGAGCCCCCGGCGGTGTTGGTCTCCGGGCCCCCCGGAAAGCCCATGACATGATTGGCGGCATGGGACAGCAGCAGGACGTCGACGGATCTGACCGTCACAGTGGGTCAGGCACCACCACCGGTGGGAGCGTCGACGCGCGGCTCGCCCTCGCGAACAACCCCGCGACACCGCAGATGAGGCTCTACGATCTGGCCTCCGACCCGTCGCCGCTGGTCCGCAAGGCGGTCGCGGCGCGGACCGACGCACCCGCGCAGGCACTGCGACCGCTCGCCCGAGACCATGATCGTCACGTCCGCGAGGCGGTGGCGCGGAACACGTCGGCGTCGGTCGGCAACCTGCTGCGCCTGGTGAAGGACGCCGACCGGTGGGTCCGCTGGGCGGTCGCCGGCAACCCGGCCTGCGACGAGTCGGTCCGAGAGGTGATGGCGAAGGCGCCGGACAAGGAACTCCGTGGCCTCCTCGCGGAGGTGCGCACCCTGGAACCGGAGCTCGCCGCCATCCTCGTCGACGACGTGTCACCCGAGGTACGGGAACGACTCGCCACCCACACCCACGACCCGGACGTGATCACCGCCCTGATGGCCGACCGCACCGTACGGGTGCGCAAGGGGCTCGCCCGCAACGCGCGGACCACGGCCGAGCAGCGCTCCCGGCTCTCCCGGGACTCTGCGGTCGACGTCCGCGCGGCACTCGTGAGCACCCTCGAACTGGACGAGGCGGATCTGGAATCGCTGGTCGACGACCGTTCCGCGCAGGTCCGGCTGGCAATGGCGACATCAGACCTCATTCCGCCACACATCCGGCAGGCCCTTGAGCGGGACGCCGACGAGTCGGTGGCCGCCGCCGCGCGCGACTACGGCCGGACCTCCACCGCCGCTCCGACGGTACGCACCCCGCGCGTCGGTCACCGGCGCTCCGGTACCGGCCCCGCCGGATCAACAACGGCGAGCCGGGCCGCCCGCAGCCGGAGGTAGTGCTGCTCAGGGAGGCTGGTGGTCCGGCCGGCGGCAGCACGGTAGTTCTCCACCGCTGTCTGCCGGTCGCCGAGCATCTCGTACAGGTGCGCCCGGGCCGCGTACAGGCGGTGGTTTCCGGACATGCGCGGGTCGCCGTCCAGCGCCGCGAGCGCGTCGAGGCCGGCGGCCGGGCCGTGCACCATCGCGGTGGCGACCGCCCGGTTGAGGGAGACGACGGGGCTGGCGGAGTGATGTTCCAGCACCTCGTACAGGGCGAGGATCTGCGGCCAGTCGGTCTTCTCGGCGGTCGGCGCCTCGTCGTGCAGGGCGGCGATGGCGGCCTGGATCTGGTACGGACCGACCGGGCCGACCGGCAACGTCCGGGTGATCAGGTCGACCCCCTCGGCGATCGCCGCCGCGTCCCAGCGGCTGCGATCCTGCTCCGCCAGGGAGATCAGCTCGCCGCCCGGCCCGGTACGTGCCGGGCTGCGCGCCTCGGTGAGGATCATCAACGCGAGTAACCCGGCGACCTCGCTGTCACCGGGCAGCAGGGCATGCGCGGCCCGGGCCAACCGGATCGCCTCGCCGGACAGCTCGACCCGTCGCAGCGCGGGACCGCCGCTGCTGGTGTGTCCCTCGTTGAAGATCAGATAGAGGACGTGCAGCACCGCGTCGAGACGCCCCGAACGGTCGCGCGGGTCCGGCATCCGGAACGGGATCCCGGAGGTCTTGATCCGCTGCTTGGCCCGACTGATCCGCTGCGCCATCGTCGCCTCCGGCACCATGAAGGCGCGGGCGATCTCGGCCGTGGTCAGGCCACCGACGGCGCGCAGGGTGAGCGAGATCGCCGAGGCCGGTGAGAGCGCGGGATGGCAGCAGAGGAAGAGCAGGATCAGCGTGTCGTCCCGGTCCGTCGCGATCTCGAGATCGGCGGCCGGCGCGGACCGCGTGTCGTCCGGCTCGCGCCGTGCGGCGAGATCCTCCCGCTTGCGCCGCGCCTGCTCGCTACGGACCAACTCGATCATCCGGCGGTACCCGACCTGGATCAACCAACCTCGCGGGTTCTCCGGCAGACCCTGCTGCGGCCACTGGGTCGCCGCCGCCAGCAACGCCTCCTGCACCGCGTCCTCGGCGGTGGCGAAGTCGCCGAACCGGCGGGTGAGTACGCCGAGGACCTGCGGCGCCAGCTCGCGCAGCAGGTCCTCGACGGGTCGAATGTCGTTCAGCTGGTCACAGCTCCTGCGGCGGCGCGGACATGATCGGGCGTACCTCGATCGGCATGTTCAGCGGGTGTCCGCCGGGACCCGGCGCGGTCGACAGGTGCGCGGCGATCTCGACCGCCCGCTCCGGGGTCTCGCAGTCGACGATCCAGTAGCCGGCGAGGAACTCCTTCGTCTCGGCGAAGGGACCCTCGGTGACGACGGGCGCCCCGCCGACACCGGCCCGTACGATCCTGGCCTGATCCGCGCCGGCCAGGCCCTGCCCGTCGACCATCTCACCGTCGGCGGCGAGCTTGGCGTTCGAGTCCCGCATGAACCCGATGTGCGCCTGGATCTCCTGCGGAGACCAGGTGTCGATCGACGGGAAGTCGGCCGTGGCGGCACTGAACTGCATCAGCAACATGTACTTCACGTTCTGCTCCTCGAAACCCGCGCCCATCACCGGCGCTCTCATGGTCAGGTAGAAGCAGGCGCCGCCTTCTCGACATCCTCGTACAGAATCTTCAAGATTTTTTCCCGGCGGTGTTAGGAAGGGGCCCTTCCTATGCAAAAAGCGATAACAAGGGGCCCTTCCTTACCCGTAGACGATGTGGTGGGGGCGGATGGGGATGGTACGGAGGGGGCGGTTGGTGGCGGCGCGGATGGCGGCGACCACCGCCGGGGTGGACGAGATGGTCGGCGGCTCCCCCACCCCGCGCAGCCCGTACGGCGAGTGCGGGTCGGCCAACTCCAGCACGTCGACCGGCATCGGGGGCGAGTCGAGGATGGTCGGAATCAGATAGTCGGTGAAGGACGGGTTGCGGATCAGCCCGTCCACCACCTGGATCTCCTCCATCACCGCCAGCCCGAGCCCCTGGATGGTGCCGCCGTGGATCTGCCCGAGCACCGCCTGCGGGTTGACCGCCCGGCCGACATCCTGCGCGGTGGCGATCTCGACCACCCGGACCAGGCCGAGTTCGGTGTCCACGTCGACCGTGGCCCGGTGGGCGGCGAAGGCGTACTGCACGTGGGCGTCGCCCTGACCGGTCCGGGGATCCAGTGGATGGGTGGGCCGGTGTCGCCACTGGACGGTCTCCTCCAGCGGCTCGTCGCCGACGAGGTCGGCCAGGTCGGCGACGACCACCCCGGCCTCGGTGACGATCCGGCCGTCGAACAGCCGTACCTCGGCCCCGGCGGCCCGGTCGGCGGCGCGGGCCAGCAGCTTCGCCCGTACCGCCTGGCAGGCGGCGCGCACCGCGCCCCCGGTCATGTACGTCTGCCGCGACGCCGACGACGACCCGGCGCTGCCGACCGAAGTGTCGGCGGTGGCGACGGTGACCCGTGCCACGCCGAGTTCGGTGCGGGCGATCTGCGCCTGTACGGTGACCAGCCCCTGGCCGACCTCGGCGGCGGCGGTGTGCACCAGCACCGCGGGCTCGCCGTTGATCAGCTCCAGTCGGACCCGGGCGGTGGCGTAGTCGTCGAAGCCCTCGGAGAAGCAGACGTTCTTAATCCCGATGGCGTAGCCGACACCTCGGACCACCCCCTCGCCCCGGGTGGTGTTGGCGACCCCGCCCGGTCGTTCACGCGGGTCGGCGGCGGCGGGTGGCGCCGCCGGACGGTCCCGGACCAGGGCGAGCAGCCGGGCCACCGGTGCCGGCCCGTCGACGAGCTGCCCGGTCGGCATGGTCGCCCCCTCGGCCAGGGCGTTTCGGGTACGCAGTTCGACCGGGTCGAGGCCGCACGCGGCGGCGAGGGCGTCCATCTGCGACTCGTACGCGAAACACGCCTGCACCGCGCCGAAGCCACGCATCGCCCCACACGGCGGGTTGTTGGTCCACACCCCGTACGCGTCCATGGTCACGTTCGGCACCTGGTAGGGGCCGATGCCGAGGGTGGCCGCGTTCGCCACCACCGCCGGGGTGCTGGAGGTGTACGCACCCCCGTCGAGCAGGATCCGGGCCCGGACGTAGACGAGTCGGCCGTCGCGGGTGGCGCCGTGTTCGTACCGGAGTGTCGCCGGGTGCCGGTGCACGTGGCCGAAGAACGACTCCTCGCGGGAGTAGACCATCTTCACCGGCCGGCGGGTACGCAACGCCAGCATGCTCGCGTGCACCTGCATGGAGAGGTCCTCGCGGGCGCCGAACGCGCCACCGACCCCGGCCAGGCTCAGCCGTACCAGGTCCGGCGCGAGGCCCAGGGCGGCGGCGACCTGGGCCTGGTCGACGTGCAGCCACTGGGTGGCGATGTAGAGGTCGACGCCGCCGTCCTCGGCCGGCACGGCGAGTCCCGACTCCGGGCCGAGGAACGCCTGGTCCTGCATGCCGACCCGGTACTCGCCGGTGACCACCACCTCCGCCGTCGCCGCCGGGTCGCCCCGGCGCACCGGCACGTGCCGTACCAGTTGGCCGGCGGCGAGCGCCGCCTCCGGGTCGGCGACCGGGTCGAGCACCTCGTAGTCGACCACGATCCGGGCCACCGCCCGCCGAGCCGTCTCCGGGTGGTCGGCGGCGACGATGGCGATCGCCTCGCCCTGGTAGCGCACCTCCTCCCAGGCCAGCACCGGCTGGTCGGCCACGTCCAGGCCGTAGCACTTCGCCCCGGGCACGTCGTCCGCGGTGAGCACGGCGTGCACCCCGGGCAGCGCCAACGCCGCGCTGAGGTCCAGGCCGCGCAGCCGGGCCCGGGGGTACGGGCTGCGCAGGGTGGCGCCCCAGAGCATGTCGTCGGCCCAGAGGTCGGAGGAGAAGGCGAACTCCCCGGTCACCTTCAACCGCCCGTCCGGCCGACGCGGGCTCTGCCCGACGCCCCCTTCGACCACTGTGGACACGGATGGGGCACCGATCGCTCTGGTCATCCGCGTGCCTTCCGGATCAGGGTCCGGTGCGCCCGTCGGGTACGCCGTACCAGGTCGTGTTCGTCGGCGGTACGCAACTCGCCCCGCTCGACCACCGGTGAGCCCCCGACCAGCAGCAGTTCCAGCGGTGCGGGCGGGCCGAGCACCAGGGCGGCGACCGGGTCCTCGATGCCGGTGTGGCCGAGCCCGTCGAGCCGCCACAGGGCGATGTCGGCGAGCTTGCCGGGCTCGATCGAGCCGATCTCGCCGGCCCGGCCGAGGCAGCGGGCACCGCCGATGGTGCCGAGCGCGAGCGCCTGCCGGGCGGTGAGCGCGGCCGGGCCGCCCCGGAGCCGGGCGGCGTAGAGCGCCTGACGCAGTTCGGCGTCGAGCTGGTTCGTTTCCTGCGAGGCCGGCCCGTCGACCCCGAGTCCGACCGGGACACCGGCGTCGAGCAGGTCCCGGACCCGGGCGGTGCCGGCCCCGAGCCGGGCGTTCGAGCTGGGACAGTGCGCCACCGAGGTACCGGTCGCGGCGAGCCGGGCCACCGCGTGGTCGTCGAGGTGGACGGCGTGCGCCAGCCAGACGTCGTCGCCGAGCCAGCCGAGTCGTTCGGCGTACTCGACCGGGGTGCAGCCGTACGTCTCGCGGCAGTAGTGCTCCTCGTCGATCGTCTCGGCGAGGTGGGTGTGCAGCCGTACGCCCCGACGCCGGGCCAGGGCGGCGGCCTCGGTCATCAGTTTCGGGCTGACCGAGAAGGGCGAGCAGGGTGCGACGGCGATCCGGAGCATGGCGTCGTCGGCCGGGTCGTGGAAGCGGTCGATCGCCTCCTCGGTGGCGGCCAGCGCGGTCTCGGTCTCCTCGACGATCTCGTCCGGCGGCAGACCACCGGCGGAACGGCCGAGGTCCATCGAGCCGCGGGTGGGGTGGAACCGCAGCCCGATCTCGGCCGCCGCCGCAACCTGCGCCGCCATCAGGTCGCCCGCGCCCCGGGGATGGACGTAGAGGTGGTCGGTGCTGGTGGTGCAGCCGGAGCGGGCGAGCCAGCCGAGTCCGGCGGCGGTGGTCGCGGCGACCACCTCGGCGTCCAGACCGGCCCAGACCGGATAGAGCGCCCGGAGCCAGCCGAAGAGTTCCTCCTCCTGAGCCAGTCCCCGGGTCGCCCACTGGTAGAGGTGGTGATGGGTGTTGACCAGGCCGGGCGTGACCAGGCATCCGGTGCCGTCGACCCGGCGTACCGAGCGGTGGTGGCGGCCGGCGTGGCCGGAGCCGACGGCGACGATCCGCCCCTGGTCGACAACGACGTGTCCGTCGCGGTACTCGGTCCCGTCGGCGTCGACGGTGGCCACCGCACAACCCTCAATGATGATCATCGTGACCCTCCGGTCCGGTGGGCGTCGACGCGGGGGTGGCGGCGGCCAGCCGTACCGCCGCCATGATGTGCTCGTAACCGGTGCACCGGCACAGGTTGCCGGCCAACGCCTCCCGGATGTCCTGGTCGACCGGGGCCGGGTCGCGGGCGAGCAGGTCGTGCACCGCCACCATCAGACCCGGCGTGCAGAACCCGCACTGGACGGCGCCGGCCGCGACAAAGGCGCGTTGGACCCGGTCGAGCGCGCCGTCCGGGCCGGTCAACCCCTCCACCGTACGCACCTCGCGGTCCTGCGCCTGTCCCGCCGCGACCAGGCACGCGCAGACCGGCACACCGTCCAGATAGACCGTGCAGGAACCACATTCGCCCTGCTCGCAAGCGTTCTTGGCCCCGGCGAGGCCGAGTCGTTCCCGGAGCAGGTAGAGCAGGCTCTCGCCGGCCCAGACGTCGTCGGCGGTGCGCGGCTCGCCGTTGACCCGGCAGCTGACCCTCATCGTCGGCCCCCTTCGCGATGATCCCGCCAGGCCCAGTGCAGTGTTCGACGGGCCAGTACGGCAAGCGCGTGCCGGCGGTAGGCGGCGGTGCCGCGTACGTCGTCGATCGGGGTCGCCGCCGCCGCGACCAGGTCACCGAAGCGACGGGAGAGCGACTCCGGCAGCGCCCCGGCGTCCTCCCAGGACAGTTCGGCGGCGAGCAGTTCCTCGGCCGGTCCGGCGGTCAGCGGCCTCGGCCCGGCCGAACCGATGCCGGTGCCGACCCGCCGGGCCACCGGCTCCAGGGAGAGGGCGAACGAGCAGACCGCGATCACCATCGCGTTGCGGGTGCCGACCTTCGCGAACTGCTGCGGGCCCCCGGCCGGTGGCACCAGGATCGCCGCGATCAGCTCGTCGGGGGCCCGTACGCTGCGCTTCGGTCCGGTGAAGAACTCCGTCACCGGAATCCGGCGGGTGCCGCGTACGGAACCGAGCTCGACCAGCGCGCCGCTGGCGAGCAGCGGCGGGTGGGCGTCCCCGGCCGGTGAGGCGGAGCCGAGGTTGCCGCCGACGGTGCCCCGGTTGCGGATCTGTGGCGAGCCGACGGTACGGGCGGCCAGCGCCAGGCCGGGCAACCGGGCGCCGAGTTCGGTGATGATCCGCCGGTAGGTGACCCCGGCCCCGACCCGGATCAGTCCGCCGTCCCCACCCCACTCGGTCAGCTCGGCCACCCGGCCCAGGTCGAGCAGGGCCACCGGTCGGCGCCGGTCGAAGTTCAGCTCCACCATCACATCGGTGCCACCGGCGATCGGCAGCGCCTCCGGATACGCCGCCTTGGCCGCCAGTGCTTCGGACCAGTTCGCCGGCGCCAGGAACTCCATCACCCCACCCCGTCCCCGGCCCGGGAGATGGTCGCCTCGATCAGCCCGTACGGGCGGTCGGTGGCGACGAAGACCTCGCCCGGGTTCTCCAGACCGAACGGCGCCAGGTCGACCAGCAGGTGGTGCCGGTTCGGCAGGGAGAGCCGTACCTCGGTGATCTCCGGTCGCTCGGCCAGCACCCGGTGACCCATCGCGTAGAGGGTCTGCTGCAACGACAGGCTGTACGTCCCGACAAACGCGTCGACCAGCGCGGCCCGCGCCCCCGCGTACGAGCCGGCCCAGTCCACACCGGTGTCCTGGTAACGCCAGCGGGCGTCGACGGCGGTGGCGAGGATCCGGTCGGTGGTCTCCGGCAACGTCGTGTACGGGTCCTTGACGTAGCCGGTGAACTCCGAGTCGGTGGAGTTGAGCAGCACCAGCCCGGTCAGACCCGCCTCCACCTCGACCAGCCCGGCGTCGGCGTCGGAGTCGGCGTCGAATTCGGAGTCGACGCAGGTGGCGGTGGCGGTGCGGACCTCACCACCGGACCGCTGGAACGAGTGCGGCCCGAGCCGCTGCCAGCCGTACTCCTCGATCCGCACCCGGGCCCGGCTGATCGCCGGCTGGGCGGTGACGAAATGCCGGGCCAGCAGCAGGGCGAAGTCCTCGATCTGGTCGACGCCGTGCGAGCGGGCAAAGGCGTAGACGGTGTTCTTCTGCGAGTCGGTCGGCAGCACCTGGGCGTTGTCGCCGGTCAAATGGGTCGCGGCGAGGTCACCGGCAAGGGTCACGGTCACGTTGAGGTCGCACAGTTCGTGCCGGCCGCCGTGCCGGAGCACCCGGACCAGACGTACCTCGGCCTTGCCGTACTGGTTGGCCCCGAGCACGATCGACATCGCTCAGCTCCCTCGATAGGTGGTGTAGGCGTGCCGGCCGAGCAGCAGTGGTACGTGGTACCGCTGATCCGGGTCGGTCAACCGGAAAGCGACGGTGATCTCCGGGAAGAAGGTGTCGCCGTCGAAGTACGTGTCGACGAAGAAGACCAGCCGGTAGCCGCCGGCCTGGCAGGCGTGCAGCGGCACCCAGTCGCGCAGCCGCCCGTCGGTGTCGGTACGCCCCTGCGCCACCAGTGACCAGCCACCGGAGTCGTGGCGCTCGAGGCGTACGTGCACACCGGCCGCCGGGATGCCCCGTCCGGTGTCCAGCACATGGGTGGAGACCTGCGCGAACCGTTCACCCATGGCCCGGCCCTCCCGCTCCGCGCAGCCCACCCGGGTCGACCGCGCCCCGCACCGGCGACTCGGCCGGGTCGTCGGTGAGGAGTCGTTCGAGGCGGAGCCGGGCGATCCGCCGCAACTCCTGGTGGACCACCCGCCGTTCGGTCTCGTCGTCGTTGCGCAACCGTCGCCGGGCCGCGGCGAGCAGTTCGGTATCGGTCCGACCACTGGCGAAGATCAGGAAGAGGTGACCGAAGCGGGCCTCGTACTCCCGGTTCGCGACCGCCAGTTCGGCCCTGGTCCGGGTGTCGGCGTCGGCGACGCCGGCCTGCTCCCGTCGGGACCAGGCCGACTCCCGGTCCGCGCCGGCCGGCCGCTCGCCGATACGCGGATGGGCGGCGAGCGCCGACGCGACTTCTTCCCAGCTCAGCGCCGCCAACGCGGCGTCCGCGACGGCGAGCAGCACACCCAGGTCCGGGTACGGACGTCGGTCGACCAGAGCCGACGCCCACGCCGGTACGGCGCAGCAGGCGAGCAGGTCGCGTGCGGCCCGGTCGGGCGGCGCGGTGTTGAAACTGTCCAAGGTGTGGCCGGAAGCGCTGATGGTCGCCACCTCCCCGCGGTTGGGAGAAGTACAACAGTCAGTCAGCGCGGGTTGAACCGGCAGCGACACCCAATTCGAAACGAGTGACCCGTATCGTTTCCGTAGCTTCCTCCAAACCCGAGCCATCTCCCCGTGGCGCGACCGGAAGGAACCGCGATGCTGCTACGCGAGGCGCTGCACCGGCCACGGCTGCGGCTCACCCTGCTGACCGGGGCGGAGGCGCTGGAACGACCCGTCAGCCGGGTCTACGTGACCGACCTGCCCGACCCCCGGCGCTACCTCTCCGGCGGCGAGATCGTGCTGACCGGTCTGGTCTGGCGACGCGACGCCAGTGACTCGGAAACCTTCGTCGCGGCCTGCGCCGAGGCGTCGGTGACCGCGATCGGCGCCGGTGACGCGGTCTTCGGCTCGGTGCCGGACGACCTGGTCGACGCGTGCCGACGGCACCGGATGCCACTGTTCGAGGTGCCGATCGAGGTGTCGTTCCGGGACATCGTCGACGAGGTGAACCCGTCGCTCTGGGCGCAGCGGGCCACCGGGCTCGCCACCGTACTCGGACGGCACCGGGGTCTGGTCGCCGCGATGGCCGCCGGGGCACGGCTGGTCGACCTGCTCCCGGCGGCCGCCGCCGAACTGGGCGTCGACTGCTGGGTGCTGACGCCGACCGGCCGCCAGGTCGCCGGCACCACCGCGCTCGCCGCCACCGACCGGGCCACCCTCGCCCACGCCTTCCTCGGCGCCGGACGGTTACCGGCGCACGCCACAGTGGAGGGTCGCCGGGTCGTCGTCTCCGGCGTACCCGGACGTCCGGAGCACCGGCTCGCCTCCTGGCTGCTCGCCTGCGCCGCCCCCGGGCGCGACCCGTTCCCGTCGCAGGAGGGCGGGCTGGCCGACGCGGCGGCCGAACTGACCAGTCTGGTGGCGCTGGAACGGTCCCAGGTGGACGAGGCGCTACGGATCGAACGGCGGCTCGCCGACCAGCTCGGCGCCGCCCTGACCGGAACCGAACAGGTCGACCTGCGGGGCCGGTTGCTCTCCTGCGGGCTGCCGCCGGACGGGACCTTCCTGGTGCTCGCCGCCAACCTGACCGGCCTGCGTACGCCCCCGGAGCTGGCCGTCACCATCTGCGCCGAACTGGTCGAACCGGCCACCGAACGGGTCGCGGTGACCGACGCCGGACTCCCGGACACCATCCTCGCCGTCCTCGCCGTCACACCGGCGCAGGCCCCGTACGCGGTGGAGGCGATCCGCACCGGCGTGGCCGCGTACGCGCCCGGGCTGGGCGGTGGGCGGCTCGCGGTCGGGGTGAGCGGCCCGGCGGCCGGACCAGGTGCGCTCGGCGGTGCGGTCGAGGAGGCCCGGCACGCCCTGCGTACGGCTGTCGCACGGGGTGAACGGACCAGTGTGGTCGGCGCCGACGAACTCGCCTCGCACCTGCTCCTGCTGGCCGGGGTGCCGGCCGACACCCGGCGGGCGTTCCAACGCCGGCTGCTCGCCCCGCTGCTCGCGTACGACCGGACGCACAACGCGAACCTGCTCCGTACGCTGGACTCCTTTCTCGCCTGCGGCGGATCCTGGACCCGCTGTGCCGCCCTGCTGCACCTGCACGTCAACACGTTGCGCTACCGGATCGGCCGGATCGAACAACTCACCGGGCGGGACCTGTCCCGTTTCGAGGACCGGGTCGACTTCTTCCTCGCCCTCCGCCTCCCCCGCTGAGGAGTAAGGAAGGGCCCCTTGTTAACGCATAGCGTTAACAAGGGGCCCTTCCTTACTCCGGGGCAGTGCGGTGGTGGGTGTGGATGCGGCCGTCGAGGCGGGAGAGTGGGGCGCCGTTGCCGCCCCAACGGGTGGCGACGATCTCGGCGGCGATGCTGACGGCGGTCTCCTCCGGCGTACGCGCGCCGAGGTCGAGCCCGATCGGCGAGGCGAGCCGGCGCAGCGCCGCCTCCGGGACACCCTCCTCCCGGAGCCGGACCAGCCGGTCGTCGTGGGTCCGTCGGGAACCCATCGCGCCGACGTACGCCAGTGGCAGGTCCAGTGCGACCCGCAGCACCGGCACGTCGAACTTCGGATCGTGGGTGAGTACGCAGACCACGGTCCGTTCGTCCAGGTGCCCCGCGCGCGCCTCGGCGGCCAGGTAGCGGTGCGGCCAGTCGACAACAACCTCGTCTGCGTCCGGGAACCTACGGGCGGTGGCGAAGACCGGGCGGGCGTCGCAGACGGTCACCCGGTAGCCGAGGAAGGCGCCGACCCGGGCCACCGCCGCGGCGAAGTCGATCGCCCCGAAGACGATCATCCGAGCCGGTGGGGCGTACGCGTTGAGCAGCAGCGTCAGCCCACTGCCCCGGCGTTCCCCGTCCGTACCGTAGTGCAGCAGGCCGGTACGCCCGGCGGCGAGCAGTCCGCGCCCGTCGTCGGTGGCCGCGTCGTCGAGCCGACCGGAGCCGAGGGAGCCACTGCGCCGGTCGGGCCAGAGCACCATCCGCCGGCCCACCCGTTCGGGTGGCCCCGCCACGCAGGTGAGCACCGCTACCGGGCTCCGCCCGGCGATCGCCGAGGCCACCTCGGCGAGGTCGGGGAAGGTGTCACGGTCCACCCGTTCGACAAAGACCTCGATGCTGCCGCCGCAGGTCAGGCCCACGGCGTACGCGTCGTCGTCGTGCACCCCGTAGCGCTGCGCCCGGGGTACACCGGCGGCCACCACCTCCTGGCACAGGTCGTAGACGGCGGCCTCGACGCAGCCGCCGGAAACGCTGCCGACCGCGGTGCCGTCCGGACCGACGAGCATGGTCGCGCCGGGTTGACGGGGGGCACTGCGCCAGGTGGCGGTGACGGTGGCCATCCCGACCGGGGCGTCCGCACGCCACCAGCGCATCAGGTCGTCCATCACCTCACGCATGGCACCAGTGTGGCCGCTCAGTCACCGTACGCCGATGTGCTCGTCCGCCGCGTGGACGACGACGCCCGCCCACCGCCGGCCGTCCCACCGGCCTCCGTCGGTTGTACGGGCGGGCGCACGCGTGGTGCCCCCGGGAACCGGGCCAGGTCGGTGGGGGTGTCGAGGTCGGCGTCGTCGGCGATGTCGGCGCAGTCCACCACCCGCAACTGGTGGGCGTGTTCCCGCAGGTACGCGCGGGCGCCCAGCTCGCCGACCGCGACGTCGGCGACCCCGGCCCAGTGGGTCCGGCCGAGCAGGACCGGGTGGCCGCGCCGGTCCTGGTAACCGGCGACGGCGAGGCTCTCCGGAGTGGCCAGGTCGGCCAGGCGGTGGACCGCCTCGGCGGTGATGCCGGGCATGTCGACCAGGAGGACGAGCGCGGCCACCACCGTGCTGTCGCCCAGGGCGGCGAGGCCGGCGCGGAGCGAGGAGCCGAGTCCGGTGGCCCAGTCGGGGTTGTCGACCGGCACCGCCCCGGTGAGGTCCGCCGCGGCCCGTACGGTGGCGGCTCCGGCACCGAGCACGGCGAGCACGGGATCACAACCACCGTCGCGCGCCGTCGTGACCGCGCGTTCGACGAGCAGCCGCCCGTCGAGTGGGATCAGCGCCTTGGGGCCGCCGTAGCGCCGCCCGGCGCCGGCGGCGAGGACCAACGCGGCGACCGACCCCGATGCGTGTCTCCGCTCACATCCCACGCTCAGAAGATTAGTCGGACCCAAAAGATCTGTCCGATATTACCGTTAAGCATAATATGAGAACTATATACATCATACTTTCGGCTAGCTTCGCGCTGACTAAACAGGTTATGGTGGCTGCACTGAACGGCTCTTAGCGAAACCGAAGAGCTGAGTGCCAACTGAACAGCCCAGCAAAGCCAACAGCTGAGCACGAACCGAACAGCTGACCGTGAGACCAACGACTGACAGCGAAACGCTTGAACTTGTCTTGTCCGCGGACGAGGTGCAGGGAGGACCACCATGACCGCGCCAACCACCAAAGAGCAGGACACCGTCACAGCCGCCGCCGTCAAGACGGCACCGAAGCTCGATCCGAACGCGTTGACCGACTCGGCCACCGACCTCCTGCTGGCGATGGCCGCGCTGCCGGCCCATCACCCGTCGCGACCGGCACTCCGCGACCGGGCGATCGAGGCCTGGCTGCCGCTGGCCAACCACCTCGCCCACCGCTACGGCGGCCGGGGCGAACCCACCGACGACCTGGCTCAGACCGCCGCCGTCGGACTGATCAAGGCGGTCGACAAGTACGACCCGAGCCGGGGCGTGGACTTCGCCGGTTACGCCATCCCGACCATCATCGGGGAACTCAAGCGCCACTTCCGGGACCGCACCTGGGACGTACGGGTGCCCCGACGGCTCCAGGAACTGCGGCTCAGCATCTCCGAGGCGAACAGCACCCTGCTCCAGACCCTCGGCCGCTCGCCGACCGTCGCCGACATCTCGGCCCACCTCAAGGTCACCGAGGAAGAGGTCCTCGAAGGGCTCGAGGGCGCGCGGGCGTACAACGCGGTCTCCCTCTCCACCCCGACCGGCGACGGCGAACGCGCCACCGAGCTCGGTGACATGCTCGGCGGCGAGGACGCCGAGTTCGAACTCGCCGAACTCCGGGTCGCCCTCGGACCGGCGCTCGCCACCCTGGACGAGCGCGAGCAGAAGATCCTCACCCTGCGGTTCTACGGCAACCTGACCCAGTCCCAGATCGCCGAGCAGATCGGCGTATCCCAGATGCACGTCTCCCGGCTGCTCGCCCGCGCGCTGACCAAGCTGCGCGGACAGCTCAGCGAGACCTACTGATACTTGGGGGAGGTTCCGGCGTACGTCGCCGGACGTGCGGGGCCGGGCCACGAGTGGCCCGGCCCCGCACGTTGTCACCGATCGGTCATCCGCCGGCTGACCGATCGGTGACAGGGTGAGGGGGCGTACACACTGCCTCCCACCAGCCCCGATCGCCGCCGGGCCCTGCTTAGTGGATCACCCAGGCGGTCGAATGGTTGCACCATTTGGTTGCAGTAGCGCCGCGAGCTGCCCATCCATCATCGCCGCCACGGCCCGCTCCACCGCCTGCCGCTTCACCGCCATGGCCACGTCCGTGTAGCCCTCGGTCGTTGTGACCCGGGCGTGACCCAGCAGCTCCTGGACGATCCGGATGTCGGTGCCGGTAGCGATCATCATGGTTCCAGCGCTGTGCCGCGCCGCGTGTAGCCGCGAGTCCTCAACACCGGCCGCCACCAGTAGCTCTTCCCACGCGGCGTGATCCCGCTTTGGATCGACCGGCTGGCCGAGTTCGTCGGTGAACACGTGCACCTCTGGCGTCCAGTCAAGATCGAGGGTCGCGAACTGGACCTGTTGCCGCTCCCGGCGTCGGCGAAGCAGCTCCACGAGGATGGGGAACAGCGGGAGATCGCGGTCCCCCTTCTCCGACTTGACGTCGACCTCCTGGAGGCCGCCGCCCCACCGTTGTGGACACAACCGGGCGTGCTTGGTGCAGCTTGGTGAGCATGGCGGCGGGCATGGCCGTGTGTGGATGCCCGGCTCACCCGAGTGGAACACGAGCTGCACCCCAACTCCGGCGGATCTCTGCGCGATGAGGTGCAGCGGATCGAAGCCGCAATCACTGAGAGGCGATGAAATGACCGAGCCCACCCCCACCATCCCCGACCCGGGCAGCAAGGAGCCGGCGCTGTCCGTCGGTGCCGCGTCGGCTGCCGTGGGCGCACTACTCACCCTGCTTGTATCGTTCGGCGTCGACCTCACCGAGGCGCAGATCAAGGCCATCCTCGGCCTGGTCCTCATCGGCGGCCCGGTCGCCGTGGCGTGGCTGATCCGGCTGCGGGTGTACGCCCCGGCAACGGTCGCCCACCTGCTACGCCGGTAGCATCGACGGCGCGGCGCTCCCGGTAGCCACCGGGCCGGCGCCGACCAAACGCGAAGCGGCCCCACCTTCCTCCCGGAGGGTGGGGCCGCCTTTTTTCGTGCACCAGTCCTGGTTGTTGCCAGTAGCGGCACCAGGCAAAGGCTGGTTACGTCACCCGCAAGCAGCCCTCACCGTTGGAATCAAAATGCGAAATCGCCTTCCGGGTGGCCGGACCGTAAACACCGTCCGCGCCGGTACCGTGATCAGCCTGCGCGTACCGCAGGCCCTTCTCGGTATTACCGCCGAAATTGCCGTCAAGCGACAGCGGGTACACGCCCGCGCGCCGCAGCGAATCGGGGCTACAGCGATTCAGAGACAACTGGAGTTGCTCAACGGCCGGACTGACGTTGCCTCGCACCATGTTGCAGTTGACGCTCCCGGTGCGGCTGACCGCCGGTACGTCGGCTCCCTGGTAGAAGTAGCGGACCTGGACGCATGTCGGCGTGGCTGCGATACCGGCGCCGGGTGCAGCACTCGCCGTGGTCGCTGGGATGAGCGCCAGTAGGGTACCAACGGCTAGGAGGAAGCCGCCGAGGGTTGTGCGGAGTCGCATGGATTCCCCGATCATCGTGCGGCGCTGGGGTGCGCCGCCGGTCCCAGGTTGCCGGACGATTCGCCGAATTACTCGTACATGTCTTTGATTGGACATCGACAAAGATCATTGCCTTTGGGTGCAGTACGGTAGGAAGGTCAGAGCAGGTGTACCCGCTCGATGCTGCCGTTGGGGTGCCGCACGGTGAGGTGCCCGCCGCCGCGCTCGACCAGCTCCAGGACGAGGGCGTGGACGACGATGGCCCGGTTGATCGTGTCCGTCTTCGTGTCCCGGGTCCGCGCGCAGGCCCGCTCCAGGGCGTCGACCCCGCGCGGGATGAGATTGACGGTGACCTTCGTCAACGCCGAGGACGCCTCGGTCACGGCCGTGCACCAGCCAACAGCACCGGCACCGGCGAGAGAGGGCGACCGGCCTCCCGCTGCCGGATCGCCCACGCGAGTTGGGCGCACCCGTCCGGGCGGCACTGCGGGCACCGGCGGCCACCGGCGTGCCCGGTGAGCGTCATGCCGACCGACCACCACATCGCCTGTGGGGTGTAGCCGTCATCCATCGCCGTCACCGTGCACCGTCCCGCTTGGCCACGGCCCGCTCGACCGCCGTCAGGGCGATGTACTCGGCGATGCACGCGCGGTGGTCCGGGCGCTGCCCGCAGGTCGGCTTGTGCGCTCCCACCCACATCTCCTGGTGGTCGCCGCGCAGGCGTAGCTGGATGCGGTCGACGTCACCGAGAACGATGGTCCGGGCGGTTGCCGCCGGGTCGGTGTCGGGCCCGTCGGTGGCGTAGTACCACTCGCCCGGCTCCAGCTCCACGACCAGGCCGCGCAACTCCACGCCCCGCAGCACGACGGCCATCACAACTCACCCGGCTTGATCAGGCCCTGAATCCGCAGCAACTCCAGGCACCCGTCCGGCCCGCACTGCGGGCACGTACCGCCGTCGGCGTGCTGCGACTTGATCCGCAGCGCCTCCCGCACCGTCTCTTCCGGCGTCATGCCGGCCACCGCCCGCCGTTGCGCCGGGCCGGCCCGGTCCCGGCGCCGTACCGGCGGGCCCCGCCGATCGTCGCCGCAGCGACCGTCAGCGTCACCAGCTCCCGGCGCGACCCGTCCATCGGCGGCGGCGCGGGAGCGGGGGCCGGCACCGACTGCTCGACCGGCGCCGGGTCGTCAGGGTTTAGGAACCACTTACGTCGTGTGCTGTTCATCGGGCCCACCTCCGTGTCAGGTGGAGTACGGGGACGAGGGCGAGCGGGCCGGCCGACCATGTCCCCGTACTCCAGAGCACCGGCCGTCACCGGTGCGATCGGGGGCGCGGCGAGCGGGCCCACTTGTGGGGCCACCAAATGGCGGAACTGGGTGTGTGCCCGTCGCCGCGCCGTAACCGACGGTAGGGGCGACGCTGACCGAGCCTCAACGAAGTTGCTTCAGATTGCTCGGCGGGCGTCCAATGCGTCGATCGCGGACGTAATCAGCGCGCGTGCCGCCGCGCCGTGCACGGCCAGGGACGCCAGCCTGCTGAACGTATCCGCGTACATCGCTACCTCGCGCGGTTGGGTGACCGTGAGGTGCCCCGACACCAGTTCAACCGCCACCTCGGCGTCATCGAACATGATGAAGCTTTCACTCGGCCAGCAGGCAAAACGGTCGACGCCGTGCGGGATGATGCCGAGGGACACCGACGGCAGCGACCCTACCGCCAGTAGGTGTCCGAGCTGTCCGGCCATCGCGTCGGGCCCGCCCAACGGCGTACGGAGAACGCTCTCCTCCAATAGGCAGGCGAACCGTCGGTCTCCCTCGTGGACGACGCGCTGCTTGTCGACGCGCACCTGCACTGCGGCCTCAATGTCGTCGGGCAGGTCTCTACGCACCATGATCGAGGACAGCGCTGCCGTGATGTATGCGCGGGTCTGGAGCGGACCGGGGACGATCCAGGACGAGTAGATCCGGTATCGCTGCGTCCGTTCCCACAACGGCACCACAGACTCCTGGGCCAGCCGAAGCCCGGCCCGTTCCATCCTTCGCCACTCCACGAACATTCCCTCGGCCGCCCGCAGCGAGGCCACCAGGTCGGTTGCCTGGTCGTCCGCGCCGCAGTGCCGGCACCAGGCCCGGAGGTCATCGGCCGAGGGGGTCTGCTTTCCGTGCTCGATCTTGCTGATTTTCGATGAGTGCCACCCGGCCAGCCCAGCCAGGTCACGCCCGGATAGCCCGGCATCGAGGCGTAGTTCCCGCAGGCGGGCGCCGAGTGCCTCGATGAGCTGCTGGGCGCTGGACGATGGCTGGGCTGGCACGGGTCAGATCGGCCGGTAGTCCTCGTGGGGCGTGGCCCGCTCCCACACCGCCTCGAACGCCGTCGCGCACAGCTTCACGACGTCCGGCTCCGAAGTCAGCTCCATCGGCTCCGGGGACCAGTTCCCGTCTCCGTCGAAGTGGTTGACCAGTACCAGCTCGTCATCGAACAGCCAGAAGTCGTTACCGGGCAACGCCAGGTCGGTGGCCTGACGTCGGGGCAGCCATCGCACCTGCTCGCCGGCCGCCAGATTCGTGAACGTGATGTCGTGCTCGAACCGGATGTACTCGCTGACCGGCTCGGAGACGATCCGAGCTCGCCGAACCTTCACGCCCCGCCCGGTGGTGTCCGCCATCAGGTCCAGCCACGGACGCCACCACGATTCCCGGTCCGCCGGATCGTCGCGGTGCCCGGCTCGCCAGGCGGTCAGCATCGGGTCGTCCTGCATGTAGCTGTCGCGCATCTCCAGGTGCACCGCGGACCGCTTGCAGTCGCGCAGGAGTTCGTCAAAGCTCGGCACCGTTCACCTCCGGGAAGAACTGCATCATGCGGCGAGGAATCTCAACCACGGTTTCGTGGGCTGGAGTGTCCAACTGGGCCAGGCGGTCGGGGTCGATGACCCGCCAGCCCTGGACGACGTACGTGTCGCGCTCCTCGTCGTGGTACACGGTCGGGGACCCGTTGTTCGGGCTCTCCGGGTCTTTGCCAAGAAACCGTAGCGTCATGATGACTCCCATCATCGGGGTGGAGAACGGGTGTGGCTGAGTTTGCGTCAGTGAACTCGTCAGCATCAATAGATGTGCTCGGGTTTGCGGGACCGCCGGCTACTTCTCACGAACGAGGTGGGCCAGGGTGCAGCCGAGTCCGAACGTGGCCACCGGAATACAGGCAACCACCGTTGTGATCTGCCATGGGGCCGACGTCATGCCGGCCGCCACCATCAGGTGATACGCGATCTGCCCAGCGGCACCGACCAGTAGCGAGATCACCGCGGACCAGGCCGCGAACGTCCGGGCTCGGGTCGACGCCCGACCGCTGAGCCATACGTACATCGCGTACCCGGCGTATGCCTCCATGCCGACCGGCAGGGTGATCGCGGTGTTCAGGCTCAGCGAGTCCCAAATGCCGGGGAGTGGGTGGACCACGCCGAATCCGGTGAGTCCGCCGAGTTCGACCCATCCGGACCAGATGGCGACGAACGCCGGCATGGCCAGCAGGATGATCGGCCACACCACCACGGTCTTGGTCGCCGCCGGCGGCGGTTCCGGGGCCGCGGCTGCCGGCGGCGAGGTGGGCTCGACCGGGTGTCCGGGTGCCATGACCAGCGGCGATACCTCGACGGTCACCGGATCCAAATCGGGTGTTCCGGGGGTCGTCAGGCTCGGTCGGGACCCGGTTCGGCAGGCGGGTCAGCGGCCACTGCCCGGCGGCACGGCGGAGCGCTCCAGGGCGGGGGCGGCGGCTCGAACGGCCGGCGCGGGCAGCCGCCTGGACGAGCGCGCCGCGCAGTTCCTGAGCCTTTGGTGCACCGACCTTGAGTTCACGCATCAGCCGGTTCCGGGAGGGAGTCTCGCCGAGTTCGTCAGCGAGCGCGCGTGCGCGTGGCACGAGATCCGCTACGGCGGGGGGTAGGTCATCGGACGCATGCCGATGAGTGTGCCACACTTGCCACACTTGCCGCAGTCACTACGGGGGGAGGTTGGTCAGTGGCACCCTCGGCTACACCCGCCACGCCCGCTACGATCACCACGATGGCCACGGCAACAGAAATAGAAGAACGCCTCGCGGCGGATGAGTGGCTGCTGCCCGGCGAAGTCGCGACCTTGCTCGGCGTCGACCGGAGCACCGTCGTACGAATGCTCAACGCCGAGCCACCGGAGATGCGGTTCCGCTACCGCCCCGGCCGAGGCCGATACCGCGAGTGCCACCCGGACGACGTACGAGAGCAGCTCGCGCTCCGCAGGCGAGTGCATGGCGAACCGACATGATCAGCTAGGTGGCCGGCTAGCCGGGTAGGCGGCCAGGTCCCTAGCCGGGCAGCGGCTCGTAGCGTCCGCCAGGTGATCGACCCTCGGTCCCACACGCCCGTGTATCGGCAGCTTGCCGACCTGCTCCGCGCCACTGTGGCGACGTTGCCGGCCGGTGCGCGCCTGCCGTCTGAGCTGGCCATACGCCAGACACATGGGGTCGGTCGAGACACGGTGCGGTCTGCTCTGCGTCTGCTCCGTGATGAGGGCCTGGTCGAGGTGCGCAGCGGGTACGGGTGGCTGGTGCGCGGGCCGGTGGAGCGGATCCGAGTCCGGGTGCCCCGTGGGGCGACAGCGTACGGCCGGCCGGCTACGCCCGAGGAGCAGACCGATCACGGCATCGACCCGGGCGGGTATGTGCAGGTCGTGGAGATCGGTGGCCGAACCGTGAGCGTTACCGCGCTCGACCGAACGCTGTTGACGTTCGCGTAATAGCCACCGGCGAGACCCCTACAAGATCGCCGATCTTGTTAATCTGCTGGTCTGCCCTGTAATACTGGGGACCTAGGGAATGCCTGACCGGGCCGGACTGGCCCTCTACCCGGTCGGGCATTCCCGTTTTCGTGGCCTGTCGCGGCCCGCCTGATGGTTGCACTTTTGGTTGCAGTACCTGCGTAGGACTGCAACCCCCTGGAGTCCTCACATGGCCTCTGGGCTGCTCCAGTCCTACGCAGACACGACCAACCTTAGAGCCGCCGGCTGACCGATCGGTCGCTCACCCGCCCGCCGGGCGCCACATGGGCCAGAACGGGGTGCCGTCCGGCAGCCGGAACGGCTCAGCGGCCCGGTAACCGTGCCGGGCGTAGAGGTCCCGGCTGTCAGTGCTGCTCGCGTCCAGGTACGCCGGCAGCCCCTGTGCGTCCAGGAACGCGTGCCGGTGCCGCAGCAACGCCGAACCGATCCCGTTGTTCTGACGCTCCGGACCGACGGCGAGGAAGGCGAGGTGGTGATGGGCCTCGTGCGGATGGTTCGCCTCGAACAGCTCGTCGAGCAGCCGGAACCGCTCCGTCCACTCGCCACACGCGGCGACCAGGCGCTTGTCGTAGTCGGCCGGGGGTGGCAGCGGGTCACCGACGGCGGGCAGCCAGACCGCGACCGCCCGGCGGTCGGCGGTGGTCTCCACCAGTCCCCACTCGAGTGCGTACTCGACCAGGATGTGGAAGTCGTCGGAGAGGATCCGGCGCCGGCTCACCGGGTCCGGCACCAGCCACCGGCAGGCGGCGAGCGACTGGAACGCCTCCGCGATCAGCTCACCGAGCACCCGCGCGTCCGCCGGCTCGGCCCGTTCGATCACCGGGGCGGTCACCGCCGTACCTCCGGGGCGACCGGCTGGCGGGCGGCGGCGGCCGACGCGGTCAGCCCCGCCGTCACGCTCTCCGGGCCGAGCCCGATGGTCTCGTAGACCTCCGGCCTGCGGGACCGGAGCAGCAGGGCCCAGACGACGCCGAGCACCGCGGCGACCGGATAGACCGCCGGCAACGCCCAACGCAGTACGGAGTCGGGGGCGACGCCGAGCAGGATGGCGAAGTTGTCCAGGGCGATGAAGACGATGGTCGCCAGGATGACGGTGGCGAGCCCTGGGGCGACCACCCGGTGCCAGGCGCTCTCCCCGGACGGGTTGCGGGCGAAGAAGGCGATCACCGCGACCGACGTGGCGGTGATCAGGAGCAGGACACCGAACCCGCCGGTGGTACCGCCCCAGTAGAAGAGCTGCACCAGCGGATCCCAACCGGCTGCCGCGTACACCGCGATGACAACCAGACCGAAGACGCTCTGCGCGATGGAGGCCGCCCGTGGCGCCCCGGTACGCGGCGCGGTCCGGCCGAAGATCGCGGGCAGGACACGCTCCCGCCCGAGCGCGAAGGTGTACCGCGCGGTGGTGTTGTGGAACGAAATCATCGCGGCCAGTACCGAGGTCAGGAAGAGCACCTGCCCGATGCTGACGAAGCTGCCACCGAGGTTGCCGTCGGCGAGCACGAAGATGAGCCCGACCTGCTCGGTCCGGGACGCCTCGACGATCTTGTCGGGGCCGGTGGCGACCGTCATCGCCCAGGCGCTGAGCGCGTAGAGCCCGGCGATGATGGCCACCGAGAGATAGGTGGCGACCGGTACGGTCCGCTTCGGGTCCTTGCTCTCCTCGCTGAACACCACCGCCGACTCGAACCCGGTGAAACCCGTCGCCGCCAGCACCAGGATCGCCCCGACGCCGGGCACGAACAGGTTCTCCGGGGCGAGCGTCTCGAAGCTCATCCGCCCGCCGGCCGGGCTGAGCAGGTCGGCCAGGTCGAAGGCGACGATGATGGCGATCTCGGCGAGCAGCAGCACGGCGAGCACCATGCCGTTGATGTCCACCCGCAGCACCCCGAGCCCGGCGACCACCGCCCAGGCGACCAGAGCGATCACCCACCAGCTCGGGTCGTGCAGGCCGAAAAACTGTTCGAGTACGGGAGCCGCCGCCGCGCCGACCGCGCCGTAGAGCCCGACCTGGAGCGCGTTGTACGCGATCAGCGCCACCCAGGCCGCGCCGACCCCGGCCGGCCGGCCGAGCCCACGGGTCACGTACGCGTAGAACGCCCCCGCGTTGGCGGTGTGTCGGGCCATCGCGACGTAGCCGACCGAGAAGAGCGCCAGCACCGCACCGATGAGCAGGAAGGCCAACGGAATCCCGGTCACCCCGGTCACCGCGAACCCGGTGGTGACCACGCCGGCCACCACGGTCAACGGTGCCGCGGCCGACAGCACGAAGAAAACCACGGAAGGAATGCCGAGCCGGCCACTGGCCAGCGCGGAGGAGACATTGCTCGGTCTGGGTGGTGCGGAGGGAGGGGCCATCAATCTGCTCCAGGGGTGAGGAGAACCAGGGTGGCCGGACCGCGCTGGCCGGTCAGATTCCGGTGTTAGGAAGGGCCCCTTCCTATACAAAATCCGATAACAAGGGGCCCTTCCTTACGTGCGGCTGGTTAGGGGCGGCCAGCGAGGATGGCGGCACCGACGGCCGCCTCGGTATGCCGGGCCAACTCGCTCAGCGGCGGCGGCAGCCCGTCTATCAGTTGGTTGAGCCGCTGCTGCACTCCGGGATCGGTGCCCCAGAGCACCTCACGCAGCAGGTTTGTCGCGGTGAGCAGGGCGAGCAGCAGCACGTCCGCCGTCGACGGGGGTTCGGCCCGGCCGAGCGACGCCCGCAACCGGGTGACCGGCCAGGCCGCCGCGTTAATGTCCACCGGGCGGTAGGTGACCGTGGTGCGCAACATGCGTCGGGTTTCCTCCCGGCGTACGGTGCCGGCTCGGGCGAGCCGTTCGCCGACCGAGTCGACCGCGCTGTTGCCGAAGAACATCAGCCAGGTACGGATGGACCGGTGCTCCGGCTCCCCCACCAACTGGTCCAGCACGGTGTGCGACAGGGCGTCGTCCGGTGGTCGCCGGTCGACCACGGTCACCGTGCCCCCGCCGATCACGATTCGGCGGGCCAGCAGCAGCTCGCCGAGGAGCCCGGCGGCGAGCCCCAGTCCGGTCGCGGACGCGTGCAGCCGGGGCCTGCCCTTGGCGTCGTCGTGCGCGATCAGGAAGAACTCGTCCGCGAGTAGCACGACTCTCCCCTTGGGCCCGTCTGCCGCATGTGGACTGTCCACACCGGAAGGACATGTATTTGATCGACGCCGGGAAAAGGATGCACCGTGCCACTGATGCAATGCAACTCCCGGATTCAATCGGTTTCACGACCGGGCACCCGGCCTGCGGCTCCAGCCGTGCGAGACTCGCCCGGTGACCGCCAGCCCAACCGTCCGCCGTCGCCGTATCGCCCGGGAACTCCGTCAACTGCGCGAGCGGGGCGGGATGACCCTCGACCAGGCCGCACGCCAACTGGACATGTCCAAGAGCAACCTGTCCCGGATCGAAAACGCGCAGATCGGCATCAAGCCCCGGGACGTACGCGCCGCCCTGGCGCTCTACCAGGTGACCGGCGAGGCGGCCGAGGCGCTGATCGAGATCGCCCGGGGCGCGCAGCAGCGCGGTTGGTGGCAGAGCTACAGCGACGTGCTGCCGGACTGGTTCGAGTTCTACGTCGGGCTGGAGGCCGAGGCGGCCTCGCTGCGGACGTACGAGGCCGAGTCCGTACCGGGACTGCTCCAGACCGAGGAGTACGCCCGCGCCATCTACCTGCTCACCGCCGGCGATGCCGGAGTGGACCGCAAGGTCGACGCTCGGCTGAAACGTCAGGAGGTACTGCACCGCGACCCGCCGGTCGGACTGTCGGTGGTTCTCAACGAGGCGGTGCTGCTCCGGCCGGTCGGTGGGGCGACGGTGATGGGCCACCAACTGGCCCACATGGTCAATCTCAGCGAGTTACCGAACGTAACGATTCAGGTACTTCCCTTCTCCGCTGGCGGGCACCCGGCGATGACCACCCCGTACGTCATCCTCGGCTTCGCCGAGGCCGCCGACGCATCCGTGGTTTACCTGGAAAACCTCACGATGGGGCTGGCTCTGGAGGAAGCCGATCATGTGCTCGGGTATACCCTTCTGCACGAGAAGCTGTGCCGGATGGCGCTCACTCCGGCGGAGTCGAAGACCCGGATCCGGGAGGCTTCTCGTAACTATCTGTGACCGATCCGGTGGCTCATCGGGGGAGAGACGAGGGGTGCCAATGACGGGACTCGACCTGACTCAGGCCACGTGGCGTACCAGCCGCCGCAGCAGCGGCAACGGCAACTGTGTCGAGGTGGCCATCCTCGACGGCGCGGTGGCGGTGCGGGACACCAAGGACCGCCCGGGTCCGGTGCTGGTGTTCGGCACCGCCGGGTGGAACGCATTCGTCACCGGGGCCGGGGAAGGCTCGTTCACCCCGTCGGACTGACCGCCCCGGGCGGCCTGCTCCGCCCCGATCGACCAGCCGCACCGGCTCCGGCCGGGCGCCGGTGCGACACTGGCCCGGTGCTACCCGAGGCCGCCACATTCGACCTGCCCGTCCGCCATGTGCTGCCGGCGCTGCTCGCCGCGCTCCACGACGACGGTGCGGCGGTGCTGGTCGCACCGCCGGGTACGGGCAAGACCACCCTGGTCCCACTGGCCCTGGCCGAGACCCTCGAGGGCCGGATCGTGGTCGCCCAGCCGCGTCGGATCGCCGCCCGGGCGGCCGCACGACGGATGGCCTCGCTCCTCGGGGAGAAGGTCGGTGCGACGGTCGGCTTCGCCGTACGCGGTGAGCGGAGGGTCGGCCCACGAACCCGGATCGAGGTGGTCACCACCGGGCTGCTGGTGCAGCGACTCCAGCGTGACCCGGAGCTGGCCGGGGTCAGTGCGGTCCTGCTCGACGAGGCGCACGAGCGCCATCTCGACTCCGATCTCGCGCTCGCCTTCGCGGTCGAGGTACGCGCCACCCTCCGCCCCGAACTGTGGCTGCTGGCGATGTCGGCGACCGCCGAGGCGGAGCGGTTGGCCGCCGTACTCGGCACCGCCGGCACCCGCCCGGCGCCGGTGATCGAGGCGTCGTCCGCGTTGCACCCGGTCGAGGTGGTCTGGGCGCCGCCGACCCGGCCGGTGGACCCGCCGCACGGGCTGCGGGTCGACCCGCGCCTGCTGGACCACGTGGCGGCGACCGTACGCCGGGCGCTGCACGAGGCCGACGGCGACGTGCTGGTCTTCCTGCCCGGTGCGGGGGAGATCGCCGGTGTGACCAGCCGGCTCTCCGGGTCACGTGGTGAGGTCGACCTGCTGCCGTTGCACGGCCGCCAGTCGGGCGCGGACCAGGATGCGGCGTTGCGCCCGGGAGCCCGGCGCCGGGTGGTGCTCGCCACCACCGTCGCGGAAACCAGCCTGACCGTGCCGGGCGTACGGGTGGTGGTCGACGCCGGGCTGAGCCGGGTGGCCCGCACCGACCTGGCCCGGGGCCTCGGTGCCCTGGTCACCGTCCCGGTCTCACGGGCGGCGGCCACCCAGCGGGCCGGCCGGGCCGGCCGCGAGGCACCTGGCCGGGTCTACCGGTGCTGGCTGGAGGCGACCCACGAGCGGTTGCCGGCGCAACCGGAACCGGAGATAGCCACCGCCGACCTGACCGCGTTCGCCCTGCAACTGGCGTGCTGGGGGCAGCCGGACGGGGCCGGGCTCACCTTGCCCGATCCCCCGCCGGCCGCCGCCATGCAGGTCGCCCGCACCACCCTCGCCGCGCTCGGCGCGGTGGACGGGGACGGGCGGGTCACCGGGCGGGGACGGGTGATCGCCTCGGTGGGCGCCCATCCGCGCCTGGCCCGCGCGCTGCTGGACGGGACCGACCTCCTCGGCGCGCAGCGGGCCGCCGAGGTGGTGGCGCTGCTGTCCGAGGACTCCGTGGTGGGGCGCGACGACGATCTGGCCGCGGTCTGGCGGCGGCTGCGCGGGGGTACGGACCCGGCCGTCACCGCCCGGTGGCGGGCCGAGGTGAAGCGGCTCCGCGACGCGGCCACCGCGGACGGAAACGGCACCGCCGGCACCGGCGGGTCGGGAGGCGACGGGGGTCGGCTCACCGACGACCTCGCCGCCGGGCTGCTGGTCGGACTCGCCTACCCGGAACGGCTGGCCCGGGTACGGCAACGGAGCGGCACCACGTACCTGATGGCGGGCGGGACCGCGGCGGACCTGGCGGCCGGCTCGCCGCTGACCGGCTCGCGCTGGCTCGCGGTGGCGGTCGCGGACCGCGCCCCGGGCCGGCGCGGCGCGCAGATCCGCCTCGCCGCGGTGATCGACGAGGCGACCGCCCGGGAGGCGGGTGCGCCGACGCTGCGGCACGACCGGGAGGTGGTGTGGTCCGGTGACGACGTGCTCGCCCGGGACGTGGAGCGGCTCGGCGCGCTGGTCCTGACCGAACGTCCGTTGCTGCAACCGGATCAGGAGCAGCTCACCGCCGCCCTGCTCGACGGTCTGCGCAAGGTCGGGCTCGACCTGCTCAACTGGACCGCTGAGGCGGAGTCGACCCGGTTGCGGCTGGCCTTCTGCCGGCACGCGTTCGGCGACGAGTGGCCGCTGGTGGACGACGCGTCGCTGCTGGCCGCCGCCCCACAGTGGCTCGCGCCGGAGCTGGCCGGTGCCCGTCGCCGGGCCGACCTGCACCGGGTCAACGTGGCCTCGGCGCTACGCCGGCTGGTTCCGCGGGCGCAGGCGGCGCGGCTGGACGAGTTGGCGCCCGAACGGTTGGCCGTGCCGAGCGGTTCGCGGATCCGGGTGGACTACACCGATCCGGGCGCACCCGCACTGGCGGTGAAGTTGCAGGAGATCTTCGGCTGGCCGGATGTGCCCCGACTGGCCGACGGTCGGGTGCCGGTGCGGTTGCAACTGCTCTCCCCGGCGGGCCGGCCGGTGGCGGTCACCAGTGACCTGACGTCGTTCTGGCAGACCGGCTATCTCCGGGTACGCAGCGAGCTGCGCGGCCGCTACCCGCGCCACCCCTGGCCGGACGATCCGCGTACGGCCAAGCCGAGCGGGCGGGTCAAGCCGCCCCGGTCCTGATCCCGTGAACCGGGTCAGCGGTCGTCTTCGTCGACGACGTCGGCCACCACGACGGTGATGTTGTCCGGCCCACCGGCCCGCAGGGCCAGGTCGACCAGTCGCTTGGCGCAGGCGTCGCGGTCCGGGTAGGAGTGGAGCGCCTCGGCCAGCGAGTCGGAGCGGACGACGTTGGAGAGCCCGTCGGAGCAGAGCAGCCACCGGTCCCCCGCCACCGGAGTGGCGGTGGCGTACGCCGGATTCGCCGGTTCGCCCTGGAGGGCCTGGGTGACCACTGCCCGCCGGGGGTGACTACGTGCCTGCTCGGCGTCGATCACGCCCTGGTCGACCAGTAGCTGTACGAAGGTGTCGTCACGGGTGACCTGGGTGAACATGCCGTCGCGGAGCAGGTAGGCCCGGGAGTCGCCGATGTGGGCCAGGGCGAGGCCGGTGCCGGCGGCGGAGAAGAGCAGGGCGGTGAGGGTGGTGCCCATGCCCTGCCGGGTCGGCTCGGCCTCGACCGCGGCACGGATCCGGGCACTTGCCTCGGCGAGCGCGTCACGCAGCACCGCCACCAGGTCCTCGTCCGGGGTCGGCTGGTCGAGCGGGGCGATCGTCTCGATCGCGATGCGGCTGGCCAGGTCCCCAGCGGCCATGCCGCCCATGCCGTCGGCGACGGCGACGAGCCAGGAACCGGTGTGCACGGAATCTTGGTTTCCGCTCCGGATCAGGCCACGATCGGTCACCGCCGCGGCACGCAGCTTGAGGGTCATGGCAGGCAGCCTGCCAGGCGAGGGGGCACCGTGTCTCTAGTAGATCTCCGTGAGCGAACCACAAACACCACGAATTAACCTTGTGTAGTTATCGAGTTACGGATTGGTGTGGGTTGGTCTGGATTTCGGCCAATCGGCCGGCGCAACGCGGATCGGCGTCGACCGGCGTACGGCGCGGAATCGCCCACTCCAGCGCGGTCTCCTCCACGTGCCAGCCCCGCACCCGTACGACGCTGTACGGCACCTGTTCAAGCTCGGGACAGAGCGTCTGCGACCACACCTGATCGTTGCGGACGAAGCGCACCAGACCCCGCCTGTCCAGCAGGGTGGTGTTGCGGTCGTCCACCGTGATCACCCGACCGATCAGCACCGTGTCCGGCTGGTCGCCCTCGGCCGCCCCGACCGGGAGGAGCTCCACCGCCACGGTCGGCAGGATCGGCGCCCGCAGGAAGATCGCACCGAGCACGAACGGCGCGGTGAGCGCCGCCGCGATCAGCACCCAGCGGGTCAACGGCGGGGCGACCCGACGCGGGATCGGGCCGGTCAGGAAGACGGCCAGCAGCAGCGGTACGCCGAGCAGCGCCACCGTGACCAGCTCGCCGGCCCGCACCGCGTCGATCACCGCCGGGGCCAGCCAGAACCCTGCCAGCAACGCCACGCAGATCGGCAGCACGACGCAGACCAGACGCACCCGGAGACGGTCGTCGGCGTACCGGCGTCGGGTGCGCAGGCCCAGGATGGACAGGGCCAGCATCAGCAGACTGGGCAGGAACCTGAGCTGCCAGGTGAGCAGGGCCAGCAGCACCGCCGCCATGACGACCCAGTCGGGTATCCGGACGGTGGTGCGGGCCAGCAGGGAACGTTCCGGATCGAACCGGTCCGGGGCGCTGACCCAGAGCAGGGTGCCCAGTGCGGCCACCACCAGGACGGCCAGCGGCAGCACCCAGACCAGCGTGATGAGCAACGCGCTGAGCAGACCGAGCGGGCTCACGTACTGGACCAGGAGCAGCATCGTGGAAAGGTCCTGCCGGCTCAGGTGCCAGAGCCGTAACACCAGCAGGAGCAACGGAAACGCCGGGACAACGGTGAGCAGCCAGTGCTGGGCCTGGCGGGCGCTCGCCGAACGGTCGCCGGCACCACCCACAACCGGATCACCGGCATCGCCTACGGCCGGTTCGCCGGTACCGCCCGCGCGCCGATCGCCGCCGTCTCCCAGGGCCACCGCCGTACCTCCACCTTCTCCACCGTCGGCTGCCGGTCGACCGCGACCTGTTGGGGCAGGTTGACCGGCTGCTCCGGACGCAGGTGCTTGTCGTACGCGTCCTCCCAGCGGTGATCCTGCGGATCGTTGAGCGAGTCGTACAGCGACAGGTTCACCAGGTCCCGCAGGGCCTCGTTGTCGCCGGTGTTGACGCCGTACTTCTCGGACGGGTCCAGCCCGATGTCATGGTGCGAGAGCTGCTCCGGATGCTGGGCGACAAAGCCGGCCAGGATGGCCGCGTCCGTGGTGACCGCCTCCACGTCCCCCTTGAGCAGCGCGTCGACGCATTCACTGATCCGTTTCTTGCTGATCAGCTCGACTCCGGCGCGGGCGGCGGGCGACTCGGAGGTGGCGGTGGA
The DNA here is from genome assembly GCF_003633685.1 of Micromonospora pisi. Taxonomy (NCBI): domain Bacteria; kingdom Bacillati; phylum Actinomycetota; class Actinomycetes; order Micromonosporales; family Micromonosporaceae; genus Micromonospora; species Micromonospora pisi. Next base: position 6,710,087 of record NZ_RBKT01000001.1, on the reverse strand, counting down.
GAGGCTGCACACCCGCTTGCCCCGGAGATCGACCAGGGTGTCGACCGGCCCGGCGTAGTCCCGGCGGGTGATGACCGACTGCTCGGTGGTCAGGTACGGCGCGGAGAAGCTCACCCCGGTGAGCTGTTCCCGTTCGTCGGTGATGCTGTACGAGGCGATCACCAGGTCGACGGTGACGAACTGTCCCTCGTCCGTACGCGCCTGCATCTTGGCCCGGTCCTCGCTCTCGATGGCGAGGAACCGTACGTCGTCGCGTCGGAAGCCGAGGTCGGCGGCGATCATCCAGGCGATGTCGATGTCGAAACCGGAGAAGGTGCCGGTGTCCCGGTCGAGCAGGGCTATGCCCGGCTGGTCGTCCTTGACGCCGATCAGCAGTTGCCGCTTGCCGATCACACCCGCGTCGCGGAGCAGGTCCTGCTCCGACGGCGGACCGGTGAGCACCACGGTGACGATGATCGCGGCCACGGCCACCACGATGCTCAGGAGCACGGCCACCAGCCGTGCCCCACGGGCCACCGACGCGCGCCGGGCACCCGCATCCGCCTCGGTCACCCTGTCCCCCGATCATCATGGTCGGAACCATCCATTTTGGCCCATTGGCCGGCGCCCGGACAGCCGTCACGCCTCGCGTCCGCTGTCGGCTAGCCGATCGTGCCACCGATGGTCGCGGAGCGCGTCACCCGAAGGGGCAACCCGATACATTCAGGATCACTGATTGACAGCCCGGAAACGGCCTGGCAACATCGCTGCTGTACTGGGAGCGCTCCCAACCATGGCTCTCGATGTCCTTGCCGCGGGACCGGCCGAGTCGGCGTCACCGCGGGCACGCACCCCACCGGAAGGAAGCCCCGTGACCCGACCCCGACGCCACCGGCGGGCCGTCGCACTCCTCGCCGTGGCCGCCGTCGCCGTCAGCCTCATCGGACCGGCGCCGAGCCCCGCACAGGCCGCGCCCACCGAACACATCGTCAACGGCACCTTCGACAGCGGCACCGCCCCCTGGTGGGCCACGGACAACCTCAGTCTCGCCGTGGTCGACGGCCGGCTCTGCGCCGAGGTTCCCGGCGGGCTGGCCAACCCCTGGGACGCCAGCCTCGGACACAACGGCATCCCGCTGACCGACGGCGCCGGTTACGCGCTCACGCTGCGCGCCTCGACCAGCGCCGAGGTCACCGTGAAGGCCAACGTGCAGCTCAACGAGGCGCCGTACACCACGGTGCTGGCCCGGGACCTGTCGCTCACCCCGACCACCCAGAACCTCTCCTACGAGTTCACCGGCACCCTCGACGCCACCGACGGCACCCTCACCTTCCAACTCGGCGGCAGCGCCCAGCCGTACACCTTCTGTCTCGACGACGTGTCGCTGACCAGCGACGGCTCCACCGAACCGCCGGACGACCCGGCCGGACCGGAGCAACTCGCCAACGGCGACTTCGCCAACGGCACCGACGGCTGGTACTCGTACGGCACCACCAGCACAGGGGTACAGGACGGACGGCTCTGCTCGGTCGTACCCGGCGGGCTCGCCAACCCATGGGACGGCGGAGTGGGGCAGAACGACGTGCCACTGATCGCCGGGTCCACGTACACCCTCGCCTTCGATGCCTCCGCCACGCCCGGCGCGACGGTCCGCGCGGCGGTGCAGCTCGGCGCGGAACCGTACACCTCGTTCTTCGTGGCGGACGTGCCACTCGGCGCGGACCCGCAGCGAATCACCCGGACCTTCACCGCCACCGCCGACACCGAGCTGGGCCAGGTCGCCTTCCAGGTCGGCGGCAACACCACCGGTTACACCTTCTGCCTGGACAACGTCTCCCTGCGCGGCGGCGAGGAGGAGCCGCCGTACGTGCCGGACACCGGCCCCCGGGTACGGGTGAACCAGATCGGCTACCTGCCCGGCGGCCCGAAGAACGCCACCATCGTCAGTCCGGCGACTGACCCGCTGCCCTGGCAGCTCAAGTCCGCCACCGGCGCGGTGGTCGCCCAGGGGCTCGCCACCCCGCGCGGGACCGACGCCGCCTCCGGGCAGCGGGTGCAGAGTGTCGACTTCACCGGCTACCGGACCGTCGGCACCGGCTACACGCTGGTGGCGGACGGCGAAACCAGCCACCCGTTCGACATCTCCGGTGCCATCTACCAGCAGCTCCGCTCCGACTCGCTCCAGTTCTTCTACATCCAGCGCAGCGGCATCGCCATCGACGGCGCCCTGGTCGGCGAGGAGTACGCCCGCCCCGCCGGTCACCTCGGTGTGGCGCCGAACCAGGGCGACACCGACGTGCCCTGCCAGCCCGGTGTCTGTGACTACCGGCTGGACGCCCGGGGCGGCTGGTACGACGCGGGCGACCACGGCAAGTACGTGGTCAACGGCGGCATCGCCACCTACCAGCTCCTGAACGCCTTCGAGCGGACCAAGACCGCACCCACCGCCGGCCTCGGCGCCGGACTCGGCGACAACACCCTGCGGGTGCCCGAACGCGGCAACAGCGTGCCCGACATCCTCGACGAGGCCCGCTGGGAGCTGGAGTTCCTGCTCCGCATGCAGGTGCCGGCGGGCAAACCGAAGGCCGGCATGGCCCACCACAAGCTGCACGACCAGAACTGGACCGGGCTGCCGCTCGCCCCCGAGGACGACCCGCAGTTGCGGGAACTGCACCCGCCGTCGACCGCCGCGACGCTCAACCTGGCCGCGACCGCCGCCCAGTGCGCCCGGCTCTACGCGCCGTACGACCCGGCGTTCGCCACCCGGTGCGGCACCGCCGCCCGGACCGCGTACGCGGCGGCGAAGGCCAACCCCGCCGTCCACGCCAGCCCGACGGACGGCAACGGCGGTGGGGCGTACAGCGACGGCGACGTCAGCGACGAGTTCTACTGGGCCGCGGCCGAGCTGTACCTGAGCACCGGCGCGGCGGCCTACCTGGCCGACCTGACCGCCTCACCGCACCACACCGGCAACGTCTTCGACCCGAACGGTTTCGGTTGGGGCAGCACGGCGGCGCTCGGCCGGCTCGACCTGGCGACCGTACCGAGTGGGCTGCCGCCGCAGGAGCGGGACCGGATCCGGGCCTCGGTGGTCAGCGCCGCCGACGGTTACCTCACCACCCTCGCCGGCCAGGCGTACGGGCTGCCGATGCCGGGCGGGCCGGGCAGCTACTTCTGGGGCGCCAACAGCAACATCATCAACAACGCGGTGGTGCTCGCCACGGCGTACGACCTGACCCGGAACGCCCGTTACCGTGACGGCGCGGTGCAGGGGATGGACTACATCTTCGGCCGCAACGCGCTGAACCAGTCGTACGTGACCGGCTGGGGCGAGCAGGCGTCCCGCAACCAGCACAGCCGGATCTTCGGCAACCAGTACGACCCGTCCTCGCCGAATCCGCCGGCCGGCTCGATCGCCGGTGGCGCGAACGCCAGTCTGGACGATCCGTTCGCGGCGAACCTGCTCGCCGGTTGTGCCCCGATGTTCTGCTACGTCGACGACATCGCCTCGTACGCGACCAACGAGGTGGCGATCAACTGGAACTCGGCGCTCGCCTGGATCGCCTCGTTCCTCGCCGACCAGGGCGCCGCCACCGCGCCCCCGGCGTCGAACTGCCGGGTCGGTTACGTCAACTACGGCGCCTGGCAGGGCGGGGGTGGTTTCACCGCGCAGGTGACCATCACCAACACCGGCACCACCGCGATCAACGGTTGGACGGCGGGTTTCGCCTTCACCGGTGACCAGCGGCTGCGGGAGGCGTGGATGACCCGGGCGACGCAGTCCGGCGCAACGGTCACGGCCCGGAACGAGACCTACAACGGACGGATCGCCCCCGGCGGCAGCGCCACCTTCGGCCTGAACGCCACCACGCCCACCGGCGGTGCCAACCCGACTCCCGGCCTGTTCACGGTCAACGGGGTGGCCTGCACCTAGCGGCGGGCCTTCGGCGTAGGGCCGGCCACGGTGGCCGACCGCCATCATCGGCAAGATGGCGGTCGGCCACCCTCACCTATTCGGCCACCCTCACCTATTGTGATCAATAAACGAGTCACTATACGTGACCTCAGAAGGTCCACAGGTGGCATTGAGGCGGCTTTGAGCTGGGAGTAGTCACCCAAAGAACCACGGAGCGATCACTACTATCCGTTGGGTTACGTCACCCGGTTGACCACAATCGGCAACCTTCCCGCCAGCGCGACTCCCCCGGCCGGACGCCCGGCCGTTGCAGGCTCACCGTTCGTGACCGCACCAACCGTGACCAGCAGGAAACCGCCAGACGCGGTGTCGGCTGGCAGCTCCCCCAAGCCCGCCGCGAGCGGCCGGGGCCGCAACCCCCGCGAGGCGGTACTCGCCCTGCTCTTCCTGGTTCCCGGCCTGGCCGGACTCGGGGTCTTCGTGATCTTCCCGCTGTTCCAGGCGGTGTACCTCTCCACCCGGGGCAACGACATCCTCGGCAACCCGACCCGGTCGGTCGGCTTGGCACACTTCGCCGAACTCTTCACTCCGACGTTCGGCGGTCTGCTCGGGCAGACCTTCGTCTTCGTGCTGCTGGTGGTGGTACCGGGCGTGCTGCTGCCACTGGCGATCGCGGCACCGCTGACCCAGCGACTGCCCGGTATGAAGATCTTCCGCACCGCCTTCGCGCTTCCCTTCGCCTACTCCGCGTCGGCCGCCAGCGTGGTCTGGCTGATCATGCTCAACCCCGGCATCTCCCCGGTGAACTGGGCACTCGGCCTGGTCGGCATCCCGGCGCCGGACTGGACCACCGACCCCACCTGGGCCATGATCACGGTCGCCGGGGTGACGGTCTGGATGGTCTCCGGCTTCAACCTGCTGGTGATCAGCGCCGGACTGGCCGGGGTGGACGAGGAGATCCTGGAGGCGGCCCGGATCGACGGGGCGGGCGGGCTGCGGCAGTTCTTCAGCATCGTGCTGCCGATGACCTCACCGAGCCTCTTCTTCGCCGTCGTGACGACCACCCTGAGCGCACTCCAGGCGCTCGGCCAGGTGCAGATCATCACCGACGGCGGCCCGAACGGGCAGACCCGGACGCTGGTCTATTCGATCTTCGACAACGCGTTCCACAACAACAACAGCAACTTCGGGCTGGCCAGCGCGCAGGGCCTGGTCCTGCTGGTGGTGGGCGTACTGATCGCCACCGTCCAGTTCGGTGTCCTGGAGAGGCGGGTGCATTACCGGTGACCGGTCGAGCGACCAGGCCGGGGACCGCCCCGACCATTCTCACCTACCTGTGGCTCGTGATCGCGGCCGTGCTGCTGCTCTTCCCGGTGCTGCTGACCGTACTCGGCGGGTTCCTCCCGTCCAGCGCGCTGCTGCACCAGCCACCGCAGTTGTTCAGCGGGCACTGGACCGTGGAGAGCTACGTCAAGGCGTGGAACCAGCCGGTCGTGCCGTTGGCACCGGCCTTCGCCAACTCACTCTTCGTCGGTCTGGTCATCATGGCCGGTCACGTGGTCACCTCGTGCCTGGCCGCGTACGCGCTGGTGTTCATGCGTACGCCGCTGCGCCGGCCGCTGTTCTGGGTCTTCCTCGGCACGATCATGGTGCCGTACGAGTCGATCGTGGTGCCGAACGCGCTCTTCATCCGGTCGCTCGGGATCAACGACAGCCGGCTCAGCCTGGTGTTGCCGTTCCTGGCCAACGGGTTCGGGGTGTTCCTGCTCCGTCAGGCGTTCCTCCAGTTCCCCCGCGAACTGCGGGAGGCGGCGGTGATCGACGGCTGCGGACACCTGCGTTTCCTCTTCACCATCCTGCTGCCGGGCACCCGGCCGGCGATCACCGCGATCGCGGTCTGGTCGTTCCTACAGGGCTGGAACATGTACTTCTGGCCCTTGATCATCTCTTCCAGCAACAACTCCCTGAACACCCTCCAGACCGCCGTCTTCGCGTTGAAGGACAACGAGGGCGGCAGTCCAGCGGTGCTGCTCGCGGGCATCACCATCACGCTGGTGCCCACCCTGCTGCTGGTCATCTTCGGCCAGCGCTGGCTGGTCCGGGGATTCACCGCCGGCGCCGTCAAGTAGCGGGCTCTTCGTCATGACCCACACGAGAGGAAACAACGTGCGTACCACTCTGCGTCGCCTGGTGGTCGGGCTCTCGCTCGCCACCGCCGCGGCCACCACGGTTGCCGGGTGCAGCTCGGCGACCGCGAACAACCCAGCCCCCGCCGCCGCTGGGGACGCCGCACCGGCGGCCAGCGCGCTGGACGGCAAGGGCGAGGTCTCGATCGACTTCTGGCACGCCATGACCGGCAAGAACGGCGAGGCGCTACAGGCCCTGACGGACCAGTTCAACACGAAGAACAAGGGCCGGGTCAAGGTCAACCTCCAGTTCAAGAACACGTACGACGACACGCTGTCGGCGTACAAGGCGGCTCTGAACAGCGGTCAGGCCCCGGACGTGGTCCAGGTCTACGACATCGGCACCCGATTCATGATCGACTCGAAGTCGACCGTGCCGGTGCAGTCGTTCCTGGACGTCGACAAGACCGACGCCTCCGACATCCAGCCGAACATCGCCGGCTACTACTCGGTGGACAACAAGCTGTACTCGATGCCGTTCAACACCTCGATGCCGCTGCTGTACATCAACAAGACCGCCTTCACCAAGGCCGGCCTCGACCCGGCCAACCCGCCGAAGACCCTGGACGAGATCACCGAGGCGGCCCGGAAGCTGACCGTCAAGGACGCCAGCGGAAACGTCAGCCAGTACGGCTTCGGCGCCGCGCTCTACGGCTGGTTCATGGAGCAGTTCACCGCCGTGGGCAACCAGGAGTACTGCGACCAGGGCAACGGCCGCGACGGCCGGGGCACCAAGCTCAACCTCGCCACCGACGACCACGTCAAGCTCCTGCAGTGGTGGAAGAAGATGGTCGACGAGGGGCTGGCCCCGAAGCTGGACAGCAACACCACCACCGCCGACAACACCTTCACCTCCGGCAAGGTCGCGATGACCCTGGAGTCGACCGGCTCGGTGAGCGGCTTCCTGAAGAGCACCGAGGGCAAGTTCGAGATCGCCACCGGCAACTACCCGAAGATCAACGCGACCGACAACGGCGGCCCGATCATCGGCGGCGCCTCGCTCTGGGTCGTGGGCAAGGACAAGGACGACGCGCACAAGCGCGCCTCCTGGGAGTTCGTCAACTTCCTGTCGGACAAGGACTCGCAGGCCACCTGGCACACCACCACCGGCTACTTCCCGATCAGCAAGGGCGCGCTCGAGACCGACCTCGACAAGCAGTGGGTGGCCGCCCGCCCGCAGTTCCAGACCGCCATCACCCAGCTCCAGAACACCGAGGTGACCAAGGCGACCCAGGGCTGCCTGCTCGGCGCCATGCCACAGGCCCGCAAGGCGGCCGAACAGGCGATGCAGGCCGCCGTGCTCAGCGGCACCGACCCGAAGACGGCGCTCCAGGACCAGGAGAAGGCCCTGGTCGGCCCGATCAACGACTACAACCAGTCCGTCGCGGGCTGACACCACGACCCGACGCGCGACACGGGGGGCCGGCCGGGTTGTCCGGCCGGCTCCCCGTGCGTACGTCCACCGGCAGGCCCCGACGCCTGGACAGCCGAAACAGACGGGAATCGGTACCCGGAAACCGGTAACGGGTCCACACTCGGGACATGACGGTGACGAGGGACGGGGCGGTGTTGCGGAACTGGTGCGGGACCATGCCGGTGCACCGCCGGCTGCTGGACACGCGGGAGGAGTACGCCAGCACCGCCGCCGAGATCGAGAACTTCACCTTCCACCAGTGCCGGCGCGGACGTTCCCGACTCGACCAGGTGGTACGGATCCCGGTGGTGGCGCACGTGCTCTGGCGCGACGAGGCGCAGAACGTCGGCGACGAGCAGATCCACAGCCAGCTCGCCGTGCTCAACGCCGACTTCCGGCGGCTCAACGAGGACATCTCGGCCGTACCCGAGGTGTGGCGGGCGGTGGCGGCGGACGCCCGGGTGGAGTTCTTCCTCGCCGACACCGATCCGGCCGGCGCACCGACCAGCGGCATCACCCGTACCCGGACCGAGGTGGCGGCGTTCTCCCCGGAGGACGACGCGGTCAAGGCGGTCGCCACCGGCGGTGCCGACCCGTGGCCGGCCGACCGGTACCTGAACATGTGGGTCTGCCAACTGGCCGGCGGGGTGCTCGGCTACGCCCAGTTTCCCGGCGGTCCGGCGACGACCGACGGGGTCGTACTGCTGCACTCCGCCCTCGGCACCAACGGCACCGCCGTCGCGCCCTTCGACGGCGGCCGGACCTGCACCCACGAGGTCGGGCACTGGCTCAACCTGCGGCACATCTGGGGCGACGACGGGGACGGCTGCGGGGGCGACGACTTCGTCGCCGACACCCCGAACCAGGCCGGTCCGAACTACGGCCGGCCCACTTTTCCGACGGTGAGCTGCGACAACGGGCCCGATGGGGACATGTTCATGAACTTCATGGATTACACCGACGACGATGCGATGGTGATGTTCACCGCCGGACAGGCCGCGCGGATGGCCGCCACCCTGGCCGGTCCACGGGCCGCCCTGGCCGCCGGCGCCACCCTGACCCGATGACCGGGCCGGCGCCGGACCAGCCGCCGGAGGCGCTCTTCCGCCGCTGGGTGCACGTACGTGAAGAGGACGACGCGGGGGTACGGGTCTACCGTCCCGCCGACCGGCCGCTCCCACCTGCGCGGGGTCGGGACGGGATCGAGTTCCGGCCGGACGGCACCTTCGTCGACTACCAGCCGGGGCCGGCCGACGCACCGGGCCGGCGACCAGGCGAGTGGCGTACGGACGCCGACGACCGGTTACGGCTGACCGGGCCGGCCGGCCGGGGCAGCACCGTCTTCCACCTGGTCGCGGTCGACGACGATGTGCTGCGGCTGCGCCCCCTCGGGGAGTGAGCCCTCAGCCGACCTGCTCGTCGGTGTAGCACCAACGCCAGGACTCGCCGGGCTGGAACGACTGGATCACCGGGTGTCCGGTGCTGTGGGAGTGGGCGGTGGCGTGCCGGCGCGGCGACGAGTCGCAGCAGCTCACCCGGCCACAGTCCAGGCAGAGCCGCAGGTGCACCCAGTCGTCGTGACCGCTCTCCAGACAGTCCTGGCACCCCTCGGTGCTCTGCGGTTCCGGTTGACCGGCCCCGGCCAGATGTTCGCAGCTCATCGCTGTCCCTCCCGCCACAACAACGACTCTTCCAGATCCAGATCCCGGTACGCCCGCACGAGCACCTCCTCGGTGATCCGCCCCTCGTCACGGGCGACCCGGAACACCTCGCGCTCGGCGTCGATCATCTCCTGCCGCAGCCGACCGTACGCCTGCGACGGGGTCTCCCGCGCGTCGCCCCCCAGCCGCTCCCAGGCGCTGTTGCCGCGCTCCTCGACCACTGACCGGAGTCGCTCCACCACCGCTGGTGGGGCGCCGTCGGCCGCCGCCTCGAGCCGTTCCCGGGCGGCCCGGCCCGCCTGCTGCTGGACCGCCGCCTCGGCGAGCGCGTCCTTGACCGGGTCGTCGGGTGAGAGGCGCAGCCGCCGGGCCACCATCGGCAGGGTGGCGCCCTGGAGCCCGAGGGTGACCACGATCACCGCGAAGGCGAGCCAGACGAAGAGGTCGCGGGGGTACGCCAGCCCGTCGCCGGGTAGCGGCAGCGCGAGCGCCGCACCCAGGGTGACCACGCCCCGCATTCCGGCCCAGGAGATGATCGCCGACACCCGTGCCGGCAGTGCCGTACCCCGCTCGCGGACCCGTGGCACCAGCCGGACGAGCAGGCTGGCCGGGAAGATCCAGAGGAACCGGGTGAGGAAGACGGTGACCAGTACGGCGACGGTGACCAGCACCATCGTGCCGATTTCGGTGTCCAGCCGGGTCAGCAGGTCCCGCAACTGGAGCCCGACCAACAGGAAGACCAGTCCTTCCAGCAGGAACGTGGCCAGCCGCCAGAACGCCATGGTCTGCAACCGGGAGCCGGCGGAGAGCAGCACCGGCAGCTTGTGGCCGAGCGCGAGCCCGACCACCACCACGGCCACCACCCCGGAGGCGTGCAACTCCTCGGCGGCGAAGACCACCACGAAGGGCGTGAGCAGCGACAGCGTGTTGTCGAGCAGCGGGTCCTTGATCCTCTTGTGCAGGAAACCGATGACCACCGCGCCGATCACACCGATCAGCAGCCCGCCGCCGGCCGTGATCAGCACCTGACCCGCGACACCCCAGGCGTCGAGCCCGCTGCCGACCGCCGCGAGGGTGGCCACCCGCAGCAACACCAGCGCGGTCGCGTCGTTGACCAGGCTCTCACCCTCCAGAATGGTCACCACCCGTCGTGGTAGACCGATCCGGCGCGCGACCGCGGTGGCGGCGACCGCGTCCGGCGGCGCGACCACCGCGCCGAAGGCGAGGCAGATCGCCAACGGTACGTCCGGCAGCACCGCGTGCACGACGAAGCCGACCAGAACCGCGGTGAAGAGCACCAGGCCGACGGCGAGCAGCAGGATCGGCCGGAGGTTGTACCTGAACGCCGGCACGGAGGTCTGGATCGCGGCGACGTACAGCAGCGGGGGAAGTATGCCGACCAGCACCAGTTCGGGGTCCAGGCGCACCAGCGGGAAGCCGGGTACGAACGAAAGCACCACCCCGACGACAAGCAGCACAATCGGTGCGAGCAGGCCGAATCGACGCGCCAGGGCGGCTCCCAGCGTCGCGATCGCCAGGAACAGCACGACCTCGAAGAGTGGCTCCATGCGGCACAGCCTAGGGGCGCCCGCTCCCGGCCCGAACACCTGCGCCGCCGGGAGCGGGCGGAGCGGTCAGCCCGTGCCCTGGGTGTGCGTTCGACCCTCCGGCCCGACCTTGGAACGGCCGTAGTCACGCTCGGACGACGACGTACCGGTCGCGGCCCGCTGGTGCCGTTGCTTCTCGGACCGCTCGACCGTCTCCCCCTGCCGGCCTCGGGCGCCGCTGCCGGCATGGCGGCCGCTGCGCGCCGATTCCTTCGGGGTCTTGTTCTTTCCGCTGTGACTCATCGCGGGGCTCCTTCCGGGTGCCGTCGTGTTCGGCCCCAGCTTGTCGCCTTCCCCGCACTCCCCGGACCAACCCGCCCACCGGGCGCTTTTGTCGGCTCGGCGAACCGGACACCAGGGGTGCTACTCGCTGTGTGCGCCGGCGCCGCCGGTCGCCAGGCCCTCCCCCATCCAGACGGTCTTGGTGTTGCAGAACTCCCGGATGCCGTACGCGGAGAGTTCGCGACCGTACCCGGAGTTCTTCACACCACCGAAGGGCAGTTCGGGATAGGAGGTGGTCATCCCGTTGATGAAGACGCTACCGGCGTCGAGGTCGGTGGCGAAGCGCTCCTGCTCGGCCGGGTCCCGGGTCCAGGCGTTCGAGCCCAGGCCGAAGTTGGTCCCGTTCGCCAGCTCGATCGCCTGCTCGTACGAGTCGACCCGGAACAGGCCGGCCACCGGGCCGAACACCTCCTCCGACCAGATCCGCATGGTCGGGTTGAGGTCGGTGATCACGGTCGGCGGGTAGTACCACCCGTCGCCGTCCGGACGCTGCCCGCCGCAGAGCACCCGGGCCCCCTTGCGGACCGCGTCGTCCACCTGCTCCTCGATGTCGATCCGGCCCTGCTCGGTGGCGAGCGGGCCGATGTCGGTGGCCGGGTCCATCGGGTCGCCCACCGTCAGCGCGTCCATCCGGGAGGCGAATGCCTCGGCGAACACGTCGAAGACGTCGGTGTGGACGATGAAGCGTTTGGCGGCGATGCAGGACTGGCCGTTGTTCTGGCAGCGGGCGGTGGTGGCGACCTCGGCGGCCCGTTCGATGTCCGCCGAGGGCATCACCACGAACGGGTCGCTGCCCCCCAGTTCCAGTACCGTCTTCTTGATTTCCTGACCGGCGATCCGGGCCACCGCCCGGCCGGCCCGCTCACTGCCGGTGAGCGTGGCGGCCCGGACCCGCGGGTCGGCCAGCACCCGTTCGACCACCTCGGCGCCGACCAGCAGGCTCTGGAACGCGCCGGCCGGAAAACCCGCGCGGGCGAACAGTTCGCCCAGGTAGAGCGCGCTCTGCGGGACGTTCGACGCGTGCTTGAGCAGGCCGACGTTGCCGGCCATCAGGGCCGGGGCGGCGAACCGCATCACCTGCCAGAGCGGAAAGTTCCACGGCATCACCGCCAGCACCGCACCGAGTGGTTGGTAGCGGGTGAAGGCCCGGGTGGCGCCGACCGCCTTCGCGTCGGCCGGCTCGTCGGCGAGGAAGCCCTCGGCGTGGGTGGCGTAGAAGCGGCAGGCGGCGGCGCACTTGGCCACCTCGGCCCGGGCCGAGGCGAAGGTCTTGCCCATCTCGATGGTCATCAGCCGGGCGAGTTCGTCGCAGTCCCGTAGCAGCAGGTCGGCGGCGGCGTTCATCCACCGGGCGCGTTCGGCGAAGGTGGTGCGGCGCAGCGTACGGAACGCCTCGTCGGCCCGTCCGATCGCCGCGTCGACCTGTTCCGGCGACATCGGGTCGTAGGTCTTGAGCAACTGTCCGGTGGCCGGATTGATGGTGGCGATCGACATGTCGTACCCCTTGCTTACTCGAAGAGCGAGTGGTGCGTGCCCGGTGGTTCCTCGCGGCGGCGAGCGGCGCGGCGGCGCGTGATGATCACCAGGTCGACGACGGCCACGGCGGCGAGCACGAAGAGGATCACCGCGGGCACCCAGTGCCCGGTGAGCGCCACCAGCACCCCCAGTCCCACGGAGATCACCAACCCGAATGAGGCTAGTACCAGCCGGAGGTTGAGCGCGCTGTACGGGTGGCCTACCGTCCCTTTCGCCCGGGAGGGCTGTGCTTTTCCGGCCATCTGGTCGAACTACCCGGCTGTTGGGTCGGCTAACCTGCCGGGCCCGCCCCTGCACCGCCGTTCCGGTTGTCCCGATCTCCTGCTCGGGGTAGAACGGGATCGTGACGATCAATGCCGTGATTCCAGAAACCCACGTCGACCTACTCGAACGCCCACTTTTCAGTCATCTCGCTACGATCCGCCCGGACGGTTCACCACAGAGCAGCGTGATGTGGTTCGTCTGGGACGGCCAGCGGATCCGGATGACCCACACCAGCGGGCGGCAGAAGTTCCGCAACCTGCAACACGAGCCCCGGGTCGCGCTCTCCATCGCCGACCCGGAGGACGAATACCGCTTCCTGGAGGTCCGTGGTGTCGTGGAGAGCATCGACCCCGACGACGAGAAGGGCTCGTTCTACCGGTCCCTCCAGGAGCGGTACGACAACGTCTACCCGATCACCGACGCCGACGTACGGGTCGTCATCACGATCCGGCCGACGGGGTTCGTGTCGGTGACCGGCGGCACGGTCCAGGAGCGCGCCCGCTGACCGCCCTGCCGCCGGACGACGCCGAGCGACGCGGGCCGGCTCCGGAGTGGCACGGAAGCACTGTTCCGACCAAGACGGCATCAGCGTAGAGTTACCGCACCCGTGCATTCCGCTGAGAAACGGGGGGACGAGTGCCTCGTCGCTGGACCACCACCGCCGTCGTCGCCCTGCTCGCGCTCGCCGCGCTGGCCTGCGAGAGCGGAGGTGGCGGGATCGGACAGCCCAGTGCCGCACCGCCCCGGCCCTCCACCTCCGCCCGGCCGGACCTGCCCTCCGCGATGGCCGCCCTCGGCGACTCGATCACCACCGGATTCGGCACCTGCATCGTGCTGAGCAACTGTCAGCGCAACTCCTGGTCGACCGGGGACGGTCTGCGGGTCGACAGCCACTACCGCCGGCTGCTGGAGGCCAACCCGGCGATCCGTGGCAACGGGCACAACCACGCCTCGACCGGGGCCCGCGCGCGGCAGCTGACGGATCAGGCCACGGCAGCGGTCGCCGACAAGGCGGACTACGTCACGGTGTTGATCGGGGCGAACGACGCCTGTCGGAGCCGGATCGAGGACATGACCGAGGTGACCGCCTTCCGGGCCGAACTCGACCGCGCCCTGGGCGTGCTCAAGAAGGGCCGGCCGAAGGCGCGGGTGCTGGTGGTCAGCATCCCCGACCTGTACCGGCTCTGGGAGATCGGCCACCCGGAGGCGGAGGTGGTCCGGGCCTGGAACCGGGGGATCTGCCCCGCCCTGCTGGCGAACCCGACGTCGACCGCCGCCGCCGACGCCAACCGGCGGTCGATCTTCCGGGCCCGGATCGGCGCGTACAACAAGGAACTCGCCGCCGCGTGCCGGGCGTACGGGTCCCGTTGCCGGTACGACGGCGGCGCGGTGCACCGGGTGCGGTTCAGCCTGGACATGCTGAACCGGCTGGACTACTTCCACCCGGATGTGGACGGCCAGGGCAAGCTCGCCGAGGTGACCTGGGGCTCGTCCGGCTTCACCGGATGACGCTGGCTGAGCTACGACCGAGGGCGGCTGGTTCGTTGGGCTGAACCGCAGCGCGTCCGCTGCGGATCGACCAGCCGTCGATGTCATCGAACGCCGCGAGTGCCGGCTCTCCCTGCTCCCACCTGGCCGTGTCCAGGGCTCAGGTCCGGGCAAACAAATCCTCTATTTAGGACACCGGACAGCAGCACGGAGCAAATGTGACGCCACTACCAGCGAAAACTCCGAAGCCAACAGGTGCGGCTGGAGTAATAGGGTGGGGATGTGCCCGAGCCTGCCGCCTACGCGACGGCCGTAGCCGTCGCCGTGAGCTTCCTCGCCGCTGGGGCGGTCGCGGTTCGGGTGCGCCCCCGGAATCCGGTCGGGTCGTTGCTGATCGGCGTCGCTGTACTGTGGTCGATCGACAAGCTCGTGCCGGCGGCGCCGACGATGGTCCGTACCGTGCTGGCCGGCGGCTGGGCCGCGGTCGTGGCGCATCTGGTGGTGGCCTTCCCGACCGGGCGGCTCCGCAGCGCAGTACCGCGGCTCGTGATCGGGCTGGCCTACGCGTCCGTTGCCACCGTCGGGCTGCTGCGCCTCACCGGCTCGGCGCCGAACCAGGCAGTACGGGTGCTGATGACGCTCCTGACGACGCTGACCGGTCTGGCGGTGCTCGGCCTACAACTGCTCCGCTGGCGCCGGAGCACGCTCGCCCAGCGCCACCTGCTCGGGCCCGTCCTGAGCATCGCACTCGTGGCGACGGTCGCGTTCATCGTGCTCAAGCCAGCGGTGATCGCGGGGGTGGCGGTACGACCGCTGCTGCCGGTGCTGCACCTGGCCATGGCCGCGATCCCGCTGGCGTACCTGACCAGTCTGCTGCAGCGCCGGTTCGACCGGGGCGCCGTGGCGGAGCTGGTTGTCCACCTGCGCGACGCCGCGCCCCCAGTTGGCATCCAGCCGGCACTGGCCAAGGCCCTACACGACCCGAGCCTACGGATCGGCTACTGGGTTGCCGAATCGGAGTCGTACGTCGACCTCGATGGCGAGCAGATCCGACAGCCGGACGGTGCCGATCGGGCCGCGACCCGGATCGACCGCGACGGTGACCCGCTGGCGTTGCTCGTCCATGATCCGGCGCTGCTCGACGCTCCGGATCTGGTTGAGGCGACCTGCGCGGCAGCCGCCCTGGCCCTGACCAACGAGCGGCTCACCGCGGAGCTGCGGGTACGGCTGCACCAGCTCGCCGAGTCCCGTCGCCAGGTCGTCCGGACGGCCGACACAGAGCGGCGGCGACTGGCCCGCGACCTGCACGACGGCATACAGCAACGACTGCTGGCGATCCCGATCACGCTCGGGCTGGCCGAGGCGACCCTGACGGACGGTTCCGATCGCGCCCGGGCGCTGATCGGCGAGGCCAAGAGCAGCACGCTGGCCCTGCTCGACGAGCTGCGGGCTGTGGCCCAGGGCATCCACCCACCCATGCTGACCGAGCGCGGACTCGCTGGCGCGGTGCGGGAGCTGGCCGCACTGGCGCCGGTGCCGCTGCGGCTCACGCTCGACTGTGCCGCGCCGTTGCCGGCCGAGGTCGAGACGACGGCCTACTTCGTCGTCGCCGAGGCGCTCGCCAACGTCACCAAGCACGCAAACGCACAGCGGGCCGAAGTCCGGATCGTGCACGGCATCGGGCGCCTGACGGTCGAGGTCCGCGACGACGGCCGCGGCGGCGCCGACCCGGCCCGGGGTACGGGGTTGTGCGGGCTCGGCGAGCGGGTAGCGGCCACCGACGGAACGCTGAAGGTGCACAGCCCGGCCGGTGGCGGCACCCGAATCCGGGCGGAGCTGCCGTGCGAGTAGTCATCGCCGAGGACAGCACCCTTCTGCGGGAGGGCCTTGCCCGGCTGCTCGCCGAGGCCGGCTTCGACGTCGTGTCCCAGGTGGACAACGCCGAGCGCCTGCTGGCCGAAGTGGCCCGGCACCGGCCCGATGTCGCCACCATCGACATCCGGCTGCCACCGACCCGCACCGACGAGGGGCTACGCGCGGCCTGCGAGATCCGCCGCCGCCATCCGGACACCGGCGTGCTCGTGCTCTCCCAGTACGTTCGGGTCAGCTACACGGTCGAACTACTGGACGAGGGCGCCCACGGGGTCGGATACCTGCTCAAGGACCGGGTCTCCGATGTGGCCGAGTTCGCGGCGGCGGTCCGGCAGGTCGGCACGGGTGGGTCGGCCTTCGACCCGATCGTCATCGGCCAGCTCGTCGCCCGGCGTGACCAACTCGCCGATGATCCGCTGCGAACCCTCAGCGACCGGGAGCGCGATGTGCTCGCCCTGATGGCGGCGGGCCGGACGAACCAGGCCATCGCGCAGCGGCTCGGGATCGCGGAGCGGACGGTGGAAAAACACTGCACGGCGATCTTCGTCAAGCTCGGACTGCCAGCCGGTCCGGCCGACCATCGGCGGGTCCTCGCCGTTCTGCGCTACCTCAACGCCTGAGGCCCGGGACCGCCGGGTGCGGCTAGCCGCACCCGGCCGGTGCGGTCAGCCCGGTGGGCTATGGGTGCTGGCTCGCTTCTGGTGCTGGTTGGGCCGGCGCAGACTCTGCCGTGAACCAACCGGCACGAGACACGAGGGAGCAGACGGTGCCCGTCAGCATGTCGACATTCAAGAGCAGCACGACGATCGCGCGGGGTGTGGGCGCGGCGCTCACCCTGGTGATGGTCCACTACTTCGTGACCTCGGATGCGATCCGGTCCGGCAACGCCTTTCTCGTACCCGATCTGGCCCTGACGGTTCTCGTGCTGGTCTCGGTGCTGTTGCCGGGTCGGTTCGCGGTACCCGGAATGATCTTCGCGTACGGCTGGGCAACGGCGGTATACAGCGTGTCGCTCGCCACCTACACGGTGCGCGGGGACTTCGCCGACGGGGCGAACCACATCGCTCTGATCCTGCCCAGCCTGGTCATGGCCGGACTTCTGCTGCGGAAGGTGGCCCAGCGGCTCGACAACCGTCAGCACGGCAGGTCAGAGGAACATCCTGACGCGGATCCACGGATCGGGGCTAGGGCTGCGGCGGGGCGGTGATCGCGCGTTGCCCGTACAGGGCGGTGGTCCGGCGAGCCAGGTCGGTGGTGGCGGACGAGTTCGCCCAGGTGCCGAGGATGATCGCCGCGCCCGGCACGATCTTGGCAAAGACCCGCTTCGCGGCCCGTACGCCGGCCATCTTCGCCAGCCGTACGCTCAGCCGCAGGACCGCCTGACGCAGCGGGGTCTGGGACCCCCGGAAAAGTGCCCCGGCCCGTTCCCGGCCAGCGGCGACACCGAGCGCGAGCCGTGCCGCCTCGCTCGCCTTGTGCACCTTCTGCAACACCAGCAGATCGGTGGCCCGGTCCGGATGCTGCGGGTCGAGCCCGTACGCGGCGGCGATGTGCAGCACCATCCGGGCCTGGGTCCAGGCGAGCACCCCGACGTCGATCACCGCACCGGGCAGCCCGGCGGCCCCGGAGACCGCACCGGAGAGCCGGGCACGGGTGACGAATTTCCTCGTCGCGAGCTGGGCCAGGCCGTCGCGGTCGAGGCCGGGGTGGGCGGCGCGGGCGGACTCGGCCCATTCCCGGGCCTCCGGGCCGAGCCGGCGGACCGCCTCCAGGGCCAGGTGTTCCGGCGCGTACTGCGGGTCGGCGCGCATCCGGTCCCAGAGTCCGGCCGGTGGTGCCGCGGTCGGCTCCTGCGCCGGGTGCCCCTCGGCGCGCGGGTCGAGGTTGTCACGAATCATGGCCTCGGCCAGGGCGTCGGCCGGGGCGGCTGCGGCGGCTGCGGCGGGCCGGGTACCGGCCTGGTCTGAGTCGGTCACGGGAACTCCGGAATGGTCGCTGGCGGACATCGGTGGGAGGAGCGGCCGGCGCCGGGCGCCCGGTGCAACGCCCGGCGGCTCGGTCAGCGGCGCCGGCCGTTGAACCGGGACAGGAGTTGGCGCAACCGCTGCTGGTTGCTCGGCTTGGCCAGCTCACGCCGACCCCGGTCGACCAACTGCCGCCCACGGGGCGACTGGAGGAAGGCTCTGACCCGCCGCACCAGTGATGACATCGTGTACCCCTCTCGTCGTCCCTCAGTTGTACCCACCCTGGTCGAGCGGCACACCGGATCGAACGGGGAGTCCTTCCACAGTGGTCGACTTGATCAAACGTCGTTGATCACCCGAGCTGGCCGTACGGCCGGTCTTGCCGCCGACCCGACTGCGGTAGCGTCGTCGGGCGGTGAAAGGTCCGGAAGGCGTACGGGAGGAACAACTTTGGCCGGGACAGGTGACGAGAGCCCCGTACCGCTGCGGATAGGTGGATGGCTCCCGCCCACCGGACGTCGACCGGTACGACCCGAGGACGCGGCGGCGACAGCACTGCTTCCGGTGGTACGGGCAACCGATCCCGAGCCGCAGGGTGCGACAGAGCGTGAGCCGTCCCGCCCCGGGCCGCGCCGTGGGGCGGGTGGCCGACGCCGTCGGGTCACCGTGCTGGTCGCGGTCGCCACCGTGGCGACGGCGGTCGGCGTACCCGTGCTCGCCAGCCAGGGCGCGGACCCGGCGGGCCCGGAGCAACAGGTCCAACCGGCGTCGCCGGGGCTGCCCCGACCGGCGGACCCGCGCCTGAATCCGGCGGCGACGACCGCGGCGACCGGCTCGACCAGCGCCGACCCCGGCCCGGCGGCGAGCCGTGGCACCTCCCGGTCCGCGACCCCGGCGCCGACCAGCGCGGTGGCCTCCCCATCGGCGGTCACCGGTACGCCGGACGCACCGCCCCCGCAGCAGGCCGACCCGGTCAACCAACCTCACCAACTGCCGGTGCCGCCCCCACCGCCGCCGGTCTTCACCACGTCCGTGGAGGCCGAGGGGCCGGCGGCGGATCGTCGGGGTCGGACCAGGACCCGGTCGGTCGCCGACGCCTCGGGCGGCACGGTGGTGACCGGAATCGGCGGCGGCTCCGGCAACATCGTCCGGATCACCGAGCTCGTGGTACCGAACGACGGCCGGTACACGGTCACCCTCTACTACGTCAGTGACCAGCGCCGGTCCGGCACGCTCACGGTCAACGGGACGCCGACGACGGTCTCCTTCGCCGACACCGGCTCCGACGACGGTCCGGTCGCCGCGGTCTCGGTCGAGCTGTCGCTGCGGGCCGGCGCCAACTCGGTCGAGGTCGGCAACCGGCGGGACCGGACGGCGGACCTGGACCGGATCGTGGTCACCGGTTAGGCGGGATGATCGCGTCGACCACCTCGGTCGCCGCGCCCTCGTGCTGGGCGTAGTAGCCGGGGAACGCCGAGACCTGCACGGCCTGCGCCGCGTCGGTCAGGGCCATCTGCTGCCAGCCGGGAATGCGGCGCAGCGCGTTGAAGAACTGCGCGGTGGCGTACGCCGGGTCCATCAGCTTGTCGACCGGACCCCAACCGCTGCTCGTACGCTGCTGGAACAGGCCGACCGAATCGTGGTCCCAGCCGGTGCCCTGGTGCGGGTGGTTCAGTGACTCGGGCAGGGCGTCGTTGGCCAGGTTCAGCAGGTTGCTCTCCTGCATGGCGGTGGCCACCCCGATGATCAGGGCGCGCCGGGGCATGCCCATGTCGTGGCCGGTACGCACGATCGCCTTGGCGTTGTCCATCTGCACCCCGCTCAGCCCGGCCACCGGGCCCGGGTCGACCGGCGGGGCGGGCGGCGGCGCCGGCTGCTCCGGGGCCGGTGCGGCGGCTGGTACGTCGGGGTTCGCGCTCGCTTCCTGGCTCGGCACGGCACGCTTCTCCGACCGGGAGGCGGCCCGTTCGGCCTGGGCCCGCTCGACGAGCGCCGCCGCTGTGGCGGGCTCACGTTCGACCGGCGTGTTCCCGCTGGCGATCCGCCCCTGGGTGAAGGCGAGCAGGCCGAGCGCGCAGAGCAACCCGACCGCGACCGTACGCGGAACCGGGCGGGTCCGGCCCAGTGAACTCCATTGCCCGGTCAGCCGGGCCCAGTTGTCGGAGGACCATCGTCGGGCCAGCCAGGTCCGGGCCTCGGAGATCCGGCGCCGGGCCCAACTCGCCGGCTCGATGGAGACCGCCTCGTCCGTTCGGTCAGTGGTGCCTGCGGCGTCGTCCTTGGTGTCAGGTCTGTCGTCGTCACGCATCCGACGAGGCTAGGCAGGGAAAATCGCCACTACGGAGGGTGACGGCGTGGCTCTCGCCACACTTGGCCCTCGGCCAACCGGGCAGCGTACGACAGGCGCGGGCGCGACCCCCTAAGCCACGCGAGACCGGCATACGAGGCATAAGCCTGTTGACGGATGATTCAGTCATTTACCTTCGAAGCGGCAAGCACGGAGAGCATCCGGCCACCACCTCCACTGAACAGGTGAGATGACCTAGGACGATCGGCTCACCACCGACCAACCATTACGCCATACTCCCTGGCCGGTGCCGGTGGTCCCGGCGTGGCCGAGCCGGCTCCCCCACCCCGCCCAGCCCCTGACAGGAATGGGCGGGGCCCCCGCACGCCTACCTAGAACACCCGATCGCGAGGCATGCTCAAGGGGGGTGACGGAGTCGCCGAACGGAATGCACCAAGATGGCGGAAGCGTTGCGTACACCGAGGTGACGTCTGTCGTAGGCGCATCCCGTTGAGGAGGTCCTTACCGGTGCTCGATCCGCACGAGCTCTACCAGCTCACCGACGACCTGCCCGAGCTGGGTCAGCCGGTGTTGATCCAGGCGCTGACCGGCTTCGTCGACGCCGGCAACGCGACCCGGCTGGCCCGGGAGCAGCTCCTGTCGACGCTGGAAGGTCGGCCGATCGCCACCTTCGACATCGACCAGATGCTCGACTACCGTTCCCGCCGACCCACGATGATCTTCGTCGAGGACCACTGGGAGTCGTACGAGGAACCCAAGCTCGAACTGCACCTGCTGCACGACGACGCCGAGACGCCGTTCCTGCTGCTCACCGGCCCCGAGCCGGACCTCCAGTGGGAGCGGTTCACCAGCGCTGTGATCGCACTCGCCACCCGGCTGGGCGTACGCCTGACCGTCGGACTGAACTCGATCCCGATGGCCGTACCGCACACCCGGCCGACCGGAGTCACCGCGCACGCCACCCGGCCGGAGCTGATCACCGGACACGAGCCCTGGCTACAGCGGGTGCAGGTGCCCGCCGGCGTCGGACACCTGCTCGAATACCGGCTCGGCCAGATCGGGCGCGACGCGGTCGGGTTCGCCGTACACGTGCCGCACTACGTCTCGCAGTCGGAGTACCCGGCCGCCGCCGAACTCCTGCTCAGCTCCATCTCCCGCTCGACCGGCCTGCTGCTGCCGACCGAGGGGCTGCGTAACGCTGCTGAACTGGTCCGCACCGACATCGACCGGCAGGTAGCCCAGACCGACGAAGCCGGCGCGCTGGTGCACGCCCTGGAAGAGCAGTACGACGCCTTCACCCGTGGACGCGGCGGGCCCAACCTGCTCACCGGCCAACCCGGATCGCTGCCCACCGCCGACGAACTCGGTGCCGAACTGGAACGGTTCCTCGCCGAACAGCAGGGCCGCCCCGGCGACACCCCCGGAGCCTGACCCCCCGGAACCCGGCCGGCCGACGATGATCGCCGCCGGCCGGGTGGCCAGGACAACCTGCGTGATCGCCGCCGGCCGGGGCCCGGGACGGCCGGCACCACAGGCACCGACGGCCGCGCGCTCAGGCTGGCGCGGCACGACAGGCATGCCGGCCCGGAATGCGGCAGGCTGTGCACATGCGCCTGGCTACCTGGAATGTCAACTCGGTGAAGGCCCGACTCCCCCGGTTGCTCGCCTGGCTCGACGACACCCGCCCCGACGTCGTCTGCCTCCAGGAGACGAAGTGCCCCGACGGCGCCTTCCCGGTGGCCGAGGTCGGCGAGCTCGGTTACCTGGCGGCCAGCCACAGCAACGGCCGGTGGAACGGCGTGGCGATCCTCTCCCGGGTCGGCCTCGACGACGTGGTGGTCGGGTTCCCCGGTGAACCCGGCTTCCCCGAACCGGAGGCCCGTTCCCTCGCCGCCACCTGCGCCGGCGTACGGGTCTGGTCGATCTACGTGCCGAACGGGCGCACCCCGGACTCGCCGCACTACACGTACAAGCTCTCCTGGTTGGCGGCTCTCCGCGACGCCCTCGCCGACGAACTGCGCCCCGACCGGCCGTTGACGGTCTGCGGGGACTACAACGTCGCCCCGACCGACGCCGACGTCTGGGACCCGGCGCTCTTCGTCGGCTCGACCCACGTCACCCCGGCCGAGCGGCAGGCCCTGGCCGAGCTACGCGCACTCGGCCTGCGCGACGTGGTCCCCACCCCGATGAAGGGACCGCACCCGTACACCTACTGGGACTACCGGGCCGGGATGTTCCACCAGAACAAGGGCATGAGAATCGACCTGGTGTACGCCACCGACGGGTTCGCCGACAGCGTCTCCTCGGCGTACGTGGACCGCGAGGCCCGCAAGGGCACCGGCCCCTCCGACCATGCCCCGATCGTGGTCGACACCGGACCGGCGGCAGGCCCCGCCCCGGCCACCGGCACCGGCCCGGCCGTCGCGGTGCTCTGAGACGTCGTCGGCCACTTCGGTCTGGACCCCCTTGGCTCCACCCGCCACCCCAGTGCGGGCGACGGTGCCGAGCAGCATGCGTCAGGATCCCCGGGACGTCGGTAGTCGACTTCCCCGCGAGCACGCTGAACGCAACTGGGCGTGGACACGCCGTACATCATCCCACTATAGCCCGTCTGTGGCATTTAGCGTCAATACACCCTTTTGGTGACGATACGATCCGAGAGAGGCGTTGTGGCGTTTGACCACGTGACGGTGCGCCAGTCCAAAACTTGCATGCCGAATCTTGCCCGGGGGGCAGGGTCTTGATAGGTGGGGGAAGTACGTGTCGCTAATCCGCTTGGCTCGCGCGTGCCGCGTACGCCGTCGGTCGACCGCGGCGGCGATGGCGGGAGCCGTCGCCGCTACGACGATCGTGGTTGGAATCGCTGGGATGCCAGCGGCCTGGGCCCAGGCCCCGGTTCCGTTGGGGGTTGCCGAGTCCTACGGGGTGTTGGCTGGCCAGGCGGTCACCGACGTCCCACCCCCCGTCGGCCCGTCGGTCATCAACGGGGACCTGGGGGTCTGGCCGGGCACCTCCGTCACCGGCGCCCCGGTGGTGAACGGCGAAACACACGTCGGTGACACCGAAGCGATGCAGGCCCAGGCCGCTCTGACCACGGCGTACAACTTCGCCGCAGCAGAGCCGACGACCGCCACGGTAAGCGCCGACCTCGGCGGCCAAACCCTGGTTGCCGGGGCGTACAGGTCGCCCGCCACCATGTCTCTGACGGGCACTCTCACGCTGGACGGGGCGAATGATCCCAACTCGGTCTTCATCTTCCAGGTGGGATCCGACCTGATCACCGCGACCGACAGTCGGATCAACCTGATCCGTGGCGCCCAGGCGTGCAATGTGTTCTGGCAGGTCACCAGCTCGGCGACGCTGAACACCCGAAGCGTCTTCGTCGGGACCATCTTGGCGTTGCAATCGGCGACGTTGGGAGAGGGAGCCACCGTTGCCGGACGCGTGCTGGCCCGAAACGGCGCCGTCACACTGATCCACAACACCATCACGCGACCGTTCTGCACGGCATCCATCGCACCGCCGACGATTTCCAAGGCTTTCGATGACGCCACCATCCCGCTCAACGGGAGCACGGCGCTGAGCTTCACCCTCACCAACCCCAACGCGGGTACGTCGCTGACCGGCGTCAACTTCACCGACGCGCTGCCCGCCGGACTGGTGGTCTCCACCCCCAACGGACTGACCGGTTCCTGTGGCGGCGGCACGATCACCGCGACCGCCGGCGGCACCAACATCAGCCTGACCGGCGCGACCCTGCCGGCCGGCGGGACCTGCACGTTCTCCGTCAACGTCACCGGCACAACCAGCGGAACAAAGGTCAACACGAGCGGCCCGGTGGACTCGAACGAGAGCGGCCCGGGCGCTACCGCCTCGGCAAGCGTCGCGGTTGGCGCCGAGGTCGTGGCACCGCCGACGATCTCCAAGGCTTTCGATGACGCCACCATCCCGGCCGACGGGACCACGGCGCTGAGCTTCACCCTCACCAACCCCAACACCGGCACGCCCCTGACCGGCGTCAACTTCACCGACGCGCTGCCCGCCGGACTGGTGGTCTCCACCCCCAACGGACTGACCGGTTCCTGTGGCGGCGGCACGATCACCGCGACCGCCGGCGGCACCAACATCAGCCTGACCGGCGCGACCCTGCCGGCCGGCGGGACCTGCACGTTCTCCGTCAACGTCACCGGCACAACCAGCGGAACAAAGGTCAACACGAGCGGCCCGGTGGACTCGAACGAGAGCGGCCCGGGCGCTACCGCCTCGGCAAGCGTCACGGTCGCGCCCGCCACACCACCGACGATCTCCAAGGCCTTCGGGAACACGACCATCCCGGCCGACGGGACCACGTCGCTGAGTTTCACTATCAACAACCCCAACCCGAGCACACCGCTGACCGGCGTCGGCTTCGTCGACAATCTTCCTGCCGGACTGGTGGTCGCCACTCCCAACGGACTGACCGGTTCCTGTGGTGGCGGCACGATCACCGCGACCGCCGGCGGCACCAGCATCAGCCTGACCGGCGCGACCCTGCCGGCCGGCGGGACCTGCACGTTCTCGGTCAACGTCACCGGCACAACCAGCGGAACGAAGGTCAACACGAGCGGCCCGGTGGACTCGAACGAGAGCGGCCCAGGTATCCCCGCCGCGGCAAGCGTCACCGTCAGGGCTGCCGCAGCACCGACAATCGCGAAAGCCTTCGCGGACGGCACCATCGCCGTCGACGGGACCACGTCGCTGGGGTTCACCCTCACCAACCCCAACCCGGGCACGCCCCTGACCGGCGTCAGCTTCGTCGACAACCTTCCTGCCGGACTGGTGGTCTCCACTCCCAGCGCCGCGCAGACCAACTGCGCCTCCGCCACGATCGTCGCGACTCCCGGTAGCAGCAGCATCAGCCTGTTCGGCGCGACCCTGCCGGCCGGCGGGAGTTGCACGGTGTCGGTCAACGTCACCGCTACAAGCACCGGAACGAAGGTCAATACGACGCTTCCGGTCACCTCGGTCGAGAGCGGCCCGGGCTCTCCCGCCTCGGCAACCCTCACGGTCCGTAAAGGCACTCTGCCCGTCACCGGAAGCCGGAATTCCACCTATGTCACCGTCGCCCTGACCATGATCGTCCTTGGTATCGCATTCCTCGCGATCAGTAACCGGCTGGTTCGACGTCGAGGCGGCATCGCCTGACCTCGAAGAAAGAGAGCATGACCCGGATACGTTCGTACGGGCGATTGCAGTAGCCAAAACGAGCGACGGCCGGACGATCCCACCTGATCGACACGATCAGGAGATCGTCCGGCCATCCTCGTATCGGTCCCGAAGCAACGGCGTTCAGGCGGTCTCGACGATCCGGTTCTCGTAGGCCCAGATGGCGATCTCGGTACGGTTACGGAGACCGAGCTTGGTCTGGATTGTCGACAGGTGGCTTTTGACCGTACTCAGGGAGATGAACAGCTCGGCCCCGATCTCCGAGTTGGTACGGCCACGGGCGATCTCCCGTACCACCTCGATCTCGCGGTCCGACAACGACGGCAGCGACCTGCCGGGTTGTGGTGCCGGCCCGGTCAGGTGACGTAGCAGTCGTACCGTGATCGACGGGGAGACGAGCGCGTCACCGTTGTGGGCGGCGCGTACGGCCTCGACGAGCAGGGCCGGGCCGGCGTCCTTGAGGATGAAGCCGGTCGCACCGCCGCGCAGTGCCCCGTACACGTATTCGTCGTGATCGAATGTCGTGACGACGATGACCCGCAGCGGGTTGGGCACGCCTGGCCCGGCCAGTGCCCGGGTCACCTCGATGCCATCGAGCCGGGGCATCCGGATGTCCACCAGGCAGACGTCGGGGCGCAACTGGCGGGCCTTTGCGATCGCGTCGACGCCGTCCGACGCCTCGGCGACGACGCGGATGTCCGGCTGGTCTTCGAGGATGAGCTTGAGGCCACTGCGGATCATCACCTGGTCGTCGGCGAGCAGTACGCGGATCGTCATCGCGACCATCCAGGCTGGACGGGCAGGGTGGCCAGGACCGACCAGCCGGCGTCGGGGCGGGGGCCGGCGTGCAGCGTACCGCCGAGGGTTTCGACGCGTTCCCGCATGCCGACGAGGCCGTACCCGCCCCGGTGCCCGGCGCGGGCGGGACCCGGTGGTGCGTCGTCGACCACCTCGACGCTGACGCCGGAGGGATTCTGCTCAACGGTGACGGTGACACTGTCGGCGTTCGGCGCGTGACGGGCCACGTTGGTCAGGGCCTCCCGGACGATCCGGTACACGGTGCTGTTCACCTCCGGCGGCCAGGCCGTCCTCTCCTCGGGCATCCGCAGACGCACCGGCGGACCCTGCCGGTTGAAGCGCTCGATGAGCACGCCGAGCTGCTCCGGGCCGGCCGAGGCGGGCGGCCCGTCCTCGGTGTCACGCAGCAGCCCGACCACGCGGCGCATCGCGCGCAGCGCCTCGGTGCCGGCGGCCTCGATCCCGGTCAGCGACTCGCCCACCTGCCCCGGGTTTCTCCGCGCGACGACGTGCGCGGCCTGCGCCTGAATCAGCATGCCGGTGATGTGGTGGGCCACCACGTCGTGCAGTTCCCGGGCCAGCTCCAACCGCTCGTCCTGGCGTACGTTCGCAGCGGTGGCCGCCGCCCGATGGTCCAGCAGGCGCAGTGCCAGCCCGACCACGACCGCGCCGAACCAGGCCACCGCGTTGATCACCACCGCCGCCGGGGCGCCGGAGGAGTGCGGCCGGGCGGCGAGGTAGGCGCCGCCGACCACCACGAATCCTCCGGCGGCGAGCAGACCGGCTGGTACGGGAGGCAGCACGCGTACCGCCGACCCGACGAGGACGGCCAGCGCCAGGGCCAGCGCCGGTCCCGGCTCCGTCGGGAGCTGGAACACCCGGGCCGCCACGATGGCCAGGCCGGCGATTGCGAGACCGGCGACCGCCGCCCACGCCCGCTGCCGCCGCCGTACCAGCGCGAGCGCGGAGACCACGACGGCCGCCGCACCACCGGCGAGCCAGTACCGGGCACCCCACGACTGGGAGACCGCCACCGCCTGGATGCCGAGCGCGGCGAGCAGGACCCCGGCGAGCCCCGCCGTCATCGCGAACCCGAACAGCCGCTCCCAGATGCTCATCCTGTTCAAGTTACGAGGCCCGCCCGGCTCCGTGCGGAACGATCCCACGCACCATCAGGGTGTTCGTCGCCGTCCGGTGTGTCGTGTCCATGCCGAGCAGGCTAGGAGATCGTCGCCGAACGCGAACCGGCCAAAAGTAGGGTCGTCCGCATACCGTCCCCTGCTTTGGACCGATGCCCGGCCCGCCCGCCGGTTCGCAGGATGAACCCATGCGAACACCACTCGTTCTGCACGCCGAGCGGCTGACCAAACGGTACGGCCGCCGTACCGCACTGACCGACTGCGACCTGAAGATCCCGCGCGGGCGTGTCGTCGGGCTGGTCGGCCCGAACGGCGCCGGCAAATCCACACTCCTGCAACTGGCCTGCGGGCTGATCGCACCGACCTCGGGTACGTTGTCGGTCCTCGGGTCCAGACCGGCGGCGAACGCGGCGCACCTGGCCCGGGTCGGTTTCGTTGCCCAGGACACCCCGGTGTACGCCTCGTTCAGCGTCGCCGACCACCTGAAGATGGGTGCGTGGCTGAACCCGTCCTGGGACGCGGCGCTGGCCAAGCGGCGGATCGCGGAGGTCGGCCTGGACCCCGCGCAGAAGGCGGGCCGGCTCTCCGGCGGTCAACGCGCGCAGCTCGCGATGGCCATCGCCGCCGCGAAGCGACCCGAGCTGCTCATCTTCGACGAGCCCGCCGCCGCACTGGATCCCCTGGCCCGTAAGGGCTTCATGCGCAGTCTCGTGGAGTTCGTGGGCGAACTCGGCGCCAGCGCGGTGCTCTCCTCGCACCTGTTGAGCGATGTCGAGCAGGTCTGCGACTACCTCGTCGTACTCTGCGACTCGCGCATCCAGGTCGCCGGCCCGGTGCCGGATCTGCTCGCCTCGCACCACCGGATCGTCGGCGACCCGGCCAGGACGCCCGCCGGGGTCGAGGTCATCTGGGCGGAGCACGGCCACACCGTCGTCCGGGGCGAGGCGGCGGCACCGGACCGTACGGCAGCTCCGGACACCGAGCCGGTCACCCTGGAGGAACTGGTCCTCGCCTACATGTCCCGGGCCGCCGGAACGGTCGCCGCGTCGCGCGGGGATGCGGCGGTTTCGCGATGATCAGAATGAGTCTGCGCCAGTTCCGCGTCCAGGCGCTCGTCGGAGCGATCCTGCTGGTCCTGGCGACCATCTACCTGCTGCGCCTCGGCGGGGAAATCCGCGCTGTACGCGACCCGTCGCAACTGCCGAGCCAGTACACGCAGGCGATGCTGTTCCTCGCCACCGGCTTCGGTCTGGTACCCGCGATCATCGGAGCGTTCTGGGGCGCGCCCCTCGTCGCCCGGGAACTGGAGAACGGCACCCATCGACTGGTGTGGAACCAGAGCGTGCCCCGCCGCCGCTGGCTCGCGGTCAAGTTGACGGTGCTCGGCCTTGCCAGCATGGCTGTCGCCGGTACCCTCAGCGCCCTCTTGACCTGGGCGGCGTCCCCGGTCGACCAGGCGAACGGCGACCGGTTCAACGCGATCCTGTTCGGCGCGCGGGATATCGCACCCATCGGGTACGCCGCCTTCGGCTTCGTCTTCGGCGCCGTCACCGGGCTGCTGGTACGCCGAACCCTGCCGGCGATGGCGCTGGTGTTCCTGGCCGTGATCGCGGTGCAGTTCGCCGTACCGAACCTGCTGCGACCGCACTACATGCCGGCCGAACGGGTCACCGTACCGATGACTGTCGACGCCATCAACCAGGCCCGGTCGCTGGGCAGCATCACCGGCGGGCCGGTCGTCGGAGGGCTGGAGATACCGGACGCCTGGGTCACCGACACCAGCGAACTCCGGACACCCGACGGCCGGCAACTCTCCGCCGCCGCCTTCAACGAGTGTTTCAACAACGCCCCGAAAACCGGCGCCAACGGCACGTTCGGTGACACCGCGGTGTGTCTCGGCAAGCTCGGCCTCCACGTGGACCTGGCCTACCAACCCAACCGGCGATTCTGGCCATTCCAATGGATCGAACTGGCGCTGTACCTCGGCGTCAGCGCCCTACTCGCGGCGGTCGGCCTGTGGCGCGTCCAGCGCCGGGTCAGCTAGCCCGCGCCGCACGCACCGATTCCGGCACGTTCCTGCGCCGGGTCGGCTTGATGGACGGGCCGGCCTTGACCACAAGTCCCTGCCGGCCCTCCGCAATGGCAATCACCCCGGCCGGGCCGTCCACCTCGCAGGCACGGTGACTCGGACTGTCCGCTGGTCAGGAACCGGCCGTCAGGTTGTCGAGACGCTCCCGGTCAGCAATGACTATTCCCCGGGAGGTCAGCCGGACAGCGCCAACACCGGTGAGCTGTGCGAGCGCCCGGTTGACGGTGACCCGGCTCAGGCCCAGCACCCGGGCCAACTGCTCCTGCGACCCTCGCCAGGCGACTCGGGCAGCCGGGTCCTGCGCATTCAGCCACGCGGCGATCCGAGCGGTCGCCGGCAACGTGACGGCCTGCGCGAGTCGCTGTCGACCGGCTATGACGTCGCGCGCGAGTTGTCGGAGCACGTGCTCACGTACCGAATGCTGTTCGTGCAGCAACCGCAGGAACCCGGTCGCGGGCAGCAGCCGCACAGCAGCGACCGTAACCGCCAGCAACCCGGTTGACGCCGAACCGCCATCCAGTACGGCAGGCTTGTCCGCGATCGCTGGGCCGACCCACTGCTGAGGCCACACCTCACGGCCGGACCGCTCGGCGTGGACGGCCGCTACCGTGCCGGACAGCACCAGCACGACGGCGTTCGCCCGCGCACCGGCTGGCCGGATCATCGCCCCAGCGCCGAACCTTGCCGGGCGGCTGTCGCGCGTGACTGTCTCCAGCACATCCGCGGACAGCGTTCGCAATGCCGGGATGGAACCCAACGATGTCATGTATCAAGTGATACAGACCCGCTCGGTCACGGCGGCCTACCGTGCCCACCATGTGGATCGTAGAGTTGACCTTCACCGACGCCCCTGAACGCCTCGCCGCGCGCGCCGCCCATCGCAGCCGGCTCGCTGACCTCCACGGCGCGGGAACGGTTCGCATGGCAGGCCCTTTCTCCGACGATCGAGGGGCGATGATCGTCGTGGATGTAACCGACCGGCAGGCCCTTGAGGCGCTTATCGCCGCCGATCCCTATTTCGCCACTCCGGGTGTCTCGGTCACGCAGATCCGCGAGTGGCATCCGTTCCTGCGATAACGAGCCCCACGGCCGCCAGCTACTGACGGATGAGGAACAAAGAGCCATGACAAGCACCCTTGGCGCCGAACTCGCACAGCGCGGGGTCGCGCCGGACTGCGTACAGACGATCGAGCTCGTCCGTGACGTACGCTGCGCGCACTCACCCGCGATGGGTTGGTGACCAGGTCCGCACACCCGGAAGTACCCCCGAGGGTGGAATATGCCCTGACGCCACTCGGTCGCCCGCTGAGCGAGACCCAGTTACGGATGCGGTGCCCGGCCTGCTTCACACCATGCATGAATGATGCGCGGTCATCCGGTCAACGCCCCCGTTAGCTGGCCCAGTCCCAGCGAGCCAAGTTCCAGCGCCCGACGGTGAAATGCTCGCCGGTCGCCGGGGAAGGACGAGCGCTCTGCCAACCACACCCGCTCACCTACCTTGTAAGCCAGCGCCTGCCCTGGCCGGCCCAGGTAACGCGCGAGCTCGGCGGACGCGTAGGGCCCCTGATGACAGCGGTCCCGCAGTAACTGCAGCGCCGCGTCCGGCGTCCAAAACGCTCCGTCGCCAGACGGCATCGGCAGCCGTAGGTGCAGGCCAATGTCGAGCACGACCCGTGCCGCCCGCAGCAACTGCATGAATAGATACCCCAGTCGCGCACCCGGCTGTTCATAGAGCCCGAGCTCGTCCATGAACCGCTCGGCGTACAAGGCCCAGCCCTCCTGGCTACCGGAGAGCCCGCCGAGCAGGTTCAGCCGCCGCCCAAGGCCTCCCCGACAGACCTCATAGCCGATGTGGAGGTGGTGGCCGGGAACGCCCTCGTGGTACGCGGTGCTGTAGGCATACCAGGTGGGGAAGCTTGCCTCGTCCTCGGGGAGGAACCACCAGACCCGGCCCGGCCGCGTCAGGTCCCGAGACGGCCCGGTGTAGGCGGTGCCGGACGACGTGGTCACCCGCGACTCGATCCGCCGCAGCGGTGCGGGGATGTCGAAGTGCACGCCGTGCAGCCGCTCGATGGTGGCCTCCAGCAGCTCCTGTAGCCACGCCCCGAACGCCTCCCTGCTGTGCAGGGTCCCAGGTGCGTCGGGGCTGTCGAGCCGGTCGAGCGCCTCGGGCACGCTCCCGCCCAGGGCCCTCGCCTCCGCGACCAGCTCCGCCTCGATCGCGGTGAACTCCTCCCAGCCCCAGTCGTAGAGCTCGCGCAGGTCGGGCTCGGCCGCGAGGAAGGTACGAACCCAGAGTGCGTACCGCTGCGGCCCGAAAGCCTCCTCGCTGCGCGCCCGCGGTGCCAGGTCTGCGGTCAGCATCCCGGCCAGCCTCTGGTACGCCTCCCGCGCGCCCTGCGCCGCCGCCTGCAACGGCGCCCGCTGGCGCCCTTCGCCGTAGCGATCCACGAGAGCGACATCGTCGTCGATCCAATTGCGGCAGCGCTGCGTTACGAGCTCGACCTGGCGGCGCGCCGGCAAATGTCCGCGCTCGGCGGCGAGCAGGAGGCTGCGGGCGTACCCATCCAGGGCCGCCGGGATCGCGGCCAGGCGCGCGCCGACACGAGCCCAGCTTTCCTCGTAGGCCGTGCCCTCGGCACCGCGGCCGGGTACTGCGGCCTCGACGGCCTGGCGGATGAGCTGGAGCGGACCGGTGGCCGCCGCGTGCAGTTCGCGCAGGTCCTCCCCGGCGTCATGGAAGGCGATACGCGCACGCAGCCGTTCGGCGAGATGGGCGTGCAGCGGGGTCACGGCCGGCAGTGCAACACCCAGGATCTCGAGCTCGCGGAGGGCGCGGACCGCGAGGTCGGCGCGGGCCTGGTAGCCCTCCGGGCTGTAGTCGGTCAGCCCGTCGACATCATGCTCGCCGGCCTCGACGATCGCTGTGCAGGGGTCGAGACCGGCTACGTCACGCAGGAGTCGATCCGCGAAGTCCTCGACCACGGAGGCAATGCTAGGCCCTGTCCTACCTTCCGTGGTGCAGTCCTGTATCGATCGCGGCGAGCGGTTCAAAAACGATCTGACAACGTCCGCTCATCGACACGACCGGAAGCACTCGGGTCGGGACGTATCACCGCTGATGGTCACGAAGGGTGATGGGCGCTCCGGCGCCGATGCGCACGGTCGGCGACAGAAGAGGACTCCGGTGTCGGCCAATGAGTTCGCGGTTGTTTGTTGCCAAGGGAGCTGAACTGGATACCGGCCAGCCGCCAATCTTCGGACAGCTCGCCCCGGGTCTGGCCGACGCGGATGGTCAACGCCATCTGCTGCCCGCGCCGAGCGGAGTGGCTGCGCTGGATGCACCGAACGATGGCCTCGTGACGTAGACGGAAACCTCTATGCCGCTGCTTGAGACTCTCGTAGGAAACTCGGGCGAACTTGGCGAGCCACTGCGTTATGCCCCGCCCGGCGATCGGCAGGTACGAGCGGTCGCCCGCCCACGTTGGTCGGGCGAGTGACAGCAGGTGCTTGAAGAAGATGTTGTTGAACGCTTTCACGACCATGGCGTCCGGGAGGTACCGCAGCAGCAGCTTGCTTGAGCTGAGCGACTTGCCGTCGAGCTCGGGGATGGGCCCGTCACGCTCGGGGCCGTAGTTACACGTGTCGATGACCGTTTTCCCGGCAAGCGGCGCGGCGGGCAGGTCGGGGAAGGCCTTGACTGGCACCGTGACCACGACGATGTCACTGGCTGCCGCGGCCTGCCCGCTGGTCGCAGCGGACGCCCGCGGCCCTAGTTCCGTGACCGTGTCCGTGAGCGTTTCAGGACCGCGTGAGTTGCTGAGCACGACCTGATGCCCGGCCTCGACGGCGAGCCGCGCGATGGTGCTGCCGATGGCGCCGCTGCCGATGAATCCGACAGTGGTCATATTCCGAGCCGCCCTCCTTGTCATGTGCCGGACTCGTTGCGATTGGGGTCCTTGTCGTCAGCTGGCGGGGAAGTAGTGGCCGTTGTCCAGATCGGCGAGCAGGCGGGGCTGAGCGGGTTCCCAGCCGAGGGTCCGGCGAGTGATGAGGTTGGACGCCGGGTAGCTCTGCGTGACGATGTTGGCGAGGAACCCGAAGTATCCCGGCAGCACCAGTTCGTCCACGGGAACGCTCACGGCGGGCAGGCCCAGACGGCTGCCGATGGCCTCAGCGATCTCGCGAAACGGGATGCCCCCGTCGTCGACCGCGTGCCAGTATTTGCCGGCCGGGCCCTTCTCCAGTGCCAGGCGGAAGACGGAGGCGACATCGCGGGCATGCACGGCGTTCCACAGGTTCGTGCCGTCTCCGGGGTAGCCGACGAAGCCCTTCTCCTTCGCGAGCGCGATCAGTGTCGGGAGGAAGCCGGCGCGATCGGTCGTGTCGTGCGCGATGTTGGCGATCCGCACGACCGAAGACCGCACGCCCCGCTCGGCGAGGCCGATCACGGTGGTCTCCACGACGTTACGAGCCCGCAGGCTGCCCTTGTGCTCATCGCCGCTGGGAAGGGCCGGGTCCTCCTCGGTGGCCGTCCGGCCCAGGAATCCCTGCCCGGGCGAGCCGATGCTCCCCGCCGCGACCAGCGGCTTTCCGGTTCCCGCCAGTGCCTCGCCGTAGGCGAGCATGATCGGGAGCTCGGCGGCGGCCACGGCGTGGATCCCGCCGGAGAAAAGCAGGTCCTGCCGGTGCGCGACGTGGATGACGCCGTCGGAGTCCGCAGCCGCCTCCTTGAGCCCGTCGAGGTCCTGGAGGTCGCCGCGGCGCACCTTCGCGCCGAGCGCGGACAGCGCCGCCGCGGCCGGGTCCGACCGGGCCAGGCCGGTGACCTCATGCCCAGCGGCGATGAGCTCGGGGACGATGTACGAACCGGAATGGCCGGTCCCGCCAGTGACGAAAACACGCATTCTGCTGCTCCGAGTGAGTGATGTGGCGCGAGAGGTGGTGGTGGGTGTGTGCTTAGACCAGAACGTTGACGCCGAGGGAGAAGTTGAAGTCCCCGACGCCGTGGCGGGCCAGGCTCACCATTAGCAGGCCCGTCCCTTCCAGCCAGCGCGCCATCTCCAGGCCTCCGGCATTCAGGGGGCGCAAACCGAGGCTCTCGATGAACGCCGATACGCTCGCCTTGGCCCGCGCGTCGTCGCAGGCGAAGAGCACGTCCAATGGGCGTCCCGGGGCCAGGACGTGGCCGAAGACGGTGTTGAACGCCTTCACGACGTGCGCGCTCGCCGGGGCGGCCTTGGTGATCTCCTGCGCGGCGGAAGTGCCGTCAGGGGTGGTCAGCCCGCTCGCGTCGGCTTTCATGGGGTTGGTGATGTCGATGATGATCTTGCCGGCCAGCGCGTCCCCGTACTGGGCGACGACCGGCACGGCGCTGGCGTTCGGCACGGCGAGGATGACGATGTCGCCGGCCGGGGCGGTGCCGAATGTCCCGGCCGTGGCGCCGCCGCCGAGCGCGGCAGCCAGGTCTTTGGCCTTGGCCGCGTCGCGACCGACGACCTCGACGGCGTGGCCACCAGCGAGCACCCGGGCGGCCAGGGCACGGGCCATGGTCCCCAGGCCGATGATGCTGATGCTGCTCATGAAGTGCCTGTTTTCCGAAGATGGATGGGGACGCCATGCCTCCCCGGTCGCGAGATGTTTGGCGTAATCCGGTAACCGTGCTTCAGCGGACCTCGGCGCCCAGGGCGATGTGGAAGCCGGCGCCGCTGCGGGCCAGGCCCACCAGGAGGATGCCGGCCCATTCGAGGACGTGGGTCATCTCGAGCCCTCCTGCGTCGAGGGCCCGCATGCCCAAGCTCTCCAGGAAGGCAGCGACACGTGCCTTCGCCTCGGCGCTGTCGCCGGCGTAGAACGCGTCCAGGGGCTTGTCCTCGGCGATGACGCCGCCGAAGATCGTGTTGAAGGCTTTCACGACCTGTGCGCCCTCGGGGGCGACGGCGGCGATCTGCTGGGACACCGAGTTGCCCGCGGTCGTCACGACGCCACTTGCGTCGGCGTTGAACGGGTTGGTGATGTCGACGAGGACCTTGCCGGCCAGCGCATCGCCGTAGTGCTCGACCACGTCGACCGCGCCGGCGTACAGGACGGCCACGATGACGATGTCACCCACCGGCCTTGCGCCGAACGTGCCGACGGTGGCTCCGTTGCCGATCTGGTCGGCGAGCGCCTGAGCCTTGGCGGTGTTGCGGCTCATGAGCTCGATGGTGTGGCCGTGCTGCGCCGCCCGGGTGCCGATGGCGGTGGCCATGTTGCCTGAGCCGATGATGCTGATCGTGGTCATGACGTGTGTTTCCCTTGTTGTGTATGAATCAGTTGGTCGGGGGTCCGGCGTGCTGGGCCGGGCGTCGAAGGGTTCGCCGAACGGGCTCAGATCACTGTGGTGCCGCCGTCGGCGACCAGTTCCATGCCGTTGACGTAGCTTGAGTCGTCCGAGGCTAGGAACAACGCGACCGACGCGATCTCCTCAGGGCGGCCCATCTCTCGCCGCGGGATCACGGACTCGAACTGCGCCTTCATTTCCGCGTCCATGACCTGCTCCATCATCGGCGAGGCGACCTGGCCGGGCGTCAGCACGTTCACCCGAATCCGCCGGTCCCTCAGCTCTGCCACCCACACCCGGGCGTAGGCGGGCAGCACGGCCTTGCTCGCTGCGTAGACACTCCAATCGGGGTAGCCCCGCAGCGACGCGTTCGACCCGGTCATGAGGATCGAGCCTCCATCGTTGAACAGCGGCAGCGCCTTCTGGACCGTGAACAGCGTGCCGCGCGCGTTCAGCGAGAACGCGGCATCGAACTGCTCCTCGGTGATCTCGCCGAGCCTGCCCTGCTCACCCGTCCCGGCGCTCGCCCACAACACGTCGACCGCGCCTTTTTCCTGCTTGACCGTCTCGAACAAACGGTCCAGATCATCGAGGTGGGCCGAATCGGCCTGCACGCCGGTCACATTCCGGCCGATCAGCTTGACGGCTTCGTCCAGCGCGTCCTTCCGCCGGCCGGAGATGAAGACGTGAGCTCCTTCGTCAACAAACAATTTCGCACCGGCCAGCGCCATACCACTTGTCGCACCGGTGATCACCGCAACCTTGCCATCGAGCTTTCCCACGACTGACTCCATTCGCATAACCGTACCGAGTCATGTTTCTCGTACGGAATTCAATTCCGGCCCATCAGTACTTATCGAGCGTGCCATTGACCCTAGTCGGTTGTCCAAGACCTCTTTCGGCCGTTGCGATACCCTGGAGGTATCGCCGGAACGGGAGGCTCCATGGATCTGGACCTGCGCAAGTTGCGTTACTTCGCCGCTGTCGCCGACAAGCTGCACTTCGGCCGGGCCGCCGATGAGCTGCACATCGCGCAGCCGGTGCTCAGCCGGCAGATCCGCGCGCTGGAGAAGGAGCTCGGCGCTCCGCTACTGACCCGGGACAGCCACGGCGTGGCGCTGACCGACGCCGGCCGGCAGTTGCTGACCGACGCCGGCCCGCTGCTGGCCTCCGCGCACGCGGTCCGCCGCCGGGTGACCGTGGCCGCGCAGGGCAGCCAGCGGCTGATGGTCGGCTTCCGGGCGGGCATCGCGGTCACCCCAGCGGTACGGCAGTTCGCCATCCAGCACCCGGACGTACTGGTGGATCTGCGGCGGATCGAAGGAGACGACCAGGCCGCGATGCTGCTCGACGGCCGCATCGACGTCGGCTATGTGCGGCTGCCCATCGACGAGGCCGGCCTGCGCGTCACCCCGCTGTACACCGAGCCGCGGGTAGCAGTGCTTCCCGCCGGCCACCGATTCGCCGGCAAGGAACAGATCATCGAGGCCGACCTGGTCGGCGAGCCGCTGCTCTGGCATGCCGACACGAGCACGCAGCCCACCAAGCGCCCGCACCCTGACGCCGGATACCGGGTGCGCGGGGTGGACGAGACGCTCGAGCATGTCGCGGCCGGCCGGGGCATCTCGTTCCTGGCCCGTTCGGCGACCGTATTCTATTCGCATCCGGAGGTCAGCTATGTGCCCATCCTGGATCTGGCACCCGACCAGGTGTGCCTCGCTGTAGCGGAATCGCGCGCCTCGCCGCTGGTCGACGACTTCCTCTCCGCGGCTCAGGCGACGTCCGAGATCACGGCAGAATGTGGGAATTATGAAATGTGGCAGCTTGGAGGCGATGCCGCTTCGAAGCAGGGTTGAGCAGTTCGACCGACAACAGCAGCGCCAACAAAGGGCACGCGGCCACAACAATGGCGAAGGCATTGAGTTCGGAAGCGGGCGCGGAGGTGATGCCGGCGCACCGTGAGAACCAACATCGTCACGCGGGTGCCTCTTGAAATGGTCAAGGGTGTTGTCAATTATTTCGCGAGACAATTCCACTCCTCGATCTCGACCTCACCGATCATACGGAGAATCCGCGCCGATGGCGCGATCTGCCGAGAGCCGACGAGACACCCCGAGGCAAATATCGGCCGACCGGCCGAAGCGGGTGTCGCAATCGATTCCGACAGACACTCGGCGCACTCACATCGGCGAAGCCGCTTGTTAGGCCGTTACGTTCCGGAGGCCATGTAGGCGGCGAGGATGTAGTTGGGGTGGCGGTCGAGGTTCTTGCGGGCCGACGTAACGGGGGCATCCGCGGCACACTCACGCTCGCGGTTTACCGGGCTCCCGGCGGAGTGAAGGCCCGTATCGATGATGTTGTCGCTGAACAGACCAAAGACGGGCAAGCGGTCGCCCTAACGCTGATCCGGGAGGCAGTACGGCGAGCCGTGGTGGCCGGTGCTCCTGCCATCCGGGTCGTGTCCAAACCGGTGCTGCCGGTGGCGAACAGTACCTATGAACAGATCGGCTTCACGCAGGAAGGCCCGGGGATCTACCGCCGTGCGCTCCATACCTAACCCCCGGCTCCCGCTTCCGCAGAGTGCCGCCGCCAGTACGGCGCACGGTAGCGATATGCCCGGGACCACCAGGTGCACTGTCATTGACAGTTCAGGATGCCGGGCACCACGGGACGCCGAACACCGAGCGTGACAGCTTGCCCTCTACCTGCGCGCACGGTCGGCGGCAAATGGGTACACACCGACGATCCGACGAGGTTTGCTACTTATGGGCTTCAAGGCCCGGCTGAGCGTCAGTGTTGGCCCCGCAAAGTAGCGAAAGGCTCTCTGACCTGCGGTGTTTCGTCCGAAGCGGTACGACCGGCGTGTGACGGGCACTGCCGCGTCAAGAGGTTCCCGAAGAAAACGTTGCAAGGATGCCGAGAATGGCTTGGCGGCTCCGTCTCAAAAGTGGATGCGGCCACCGTGGCCGTACAACGCCAAGGAAGCCCGGCATGACGAGTCAGCGGATGGACAACGTCCTCATCGTTGTCGACGACCTTGACGCTGTTATCTCGTTTTTCGTCGAACTTGGCATGAAGCTGGAGGGCAAGGGGCCAATCGAGGGACGTTGGGTGGAGCGCGTCATCATTGGGATTGACGACGTCCGGCAGGACGACGCGATGCTGCCGATCGTCGAGTCGAAGGGGTTTGTGTACAGTTATTGCTGCCCCAACCGCAATAACTGTACACGAACACGCCTGCCCCAAGTAAACAATCTCAAGGTGGGGTCGTCCGGGTCAGGTCGATGATTCGCGCCCGTGTCGGGCCGGGTGCCTCGGCCGGCTCTCAGCCGCAGGTGCTGGAACGGTAAGGTCACGGAGTCCAAGTGATTGGTTCGGGAGCCCCTGCTGGCGTGTATTCCACTGCAGTCGGCTTTCCGTCCTTGGGTACCTTGAACTCAAGCCAACCACGAACGCAGGTCCCGACCTTGATTTCCTTCCGGTCGGGATACTCGGGCTTCATGCCGTTGCCGCCAGCGTGGCCAGTGCTCTTGATTGAAACGTCCCCGAATTTCAATACCCAGTTTGAGGTGCCAATCGAGACAGCGGAGTATCCCTTGGGCAGTTTTTTGAGGCAGTATTTGAGGTCGATTGCGCCATAGACATAGGCACTGTCTGATGGCTTTCCGAATTGCGTGGCGTTGTGCTTGTAACCGTAGAACGTGATGGTCGAGGTGTTCTCGTCAAAGGGAATCGCATCGCCAAGCTTGTTCCCTGCGGGTGCCGAGGGCGGCGGGGTCGATGGGACCGCGCTGGCGCTTTGGCTCGGAGCGCTCGCCGGGCCGGACTCGGCGGCTCCTCCGCATCCCGCCACTGTCATGGCCACCGCGACCGCGACCGCGATGGAGGGGATCATGGTCTGCCTCAAGTGCACCCTTTTGCTCCTATGCTCAGCTTGACGATCGATGTACTGCCGATCGGCCGCGCCTCGACGCCCAGCCAAGGACGACCTTCGGGGACATCTACCGACGGCCGGGAGGGCCGGCGGATCGCGGCTAGCTAGGGAAGCTAGCCCATCGACTATCTTCCCTGGGGGTCGAGGCAGGCGGTCAGGGTCTTGCGAGGCGGACCAGGAAGACCGTGGCGGCGATGAGGATTAACAGGGTCGGCCCCGTATGTCACATGTACAACCTCGCCCAAGCTGGTCAAAGGCGGAGAGCCCGGACGTAAACAAGTTGTCCGCCATAGGTTGATCATGTCACTGCCGGTATCGACGAACCATCCGCTCATCGACAAATCCGTATGCCGCACGTGGCGGGACGCCGACCACCGAGCGTGACGGCTCGTCGCCCTCGTGCGCGCACGGACGGCGGCAAATCCGTGCACTCGATCTTGGGCAGAGCCCGATCGCTCGGACCTGTCGGCGTACGGCCTCACGCACAGGCGCGTACGGGTGGTGGCGGCGGTCAGCCGGTGCTGGGCAAGGAGTTGGACGTGGTCCGGAGCCGGGCGAGCGCCTGAGGTGTGAGGTGCCGGGCGAGCGTGTCCAAGGCGGCCGCCACCTCAGCGATCCGCTGTGGGTCATCGGTGCCCAGCGCCGCGGCGAGGGCGCCCTCGATCGGGGCCGAGCGGACCCGATCGACGCGGGCGGAGATTCGCGCCGCTGGCCGCACCAGCAGCCGCCGGCGGTCGGTGGGGTCAGCCTCAGTGTCGATCGCGCCGGCCTCACGGAGCCGGGCAACGCAGGCAGACACCTTGCTCTGCGGGAACCCGGTCCGCTCGGCGATCTCACCGATCGAACTGCCCGGGTACGCGCGGATATCGCTGGCGACGATAAGCACAGACCGGTGGCTGGTGGAGTACTGACCGACCCCGTCGGTCGGGATGGCCTCCTCGCCGATCTTCATCAATGTCCGTCCCAGCAGGAACAACTCGATTCCGTTCACGTGACCAACAATACATCCAACCAGATACATCAGGCTAGATGCATCCAATCGGATGGGTTATGGTGATCGTCAAGTCACCACAACGACCATGGCGGAGGCCCCAATGACCAGCACTCAAACCACCACGACCGGCACGCTGCCGGTCCCCGGCGCCACCCTCTACTACGAGGTCCGCGGCACCGGACCCCTGCTGCTAATCAGTCAGAGTGGCGAAGGCGACGCCAACCGCAGCACCGACTTGGTCCACCACCTCGCCGCCAACTACACCGTGCTCACTTACGACCGCCGCGGACTATCCCGCAGCACCCTCACCGACCCGACACGGCCGGGCACCTTGACCGAGCACGCCGACGACGTGC
Source organism: Micromonospora pisi (assembly GCF_003633685.1). Lineage (NCBI taxonomy): Bacteria > Bacillati > Actinomycetota > Actinomycetes > Micromonosporales > Micromonosporaceae > Micromonospora > Micromonospora pisi. The sequence goes on along the minus strand of NZ_RBKT01000001.1, from coordinate 6,668,773 downwards.
ACCACCTGCTCGCCGCTCTCACCGACAAGCCGGCCCTCATGCTCGGCTGCAGCCTCGGCGCCGTCATCGGACTCCACCTCGCCGTCCGCCACTCAGGCCAGATCAGCACCTTCATCGCACACGAACCCGTCGCCCCATGGCTGCTACCCACGGCCGAACGCGCCCACCACGAACACGAACTGGCCGACCTGCAGCACCTCTACCGCGACGGCGGGCTACCCGCCGCCCTCCCACAAATCGCCACCGCCCTCGGCATCGACCCCACCAACCAGGACGCCGAGTCCAACCTGACCCCGCAACCCATGACACCCCAACGGATCGCCAACTTCGACACCTTCATCCGACACGACTTCACCGCGATCACACGAGACACCCTGGACATCGCCGACATCGCCGCACTTACCGACATCCGCATCATCCCCGCCGCCGGGCGCACCACCCCACGCACCGTCTTCGACTACCGATGCGCCCAAGAACTCGCCGCACTCCTCGACAGCGACCTGGCCGAGTTCCCCGGCGGCCACAACGGCAACACCACCCACCCCAAGGCATACGCCATCCATCTACACCAAGCCCTGCACGGTGCGGCCTGAGCGTCCACAGCGCACTGTCATCGACTCCGGAGGCCTGTGCGACCGAGCGCAAGATCAGGTGCACGCTCATCGACAGTTCAGGATGCCGCGTCACGGGACGCTGACCACCGAGCGTGACGGCTCGGCGTCCGCCTGCGCGCACGGTCGGCGGCAGATCCGGATGGGCGGTGTCGTCAGTTGGGACCGCTGGCCGCGTGGACGCCGGCGCGGGCGGCTGCCGCTGCCGCTTCGGCGGCCCGGTCTGCCGTGGCCTCGTCGATGGGGTCTCCGCTGACGAGCAGACGGTAGTAGAGCGGTGCTGAGACGGCACGGATGACCTCGGCCGCGTCCGTGCCCAAGGGCAGATCCCCCCGCCGCACAGCCTGCTCCACGCAGGGGACCCACTCGGCGATCCGGACGGCGTAGAAGCGATGGAGAGCCTCAGCGGCGCGGGAGTCGCAGGTCGCGGCGACGATGACCGCCCGGAACAGTGCACCCTGACGCGAGTCGACCAGGGTGCGCTGCACCAGCCGGGCATTGGCGCGCAGGTCCCCGATCAGCGATCCAGTGTCGGCTCGCGGCAGCGACTGCTCCGCCATGTCCGTCAGCAGGTCGGCGACGAGGCCGGCGGCCGTACCCCAGCGGCGGTAGACCGTTGTCTTGCCCACCTCGGCGCGGCGCGCCACGTCCGCGAGGTCGAGACGGTCGAAGCCGTGCTCGACGAGTGCGTCACCGGCAGCTCGTAGTACGGCGGCGCGGACCCGGGCGGTCCGCCCTCCGGGTCGGATCACACCGACGGCCATAACGGGTCTCCAGTTCCCTTAACTGCGGGTGGCTGCTATCGTAGCCCACACATTAACGGAACTGTAGTCCCCTTAACGGAAGGCTGTCATCGTGGAGTACCGACGACTTGGGGCATCCGGACTCACCGTGCCCGCCCTCAGCTTCGGCGCCGGCACCTTCGGCGGCTCCGGACCGCTTTTCGGCGCCTGGGGCAACACGGACGCCCGCGAGGCAAGACGCCTCGTGGACATCTGTCTGGACGCCGGGATAAGCATGTTCGACACAGCGGACGTGTACTCCGACGGCGCGTCCGAGGAGGTGCTGGGACAAGCGATCAAAGGCCGACGCGACGCCGTCATGATCTCGACCAAGAGTGGCCTGCCCACCGGCGACGGACCCAACGACGCGGGAACCTCACGCGCGCGGCTCATTCGATCGGTCGAGGCGGCCCTGCGTCGACTCGGCACCGACCACATCGACCTGTTTCAGCTACATGCCTTCGACGCCGCAACACCCGTCGAAGAGGTCGTAGCGACACTCGACGACCTGGTACGGGACGGGAAGATCCGCTATCTCGGCGTCTCCAACTTCGCCGGCTGGCAACTCATGAAGTCCCTCGCCGCAGCCGACCGGGACCACCGCAGCCGGTACGTGGCACACCAGGTCTACTACTCCCTCGTCGGCCGGGACTACGAGTGGGAACTGCTGCCCCTGGGCCTCGACCAAGGCGTCGGAGCCGTGGTGTGGAGCCCACTCGGCTGGGGACGACTCACCGGCAAGATCAGCCGCGACACACCGCCACCCGCCACCAGCCGGCTGCACGCCACCGCCGCATACGGCCCGCCGGTCGACGACGAGCACCTGTTCCGCGTCGTAGACGTCCTCGAAGACCTGTCCCGGGAAACCGGGCGAGCAGTGCCACAAATCGCGGTCAACTGGCTACTACGACGACCCACGGTAGCCACCGTCATTATCGGCGCCCGCAACGAAGCACAACTGCGGCAGAACATCGACGCTGTCGGCTGGTCACTCACACCCGAACAGACAGCCCGGCTCGACACTGCCAGCACCCGCACCGCGCCGTACCCGTACTTCCCCTATCAGCGGCAGGAAGGCTTTGCCAGACTCAACCCCTCGCCGCTCGCGAACACCACCTGAGTCACCTGGTACCGCCAGTGTGCCGAACGTGATACGTGCCCGCGAACCGGTTCAGCCATCGGTGCGCCGCCCGGTGACGGCGAAGGAACAGACGACGCGCGCGGCGCCGCCGCCGTCGGCAAGGTCGATGGCCAAGCCCGGCGTCAGCAGTGTCAGTCCGAGCCCGAAGCGCGGTATTGCAACCCGCTGGTCGTCGCGCAACACCGCCCTCCGGCTCAGCCCAGCACGCGGTAGGTCACGTGCGTGACCAGGCTCGCTGCCCGCGACTTCACCTGCTCCAGTTTCAGCGGCGGGACGCCCTCGAACAGCCGCGTGCCGGCGCCGAGCGTGAGCGGCACAATGTGCAGCCGCAGCTCGTCGATCAGGCCGGCGGCGAGGTACTGGTTGATGGCGGTCGCGCCGCCCGCGATCACGACATCGCCGTCGCCGGCCGCAGCGTGTGCCTGTGCCAGTGCCGACTCAATTCCGTCGGTGACAAAGTAGTACGTGGTGCCACCGTCCATTGGCTGCGCGTCGCGCGCGTGGTGGGTGAGTACGAAGACCGGGGCGTGGAACGGCGGATTGTCGCCCCACCAGCCGTTCCACTGCCGATCCCACTCGCCACGCACTGGGCCGAACATGTTGCGCCCCATGATGAATGCCTTGGCGGCGGTCCACTGGTCGACCTCGGCCCGGTTCTCCTCCGGAGTGTCGAACATCCAGGCGTGCAGCTTGTCGCCCGAGCCGTCACCGCCGTCGTCGCCGAACGGGCGTTCCTCGGTCTGGTTGAGCCCGGCCGAGTACCCGTCGATCGAGATCGTGATGTCGCAGATCACCCTGCCCATACCTTTGGTCATTGCTCAGTCCTCCTCGTAGCGACCCTCGTCGCCTTCGCGTGAGCTTCCTGTCGAGCGCCAGAACCGTCGGTGAGCCGTCACCTGTCCTTTGGCAGCGGCCACCGGTGTCACGCTCGTTCCCCTCCCACGATCTTGACGGCCCGGTCAGCCAGCAGGCCGCCCTTCCGGCGTCAATCGGACCCCACGATCGATCCGGCTGTGCATCGGCCTTGCTGGTACCGACAGGTCAAGCACTGATACCGACAATTCGACCTCTCGCTGTCCCGATCCAACCCGGTTTCAACGTCGGGCAGACCGGCCAAGATCTTCCGTGCGAAGTCAATCATCGAGCTGTTTCATTTGTACTTCATGCTCAGCCGGGCGGCGTGTCGTCAGTTGTCGGCGGCCCGACTTGCTGCTCCTGGCGATCGGAGGTCGGCCGGCACCTGCGCGGGTCCGCCCGCGTGTCATCCTGGCTCGCGCCAACCAGCGCCAGCGGTCCGCCAACCTTGGACCGGCACCGGTGGAGACATCCGCTCGTCGACAGTTCCGCATACCGAGCAACGGTGAAGCCGCGGGTACCAACGGACGGGCGAGTCCTCAGCCTCGATCCACATAGGCGAATCCGGCAACGGTACGCGGTCAAAGCGCGCCATCACCGAGGACACCTGGTCCGGTGGCAGCTCGCACGCGTTCACTGCCGCGCCCTCCTGGTCGATCGCGGCGGTAAGCGCAAAGTCGACGCAGGCAAAGGAAAGTCGATGAAGGTACGGTCGCCATCCTGACCCGGTGTCGATGACCACCGGAGGGTCTGGCTGGTCGGCGGCGACAAGTGGAATGCCCCACGCCGTCTCGGCGAGCAGCGGCTCAGTTCTTCGACAAGGGAACGCTCTGCTCGACTGGCTGCGCCGACGCAACGCCGACGAGGAGGAGATGCAGCGCGCATCGGCGGGCCGTTCGGCTCTACCGGCCGCCTACCGAAGGGACTAGCGTCCTGTCTATGTCCGCAGCCAGTTGAGCGTGCAGGAGGTCGCCATGTCGGTCGAGCGCCAGGCGAAACCACCGCACCTTCCGCCGAGATGGTTCATTCGCTTGGCCTGGTCGGTGCATCGGGGCGTGTACCGGGTCTTTGCTGGCCGAGTCGGACTGTGGCGGCCACGCGCCAATGCCTGGGGGACGCTGCGGCTGACCACCACCGGGCGCCGCACCGGCCGGCAGCACAGCGTCATCATCGCGTACTTGGAGGACGGTCCGAATCTGGTATCGCTGGCGATGAACGGGTGGGGCGAGGGTGAGCCCGCCTGGTGGCTCAACCTGCTGGCGCACCCGGATTCCACCGTTGATCTGGTCGACGGGCGGCGGTTGGTGCGCGGTCGCGCCGCAACAGCCGACGAACGGATGCGGCTGTGGGCCCGCTGGCGCGAAATCGACACCAAACTGGACGCCTACGCGGCGCGGCGGCCGTCCGAGACCGCGGTGGTCGTCCTGGAGCCCAGACTCGGCACGCCGGACACCTCGCGCGGTAACTGAGCGGCGAGGGTCAGCCCGGGGTGAGGAGGCAAAACTCGTTGCCCTCCGGGTCGGCGAGGACGGTCCACGGGACGTCGTCTTGGCCCAGGTCGATGACGGTGGCGCCGAGAGCCCGCAGTCTGGCCGCCTCGGCCGCCAGGTCGTCACCCGGGTACGGGCGGACGTCGAGATGGACGCGGTTCCACCCGGTCTTCACGTCGGGTGTACGGATGAACTCCAGATATGGGCCAACGCCCTTGGCGGAACGCAGTACCGCCTGGTGATCGGTCACCTCGTGCAGGGCCCAGTCCATCGCCTTGCCCCAGAAGCGGGCCATGGCTCGCGGATCCGCGCAGTCGACCACTACCGCGGCGATCGGTCCGGTGTCTCGGTAGAGCGGTCGGGGGTCCAGCACGCAGAACTCGTTGCCCTCCGGGTCGACCATGACCGCCCATCGGACGTCGCCCTGGCCTACGTCGGCAGGTGTTGCGCCGAGATCTCTCAGGCGCGCCACCACCTCCGCCTGATGGACCGCCGAGGTGGTGGCGAGGTCGACGTGCACGCGGTTCTTCGCCGTCTTGGGTTCCGGGGAGACAACGAGGTCGAGGCAGACGGCGACGGGGTCGGGGTAGACGAAGCCCTCGGGTTCGAGGTTGGTCACGCCCGGTCCCTCGCTGGAGACACCCCAGCCGAGCGCCGCCGCCCAGAAACCGCCCAGCGCGGAGTCGTCCCGAGCCTTCATGTTGATCTGAACGAGCCGCGTCGCCATGCCGACGATGCTAGCGGCAGTCCGGCTCAGCAAAATCAGTCGTACCGATCTCGACATGGGGGTGCACCCGACCGAGGTGCGCGGTTTGGCTGCTCAGCGGCTGACATCGCCGTGGGAGACGTACCTGCGACGGCCGCGGCGGCTCAGCCGACGAGGATCAGGATCCCTAGGCCGAGAACGAGGTCAAGCACGCCGCACCACTCGGCGAAGGACCGTTTGACGATCTTGTTGGCATGCCAGTGGATAGCATCCCAAACGGCGTGGCCCAGCAGACCGGCGGCGACGAGATAACGTCCGATGTCGGCAGGTACGGACAGGGCAGCCAGGCCGAGCGCGATGATCCCCATTGCGGCCGGTGACTGTAGCGCGTACAGACCGGGCCTGCGCAGTCGGCCTTTGATCAGGCCCACCGCCACGACCGCGACCGCGACGACCACCAGTACGGGCATTGGATCGACGTCGAGCAGGCGCAGGCACACAACGGCGGCCACCAACGCATACAGCACCGGCCACGTGGCACGTGGTCGGTCGAGGACCGTGACAATCAGATATACAGCAGCGAGAAGGACAAGCAGTAACGTGTACTCGAGGCCGTCGCCCAGGTCGGCGAGGTTGATGGCGGCGAAGGCAAGCGCCAGCCAGGTCGGCCACCGGTGAGCCAGCGCCGACGCCACGCGCAGCCATCCGGCTGGTCGGGTCGCATCCGTGTCACCATCCGGGTCGGTGACCGTGTCGAGCGTGGAGGATCTCTCTGTCATGACCACACCGTTGCCGCGTCCCGCGCGTCGCACCATTGTTGCGCCGGGGCAGGTCCGGAACTGTGGGATGCCGGTCCGTCGGGCCTAGGCTCCCACTGTGGACGCACGACCTGTCGCGATCGTCGGCTACGACGACGCCGAACTACTCGACATTGCCTGTGTGACAACGACTCTCGGCATGGCGAACGGGATCGGCGATCTGCGAACGCCGTACCGGGTCACGGTGGTCAGCCCGGGACGGCTTCCGGTCACGTGCGGTCCCGGACTGGTGTTGCAGAGCGGGCAGGCGCTTGAACGGCTCACCGGGCCAGTCGACACGTTGATCGTCTCAGGCGGCCTCGGTCACGCTCGGGCTGCCACGAACCCGCTGGTCATCGCCCACGTCCAGCGGTTGGCCCGGGTCAGCCGACGGGTAGCGTCGGTATGCACTGGTGCCAGCGTCCTGGCCGCTGCCGGACTGCTCGACAACAGGCGAGCGACCACCCACTGGCGGTTCGCCGACGCGCTCGCCGCGCAGTATCCCCACATCGAAGTCGACCCCGACCCGATCTACATCCGGGACGGGAACATTTCCACCGCAGCCGGCGTCACCAGCGCGCTGGATCTGGCGCTGGCGTTCGTCCAGGAGGATCACGGCGTCGAACTCGCCCGTCTGGTCGCCCGCAACCTGGTTACGTACCTCCAGCGCCCCGGCAACCAGGCTCAGATGAGCATGTTCACGGCCGCGCCGCCACCTGATCACGACGTCGTACGGCGCACGGTCGACCACATCAACGCGAACCTGGACGGCGACGTCAGCATGGCGGCGCTGGCCCGCGTCGCCGGGGTCAGCCCGCGACACCTGACCCGACAGTTCCTGACCCACGTCGGCCAGACGCCCGGTCGTTTCGTCCGACACGCCCGCACAGCGGCAGCCGCGCACCTCGTCGTCACCACCTCACTGCCGCTGCCGAGCGTGGCGGCCCGCTGCGGGTTCGGCTCGGCCGAGACGCTCCGCTTGGCATTCCTGAGGCGGTACGGGATTCCGCCGTCGAGGTACCGCGACGTCCACGGCGGCACCGAACGCACAACACCACGCGCCTGATCCAACGCCTCGTGGCCGACGGTGAGACCGTCGTCGACGTACCCGCGAAACTCTCCGCCCGGCCGCGGTATTCGCCACCGGCCAGGGCCGCAACCACCCGCGTGGCGCAAGCCGGCTCGGATCAGCACTCGTCATGGTGTGCGGACACGCCGTGAGGCGTACGGACGGTCCGGGCGGCCCGGCCTAGGCTGGTGCCATGGCAGTCGTGAAGATCAACGCTATCGAGGTCCCTCCGGGCGCTGGCGAGGAACTGGAGCGGCGCTTCGCCGCCCGTAAGGGCGCGGTGGACAACCAGCCCGGGTTCCTCGGCTTCGAGTTGCTCCGCCCGGTCGGCGGGGAGACCCGCTACTTCGTCTACACGAAGTGGGAGAGCGAAGAGGCGTACCAGGCGTGGGCGAGTGGTCCGGCTCGCGAGGCGCACGGCCAGGGCGGCACCCCCTCCGGGGAACGACCCAAGCCGGTCTCCACCGGCGCGAACCTCCTGGAGTTCGAGGTCGTACCCCTCACCTGACCCCCCCTTCCCCCCTCCCCCCTCCCCTCCCCGCCCCGCACGCACCGCACCGCCTCGTCGATCTAGGGCAATTCGTCGCTAGGTGATCTCCGTGTACCCGGATTTGCCCTAGATCGACGGGGCGAGGGGAGGGGGGCGAGGCGATGGGGCGGGGGGCGGGATCGGGGTGGGGTGGGGTGGGGTGGGGTGGGGTGGGGTGGGGTGGGGTGAAGCGGCTTGGCGAGGATCGCCGGTGGGGCATCGACTTTGATCGACTGCCGCCCCGCTCAAATTCCGTCCCTCATCGATATCAGGGCTGCTTGTACCTGCCGTGACCAGCAGAGTCACAAAGGGGAAGTGTTCACTCTGCGGTTTCACGACAACGCGACGACGCGCATTCATTAAGCGCCATTGGACAGGACGCTGGGGAAGTCATAGTATCCGCACGCATTTTCCCTAGATCATCGGAAACCCAAGCACCCGATGACGCTACCTGTCAGTAACCACATCCGGCGCCACAGAACAACGGCGTACGACTGGAGCGGTTGATTCGATCCGGTATTCGCGTGCGGTTTTTGACGGGTGATTCCCCTTGCCCTGGAGGTGTCGTGAATTCAATTCGCGCTGTGTTCGGCCGACGATTCGGACGAATACTTGGAGTCATTGGTGGTGCCGGCCTGCTCAGCTTGGCAATCGCGCTGGCGGTCACCTGGCTCGCGCTCAAGGCGGTCGGCGGCAGCGGCGGCTTCGACGCTTTCGCCGCCCAACTCCTCGGTCGTGACGTGGCTGGCGTCCTGGCCGCGCTGGCCGCCGCCAGCGGTGTGCCGATCGAGTGGCATTCGGTGGTGCTGAACATCTCCGGGCGCATGACGGCGGCCGACGTCATCGGAAGCGGCTCCGCCCTGGTGCTCCTGGTGACCGGGCCGCTCGTCGGTGGCGCGGTGCTGGGCTCGCTGGCGCGTTCCGCCTCAGGCCGGTACGCGCTCCCGCGTTGGTCGCTGCTGGCCGGCGCGTCGGCTGGCTACGGCGCGCTGACCGGCGCCGCCGTTCTCGTCAGCGTGCAACCCACCACGGGTTCCCTGGTGGATCTCTCGGTGTCGGCCGTGCTCGCCGGCATCGCGTCGGCTGCCTGTGCCCTGCTCGTCGGCGGCGCGCTGGTGGCGTTCCGTACCCCGGCAGCCGCCCGGATCGACCAGCCGGCCACCGGCCGTCGCCGTCGGATCGGCATGGTGGCGGTCGCCTCGCTGGCCGTTATGCCGCTGCTGCTGTCGAACGCGGCGGCAGCCGCCCCGGCCACACCCGTGCCTGGCGCGTCGGCGCGGCCGTTCCGTCCGGAGGGTGTCGAGCAGGCTCTGTCCGCGCTGCGGGTCGAGGCCGGTGACCGGTTCGCCGTCGCACAGAATGCCGCCACCGGCACTCCGTCGGTGTTGGCCCTGCGCAGCCCGCTGCGCAAGGATCTGCCGAGCTGGCTGCGCGCCAACGCCAAGGTGTTCGGCGTGGCCGACCCGACCACGATGCTGCGTCAGAGCCACGACGAACGCGACGACCTCGGGATGCGGCACGTCTCGTTCGAGCAGCAGCACGGTGGCGTCGCGGTGTACGGCGCCCGCGTCCAGGTGCAGATCGACAAGGACGGCAGCACCGTGTCGTCGGTGGCCAACGGTCTCCGGCCGGACATCGTGTTCCCCGATACGACGGTGCCGAGTGTGAACCGCGAGGCTGCGGTCCGCAGCGCCCGGAACGCGCTTCCCGACGGGGAGCTGGTCAGTGAGCCGAAGCTGGTCGTCTACGCGGGGCGTCCGCAGGAAGGGCTGCGCAGCCTGGCCTTCCTGACCTGGCAGGTGGAGCTGCGGGGCAACGCCGGCGAGACGGTGAACAGGTACTTCGTGGACGCCTTGCGGGATCGCCACATCGTCGCGGCCCAGTCGATGATCAAGAACGGCCTGCACCGGGAGATCCGCGACTCGGCCGGGATCACCACCCAGCAGGGCCGGATCGTACGGGTGGAGGGTCAGGCAGCGAGCGGGATCGCCGACGCGGACGCCGCCTACGACGCGCTGGGCGCCACCTACGAATACTTCGCCAAGAACTTCAACCGCGACGGCCTCGACGGTGTCGGTTCGCCGCTCAAGGCGAACGTCCGTTACAGCGTGAACTACCGGAACGCCTTCTGGGACGGCAGTTCCATGACCTTCGGCGCGGGCATGGTCACCACGGACGTCACCGCGCACGAACTCACCCACGGCATCACGGAAACCAGCTCGGGACTGGAATACGAATTCCAGAGCGGGGCGCTCAACGAGAGCTACTCGGACATCTTCGGTGAGATGGTCGAGAAGTCGGTCAAGGGCGCCAACGACTGGATCATGGGCGGTGACAGTATCGTCGGCGCCATCCGCAGCATGGCGGACCCGGCCTCGCACAACCAGCCGGCGAACATGAGCAAGTACGTTCTGACCTGCTCCGATCACGGCGGCGTGCACACGAACAGCGGCATCCCCAACTACGCCTTCTACAACCTGGCCAACGCCGTCGGCACCGACCAGGCTGCCAAGATCGCGTACCGCACGCTCACGTACCGCACGCCCTCGTTCGCGAACTTCGCCTCCGCCCGCGTCGGCTGGATCCAATCCGCCGCCGAATTGTTCGGGGCAACGTCCTCGCAGGTAGCGGCCACCACCCAGGCCTGGGACACGGTCGGCGTACTGGACGGCATGAAGGAAACCTTTCCGGCGGGCTGCTCCGGCGGCGGCACCACCATCAGCTGCGTGGCGGCGGCGGCGATCACCGAGCACGCGACCGGTCTGAACCCGAACGGCGCGGCTGAGGACGAGGTGCTCGCAGCACTGCTGCACGTCCGGGACGTGATGGAGTCCGGGTCGTCGCCGGCCCTGAGCCGTTACGAAAGGCTCTACTACGTCTTCAGCCCGGACCTCGATGCGGTACTGACGCTGGAAGGTGACCTGCTGGTTCAGTTCGTCCAGACCGTACAGACGATGGCACCGGTATTGGACGCCATCAAGACCGGCACGGCTGACCGGGTCATCCTCACCCAGAAGATGATCGACGATGTGAACAAGCTGTTCGACCAGCTCATCATCAGCGCCAACCAGTCCGGCAAGACCATGCTGGCGCAGGTGATCGCCGAGGAGCGGAGCCGGGTCGACATGCAGCACCTGGTCGGTCTGACCGTCACCCAGACGGTCAACTATCTCGACGGGCGCACCTCCGACAACGCGGCCAGCACCATGGTCAACGACACTCTTCTCACCTACGACAACAATTGGGCTGTCACCAACAATCGGGGAGTCGGTGACTACAACGACGACACTCACCACACGTTCGCCGTCGGTGCGGTCGCGCAGTACACGTTCGTGGGCACCGGTGTGGAGTACATCTCCGAGCGCAACGGCGACATGGGCAACGTCGACGTCTACCTCGATGACGTGTTCCAGGCCAACGTCAACCTGAACGCCACCGGCGCGCGCCAGGTGCAACAGGTGGTGTTCAGCCGGTACGGGATGGCCAGCGGCACACACACGATCCGGATCGTCAACAAGAGTTCCACCGCGCTCGGGATGGTCGACGCCCTACGGATCCTGACCGGCAGTGCCACTCCGACGCCCACCCCGTCGCCGTCGCCGTCGGAAAGCACGGTCGCGCTACAGGCCGTGGTCAACGGCAAGTATGTGAGCGCGTCGGACGCGGGTGCGGGGAACCTGGTCACGGTCGTCGGGGCGGTCGGCGAGTGGGAGCGTTTCGGCCTGGTGGACCTCGGCAACGGCAACGTGGCACTGCGGGCGCGGGTGAACAACCAGTACGTGTCCGCGGAACAGGCCGGCGCCGGACCCCTGATCGCCAATCGGGCGGCCGTCGGGAGCTGGGAGACGTTCACGCTGGTGAAGAACTCGGATGGCACGGTGAGTCTGCGGGCGACCGTGAACGGCCGGTACGTGGGCTCCTCCAACGCCGGCGCCGGTCCGCTCATCGCTGACCAGACGGCCATCGGCAGCTCGGCACGGTTCACCCTGCTGCCAGCCTGAGTGAGGGAGACGCCGGGTCACCGAGCGGGCCCTCGACCGGTCGCGGAAGGACATCCGCCTGGTCGAGGGGCCCGCGACCCGGCACCGGCCGCCGTTGGGTGAGCCCGACGCCGCCCGGCTCCGGACACAGCAACACCCCCGCACCTGTGCAGGTGCGGGGGTGTTGCCGAAGGTTGGTCAGCCCTGCTTGGCGAAGCCGACGAAGGCGCGCCACGCCTCGGGGGCGAAGGTCAGCGTGCCGCCGTCGCGGTTCTTCGTGTCGCGGACCAGCACGCGGTCGGCGAGGTTGTCGGCCACCTCGACGCAGTTGCCGCCCTGCCCGTTGCTGCGGGAGGACTTCCGCCAGCGCGGCAGATTGATCAGCTCCATGATTCCGCTGCCTCCATGAGCAGTTCGAGGGACGGGCGTCCGGGTAGAGCGTACTCGCGGACGGTCTCCCAGACCTCTTCCAGGGCATTGACCCGCTCCGGGTCCTCGACCACCCGGCCGTCCAGGGGGTCGTCCAGGAATCCGACCGTCCGGCCGTCGACGCTGGCGAGCGCCAGCGGTCCGTTGAGGCCGGAATACGCGCCCGCCGAGGCCGGCACCACGGCGACGCTGACGGTCGGCAGGGAGCACGCCTGCACGATCGCGTGCAGTTGGTCGGCCATGACCTTCGGCCCACCCACGGAGCGGCGCAGCACCGCCTCGTCGATCACGGCGAAGAGCCGGCACGCCTGCTCGCCCCGGTGCAGCACACGGGCCCGCTCGATCCGCGTCGCCACCGCGACGTCCAGGTCCGGCACGCGCGTTCCGGCGTCGCGGAGGATGGCCCGGGCGTACGCCTCGGTCTGGAGCAGGCCGGGGACCACCGCCAACTCGAAGCTTCGGACCATGGTGGCGTGCTCCTCGTAGTCCAGCCACGGCCTGATCCACTGCGAGCCGCCGGAGGAGGCCCGCGCCTCGGCGGACATTTCCTGGAACAACTCCCCGGAGTCGAACACGACGTCAAGTGCTCGCGCCGTGTCGGACTGCGGCACCACGCGATTTGTTTCGATCTTGGCAATGAGCGACGTCGACACGTTCAACCGTTCGGCGAGCTGATCCTGCGTCAGCCCGGACTTGGCGCGGGCAAACTTGAGGATTCTTGCCAAGCCTCCGTATTGAATCGACATTCGCGGTCCTTCCCGGGGGATCGTCGGGGGCGTCAGTGTTGTTGCTGGTTGCCAATATTCCGGTACTTGGGGTCATCGGTCCAGGGTGGAGGGGAAGCACTTCCGCTCGAATCCACCGGCAAGGACGGGCGGGAGTCGCGCGGGGCCGTCCCGCCTTCCCGAACGGGACGGCCCCGCATTCCAATCACCGAAGGAGTGCGATGTTCGTCGTCCAGTTCTGGTGGGACCTCATCCTGCGCCTGCTCACGCCGAGCCCGCCCCCGGCAACCCCGGCACCGCCGCCGCCGGCTCCCCCGGCCTGGGCGGACGAGCCGACCGCCGTGCACCGGCAGCACCTCATCACGTACGGCCAACGACTCGGTTATGACATCGCCCGGCGAAACGGATACCGGGGATGACCGGGCGGCCGTTCCCGCTGAACGTCGGCGACATCGTCCACGCCGAGGCGGACGACTATCACCGGGGCGGCAACGCGCCCGGCCACCAGGACGCCATGGATGATCTCCACCTGCGGATCACGCACCTGCCGATGGACGCGGGGGCGAATGACACCGAATGGATCACCGTGCGCGGCATCGAAAAGCCGATGGGCAAGCCCGAACTGCCCGAGGCCGAATACGTGATCCGGCGCCGCGTTCTGCTCGATCGGGAACCGGCCACGCCACGAGGGCCGGTCTGGTGATCGACCCGAAGCCGGTCGCCAGCCGGCAACTCCATCTCCCATTACGCCCGGTCTGGTGCTGCCGGATCTGCGCCCAACCCTGGCCCTGCGCCGACGCCCGACTCGACCTCACCGTCAGCTTCCGCCACCAACGCATCGCACTGATGCTCTACCTCGGCACACAGTTCGTCGACGCCATCTCCGACCTGCACGTCTACGACTCCGCCCTCGGACCACCACCCGACGTACGCGCCATCTTCGACCGGATCATGTGCTGGATGCCGCCGGACCGGCAGTAAGCGTCAGGGGTCGCGGGTGTCGACCAGCGAGGCGAAGGCGACCACGTTGTCCGCGTACCCGATGCTGCCGCCGACCCACTGCCCGCCGCAGGTGATCAGGCGGAGCGCCGGGCGCTCGTACGAGCCGTAGAGGCGTTCCTCCGGGAGCTTCGCCTTGTCGAAGTGCTCGACCGAGTTGACCTCGAAGATGGCCACCGAACGGTCCTCCCGGGTCACCTCGATCCGCGCACCGGGGCGGAGCTTGGACAGATCGTGGAAGACCGACGGACCGTCCCGGGTGTCCGCGTGCCCGACGATGATCGCCGGGCCGAACTGTCCCGGGGTCGGTCCCCGGTCGTACCAGCCGGTCTCGTTGTGCCTCTCCAGCGGTGGTACGGCGATCGAACCGTCGTCGGCGAGCCCGACCTGGTGCACCGGCGCCCGCACCCTGATCGAGTCGATCTCCACCCGGACCGGTCGGCTCGGCTCCATCACCGGGAAGTCATGCGGTGGGGGCCGGTCGGCGCGGCTGGCCAGGGTGCCCCAGAGACTGCTGCCGGAATGTCCGAGTCCCGCCCCGGTGGCGAAGACCCCGAGGATCACCAGCAGCACCGAGAGCGGCCCGATCCAACGGCGCCGGCCACGGGGAGCCCGACGGCCGGGGCGGGGTGGGGGTGCCGGCGGGTACCTCCTCGGCTCCGGCCAGAGCCAGCGCAGCGGTGACGTCCCACGGGCCCGGTCCGGGCGGGCCCGTACCCCGGTGCCGCCCGCCGCACGGTGCCCGCCGCCGGTCGGCGGCGTCGAGCGGGGCGCGCCCCGCTCCGGACCCGGCCATTCCGGCGAACCAGGCGGACCGGGCGGGAAAAGTGGTCTCGACGTCGGGCGCGGAGCCGGCCGGGACGGTGTCGGGGCGGGGCGTCGCGGGCCCGGAGTCGGCCGGGACGCCCCGTCGGAGCGGCCAGCGGAGGACGACGGGCGGGCCATCGGCGTGCCGCTCAGGACGCGGGCCGGCCACCGGCCGGCGTCGGACCGTTACGACGGCGCAACGCGATCAGCCCGAGTACGGCACCGGCCAGCGTCACCGCGATCCCACCACCGAGCAGCAGATCACCCGCGTCCGGGCCGGTCGCCCCGCCGAAACCGGTCGCCGGGCCGCGCTTGGGTCGACCCGCCGCCACCACGTTCAACTGGGTCGAGGCGTTGCGCCCGTCCGGACAGTTGAGCTTCACCCGGTACGTGCCCGAATCGGTGCCCTCCGGCACCAGTGCCGCCGCGGTCAGGAAACCGTCCTGCGGCTGGGCCGTGACGGTGCCGAAGGCAGCCGACTCGACCGTCGCCGGCTCGGTGTTCTGGCTGCAACTGGCCCGGATGCCGACCAGGTAGCCGGCCTCGACGGTGCTCGGGCTGAGCTGGACGTAGATGTCCCCGGCCCACGCCGCAGACGGGGTGACGAGGACACCGGAGACCGCGACAAGGACGGCGAGCAGGACCCCAGCGCGTCGATCCGGAGACCTCATGACCCCTCCCGGCACCCTCGGGCAGCACCGGGCGGGCGACACCTGGCCTGCCGTACGAAAGGAATTCTCTCATTCAGTGACGCCGAGCACACGCGTTCGATTCAGCCGATCGCGTAGGCTCACGTTCCTGTGACCTCCACCGACCAGTTCCGGACCGATGCCATGTCCGCACGTCACCCCACCGGGATCCGCACCTTCCATCCCCGCCGGGGCCGACTCAGCGGACGGCACCTCGACGCGCTGGACCGTCTCTGGCCCAGCTACGGGCTGGTCGTTCCGGACTCCCCCGAGACGCCTGTGGAACTCGCCACCCTGTTCGGTCGCCGGGCTCCGGTGGTGCTGGAGATCGGCTTCGGAATGGGCGACGCCACCGTGGCGATGGCCGCCGCCGACTCTGGCCGAGACTATCTCGCGGTTGAGGTGCACACGCCGGGAATCGCCAACCTGCTCGCGGTCGCCGAACGCCGGGAACTGACAAACGTACGGGTCGCCCGGGGGGACGCGGTCGAACTGCTCCGGTGCCTGCCCGAGGAGAGCCTCGACGCGATCCACGTCTTCTTCCCGGACCCGTGGCCGAAGGCCCGGCACCACAAACGCCGGCTGATCCAGCCCAGCCACATCGAGCTGCTCCGCTCCCGGCTGACGCCGGGTGGGGTGCTGCACTGCGCCACCGACTGGTCCGAGTACGCCCAGCAGATGCTCGAGACACTCACCGGCGACCCGATGCTGATCAACGCGTACGCCGGGTACGCGCCCCGACCCGAGCACCGGCCGGTGACCAAGTTCGAACGGCGTGCTCTCGCCGCCGGCCGCCCGATCCACGACCTGATCTTCCGCCGCCGCTGACCGGCCGCCCCGGCGTGCCGGCAGAACGGATTGGCGTTGGCGGGATGATCCAGGCACGATTGACCGGCCATGACGCTCACCGACCAGCTGCCGGGCAGCGCCGACCCAGACCTGCTCTTCGACGCCTTCGCCAACTGGGCCAAGGATCAGGGGCTCACCCTCTACCCCCACCAGGAAGAGGCGCTGATCGAGATCGTCTCGGGCGCCAACGTCATCCTGAGCACCCCCACCGGCTCGGGTAAGAGCCTGGTGGCGACGGGCGCCCACTTCGCCGCCCTCGCCGGCGACCGGGTCAGCTTCTACACCGCCCCGATCAAGGCCCTGGTGTCGGAGAAGTTCTTCGCCCTCTGCGACATCTTCGGCGCGGAGAACGTGGGGATGCTGACCGGCGACGCGAGCGTCAACGAGGACGCCCCGATCATCTGCTGCACCGCGGAGATCCTGGCGAACATCGCGCTGCGCGACGGCGAGCAGGCCGACGTCGGCCTGGTGATCATGGACGAGTTCCACTTCTACGCCGAACCGGACCGGGGCTGGGCCTGGCAGGTGCCGCTGATCGAACTGCCCCAGGCGCAGTTCGTGCTGATGTCGGCCACGCTGGGCGATGTCAGCCGGTTCACCGACGACCTGACCCGGCGTACCGGGCGCGCCACCGCCGTGGTGAAGAACGCCGAACGGCCGGTGCCACTGCTCTTCTCGTACGTGACCACGCCATTGCACGAGACGCTCGAAGAGCTGCTCACCACCCACCAGGCGCCGGTCTACGTCGTGCACTTCACCCAGGCCGCCGCACTGGAACGCGCCCAGGCGCTGATGAGCATCAACGTCTCCACCCGGGCCGAGAAGGACGCCATCGCCGCCGCGATCGGCAACTTCCGCTTCACCGCCGGCTTCGGGCGTACCCTCTCCCGGCTGGTCCGGCACGGCATCGGCGTACACCACGCCGGCATGTTGCCGAAGTACCGCCGCCTGGTGGAGACGCTCGCCCAGGCCGGCCTGCTCAAGGTCATCTGCGGTACGGACACGCTCGGCGTCGGGATCAACGTACCGATCCGGACCGTGCTCTTCACCGCCCTGTCGAAGTACGACGGCGTACGGACCCGGCTGCTCAAGGCGCGCGAGTTCCACCAGATCGCCGGACGGGCCGGGCGGGCCGGCTTCGACACCATCGGCCGGGTGGTGGTGCAGGCTCCCGAACACGTGATCGAGAACGAGAAGGCCCTCGCCAAGGCCGGCGACGACCCGAAGAAGCGGCGCAAGGTGGTGCGCAAGAAGCCGCCGGAGGGCTCGATCGGCTGGGGTCAGCCGACGTACGAACGGTTGATCGAGGCCGAGCCGGAGACCCTGACCTCCAGCTTCACGGTCAGCCACTCGATGCTGCTCAACGTGATCAGCCGCCCCGGCGACGCGTTCGCCGCGATGCGGCACCTGCTCACCGACAACCACGAGGACCGGGCGGCCCAGCGCAAGCACATCCACCGGGCGATCGCGATCTACCGGGCGCTGCTCGCCGGTGGTGTCGTCGAGCAGCTCGACGAGCCGGACGCGTCCGGTCGACGGGTCCGACTCACCGTCGACCTCCAGTTCGACTTCGCGCTCAACCAGCCGCTGTCGCCGTTCGCACTGGCCGCGATCGAGCTGCTGGACACGGAGTCGCCGACGTACCCACTCGACGCGCTGTCGGTCATCGAGTCCACCCTGGACGACCCGCGCCAGATCCTCTCCGCCCAGCAGTTCAAGGCGCGCGGCGAGGCGGTCGCGCAGATGAAGGCCGACGGCATCGAGTACGAAGCCCGGATGGAGCTGCTCAACGAGGTCACCCACCCGAAGCCGCTGGTCGAGCTGCTCGACGCCGCGTACGAGATGTACCGGCAGGGCCACCCGTGGGTCGCCGATCACGAGCTCGCGCCGAAGTCGGTGGTCCGCGACATGTACGAGCGGGCGATGACCTTCGTCGAGTACGTCTCCTTCTACGGGCTGTCCCGCTCCGAGGGGCTGGTGCTGCGCTACCTCGCGGACGCGTTCAAGGCGGTCAAGCAGACCGTGCCCGAAGACGCCAAGACCGAGGAACTGGTGGACCTCATCGAGTGGTTGGGCGAACTGGTCCGCCAGGTCGACTCCAGCCTGATCGACGAGTGGGAGCGGTTGCGCAACCCGACCGAGGAGGGCTCCGAGGCGGTGATCGACCTGCGTCCACCGGCGGTCACCGGCAACCTGCGCGCGTTCCGGGTGCTGGTCCGCAACGCGATGTTCCGTCGGGTGGAGCTGGCCGCCCTGCGCCGCTATGACGAGTTGGGCGAACTGGACGCCGAGGGTGGTGGCTGGAACGCCGACGACTGGGCGGACGCGCTGGAGCCGTACTTCGAGTCGTACGACGACATCGGCACCGGTCCCGAGGCCCGGGGTCCGGCGCTGCTGATGATCGACCAGCAGCGGGACCGTTGGGTGGTCCGGCAGATCTTCGACGACCCGAACGGTGACCACGACTGGGGAATCAGCGCGGAGGTCGACCTGGCCGCCTCGGACGAGGCGGGCGCGGCGGTCATCCGAATCACCGACGTGGGCCCGCACTAGCCGCCGGCAGCCACCGGAAAGAGTGGCCGTACGGCGCTTCGCCTTGACGGGCGGGCATTGGCGCCGGTCAGGCGGCTTCGGGATCGGACCCGTTGGCCGCTCGGCCTCCATCAACAGGCAGGACGACACCGTTGATGAATCCCGCGGCGGGAGACAGCAGGAAAGCGACGGTCTCCGCGACCTCGTTCGGGGTGCCGACCCTGCCCAGCGGATGCAGGGCGGCCATCTGGACGTCGACCTCGGGATGCGCCGCCCGGTACTGCTCGAACCGGGCTGTGGTGATCGAGCCGAGCGCGACCGCGTTGGCGCGGATGCCGGCCGGCCCATGGTCGACGGCCACGGCGCGGGTCAAGCCCTCGACGGCCGCCTTCGCGGTGGCGTAGGGCAGGGCTCCACGGACAGGGCGCTGGGCCTGATGGGAGGAGACGTTGACGATGGCGCCGGCCCGCCGATGCAGCAGGAAGTGGTTGACCGCGGCGTGGCAGCCGGTGAGAGCCAGGGCCAGGTTCGCGGTGACGAGGTCCAGGATCTCGGCAGCCGGGGCATCACCGAGGCCAGCGTCACGGAAGATCGCGGCGTTGTTGACCCATCCGAGCAGCGGGCCACTCGCCTCGGCGGTCGCGGCGGCTCGTTGGGCCGTCTGCGGGTCGCGAGCGTCGCCGGTGACCAGCGTGACCCGTTCGTGCTGCCAGTCGAGCCGGTCGGCGACATCGAGGACGACGGCGTGGCCGTCGTCTGCCAGGCGTTGCGCGATGGCCCGACCGACGCCCTGAGCGCCCCCGGTTACGACAAACGACGGGCGGGCGGGCATGGCTTGGCCTCCTGTCGGCACCTCAGGTCCGGACGGTGTTCTGGCCGCAGCGATACGCAGCGCCCCCGGCACCGTAACGAAACCAGGTGCGAACCATGTCCGGACGGTGCCGCCACCGGTGCCGGCAACGGTGGACGGCGCCACCTTCAGGTTTTTCGCCAGGGTCTGTCCGGCGGATCTTGCAGGCCGTGCTGGCCCCGAGTACGAGGAACAGAGCGCCCGCTATCGCCGCCTGGTGGCCGACCGCGACCTGAACTCAACGGCCGAACGTCCTATCGGCGACGGCCGCCACGTGGACCTGCGGTGGGTGGTCCTCCACCTCATCGAAGAGATTTCCCGCCACAACGGTCACCTCGATGTCGTACGTGAACTCGTCGACGGACAGAGTCTGATCATCTTCGGGTGGTGGGTGGCCGGATCACCAGCGGGTGCGGATACGCCACCGGGTGCGGTACACCGGCTCTCCGTAGTGGGGGATGAAGGCGATCGCCAGCATCCCGACGGTCAAGGCGGCGGCGACCGCGAGTGGAGACAGCCCGCGCATCGCCGGCCCCGCCAGCGACAGGACCACCGCGCCGATCGGCAACCGCCACAGCATCGCCCGGAACACCACCAACGCGTACCCGGCGCGTCCGACGAGGAACACCACCGGCCCAGCGACCATGACGGCCAGCTCCGTGCGGCTGCTCTCGTCAGCGGGGCTTCTGGCGACTATGGCACCGGCGGCGGCGACCAGCACCACGCCGGCGACCATGACCAGGTGTGCGTACGCCGCTACCAGCGCGATCCGACCGGGGTTGGCGGCCCTGTCGATCCCGGTGGCGAGGTTGCCGGCGACGTAGACAATGTAGATTCGCCACAGCGCCACGGTTGTGAGAAAGAGCAGGACCACCCCCGCCGTCCGCTGCGACACGAACGGCGGGTCTCCGTACGGTCTCACCCCGACCAGGATGATCTCGCCCAGGGTGACGATGAACATCTGTCGGTAGCGTTCCGCCAGGTGCTCGCCCCCCACCCGGTGTTCCTCGGCGCTCGACCGACCGAGCCGGGGCAGGGGATAGCCGAAGAAGCCGACCGCGAAGTCCGTCGTGATCGCCACCGCCCAGAGCACCAACCGGGCCGCACTGGGCAGGAGCGCGCCGGTCAGCCACAGCACGCCGGTCAGGCAGAACCAGATGAGCACCCGCGTCGACCGCATCCGCAGCGCGTGGCCGCGCAAGGCGGTGATGAGTATGAGGCCACGAGTGAGGTGCAGGCCCACGTACGCCCCGGCGAAGGCGATCCCGTTGACCCCCTCGAACGCGCTGCTGATGGCCAGCGACATCAACAGCCCACCGAACAGCACGCCGAGGACGATCAACTGGACCATCGGCATTCCGGGGTCGTACCAGTCGGTGGTGTACGCGGTGACCGTCCAGACCCACCAGATCGCGGCGAGCAGGACCATGGTCTCCAGCGCGTGATTCCAGCCGAGGTCGCCGGTCAGCCGGTCGGACAGCCGGGTGAGCGCGACGATGAGGCCCAGGTCGAAGAGGAGCTCCAGGTAGGAGATCCGGCGGGGACCCTCCCGGCTACGCAGAACCCACCCCGATCGCGCCACCGGCCCCCCGTTTTGTAGGACAATCCCGTCGAAACTTCGTACCACGCCCGGACCGGTCCCGGTGGGTTGTTGCCGGCACCGGCCCGTCGCGGTGCCATCCGAAGCGAGGATGGATCGTGCTCAGGCGCATGCGGGCGAGCGCGTGCGCGAACCGCTCCCAGAAGATCTCGTTGTGCGGCCTCGGCCGCAGCACCGACAACACAAGCAGTTCCCGGTCCGCCAGGATCACCTCGGGTGTCGCCACGCCGCCGAGCTCTCGCAGGGCGGCCAGCCCTTCGGTCTCCGCGACGAAGACATCGTCGGCCGGTGCGTCAGCGAAGGCCTTGACGAACACCGACGGCAGCGTCCCTGCGGATGGCTATGCCGGCAAGGGCCGCGACCCCGCCCGTCGCCGGCTCCACTGTGACGACGTCCCGCATTCCAGCCCGAAGCAGGCACTCCAGCAGGAACGTCGTCGCGCGCATCACGACGGGCTCCTCTTGTCCGGGGTGCCGGTTCGCCAGATCCTAACTGGCAGTTGAGCGCCTCGACGGATTCGGTGTCAACCGATGGGCGTAACGGCCGGCAAGTGATCGAGGACGAAGCGGCCCGCCCGGTCGAGGGCTGCGTCGGCCTCGTCGAGGATCCCCTCGAAGGACTGGAAGACGTGTGGGACGTCGGCCGTGACGTCGAGGATCACGTCGACGCCGGCGGCTGCCGCGCGGGTGGCCATCCGGGTCGAGTCGTCCAGCAGCATCTCGTTGGAGCCGACCTGCAGCAGCAGGGGCGGCAGACCGGTCAGATCTGCATACAGTGCCGGGCTGAGCAATGGCTGGTGCGGGTCCTGGCCCGCCCGGTGGAGCTCGCCCGTCGCCTGCAGCGACGAGTGGGTGAGGATCGGATCGACGGCGGCCTTGGTCGTGATGCTTTCGCCGCTGCGGCTCGCGTCCAGACCCGGTGAGAAGGCGACCACTGCGGCCGGCATCGGCAGGCCCTCGTCCCGGGCCGCGAGTAAGGTGATGATGCTCAGCCCACCGCCGGCCGAGTCGCCTGCCAGGATGATCTGCTCCGCCGGGACGCCGCTCTCCAGCAGCTCGCGATAGGCGGCCACCCCGTCCTCGATCGCGGCCGGGAACGGGTACTCCGGGGCGAGCCGGTAGTCGAGCGAGACTGCCCGCGCGCCGGTGCGGCGGACCAGCGCCGCCGTTAGGTGCTGGGCGGTGAGGGGCGAGCCGAACACCCAGGATCCGCCGTGGAAGTAGAGGATCATCGCGCCGGTCGACGGGGCGAGTGGCGCAAACTCCACGGCCGGGCGGCCGCCGAGGAAGCCATCGGTCAGGTTTACGCCGGCCGGTGGCGGGCCATCGGCACCCATCATCGCGGCGAACCCGGTACGAAGCTCCTCCAGGGGACGGCTGCCATCGAAGGTCGCGGACCGGAGCCGAGCATCGACGGCCTCGCGCTGTTGTTTGGTCATATCGTCAAGTATATTCCACGGAATAACCTTCCAGGGAAGATGGAGAGTCAGTGACCGATCTCGCACAGGTATTCGCCGACCTCGTCCGGTATGAGACCCGGCTGTACAACGTGCTCGGCGATCGGCTGCGCGCCGAGCACGGCATCACCACGAGCCAGTACGAGTTCCTGCGGCTGATCGGCAGCCGGGACGACTACCGGGTGAACGACCTCGCACACGAGGTCGCGGTCGCCGTGGGCGCGATCAGCAAGGGCGTCGACCGCCTGGAGGCCGCGGGCTGGGTAAGCCGACGCCCGAACCCGGCCAACCGCCGCTCGTCCCTGCTCGCGCTGACCGAGGCGGGCCGCCGGCTCCTGGACGAGGCCACCCCGACCTTCGAGGCCGGGCTGCGCACCTGGCTGGCCGACCCGCTGACCGGGCCGGGCCTCGACCGACTGGCGGAGACGCTCGGGGTCCTACGCAAGACGGTCCAGGATGCTCGGGCCGGTACGCCCACAGGCTGACCAACATCGGCCGACGGAGCCCGGGACGCATACGAGAAACGGATTGAACCCAAGCCGGCAGCAGAAGACCGTCGGCCATCCGCAACCTGAATCCGGACTCCGCAAGATCACCCGCGAGGCAGGTCCGAACTCCGCGAAGGTCGGGCGGACACGACCACAGGTACGTCCGTTTTCTGCTGGGCACAGAGCCGCCGATCGATTAGAATAGGTGTACTAATCCGGCTCCTGACCTGGGAGGACAGCCGTGACTGCGCACGCGTCCAGCACGTCACTCGCCACCACCGCGCCCGCCGCCGCCACCCAGCCCGCCGCCCCCCAATCGACCGCTCCCGTGCTGCCCTACGCCACCCTGCTCGCCTTCTCCCGCTACGTCGACCGGACCGGTCCGGCGAAGGCGACCTTCGTCGGCGGGCTGCGCAAGCAGCGGGCCAGCCGCTCCGGTTTCAACCCGCACGGCCAGTTCGTCAAGGCGCTCAAGGCGGACCTGGCGTTCCACACCGGGGGCACTCACCTGCGCCAGGTGCCCGACCTGGTCAAGCCCCGCTGGCGCCCGCTCTACCAGACCCTGGTGCCGGGTGCGCTGAGCTACATCGAGTCGCTCGGCGACCCCCGCTCGATCGACCTGGCGCAGACCCACGACGCGCTCGCGCTGCTCGGCGGGCTCCCGGTGAAGATCAACCCGCAGTTCGGCCTGCGGCACGCCGACGGCCGCGCGGAGGCGGTCCGGTTGCACTTCGACGAGGCACCGCCGAGTGACGAACTGGTGCTCGCCACCCTGCACCTGATGGCCCGGCACATGGACCAGGTGCTGCCGCACGCCGAACCGGTCCTGGTCGACCTGCGCCGGGGCGTCACCCACCGCCGCGACCCGGCCGTCCGCGCCGACCAGGTCGAACGTTGGCTCGCCGGTGAGGCGGCGGCGTTCAGCACCATCTGGTCCACCGCCGCCTGACCCTTCCGCACCACCTGATCACGCGTGACTCGCCGAGAAAGTGGCCCTCCACGACCGGAGGGCCACTTTCTCGCGGTTGGCCCGGCGTCAGGGATCACACCGCCCGGACGACCGCGCTGTCACGGAGAGTTCCTACAGTGACTGCATGATCAATACCTTGGCGGTGTTTCTCGGAACCTGCCTGCTGCTCGCCATGGTTCCCGGTCCGGGAGCGGCCGTGATCTTCCGCCAGGCGGTCGGGGACGGCCGCCGGTCCGCCTTCATGACGATGCTCGGCAACGAGACCGCCCTGGTGATCTGGGGGATCGCCGCAGCCTGTGGACTGACCGCTCTCGTCACCGCCTCACAGTTGGCGTACGACACGATGCGGATCGTCGGAGCGGGCGTGCTCATCTGGCTCGGCGTCCAGGCGTTGCTCTCCGTACGGCGGGGCGAGTCCACCTTCGCCCCGCCCAGCGGCACCGACCCGGGCCGGTCGAGCGGCTGGCGGTCCTACCGCACCGGACTGATCGCCAACCTGACCAACCCCAAGGCCGCCGTGTTCGCCATGTCGTTCCTGCCGCAGTTCGTACCCGGTGGGCTGCCCGTACTGCCGACCGTGGTCCTGTTGGCGGTGCTCTGGGCGGTGATGGACGCGCTCTGGTTCAGCGGGGTGATCTGGTTCATCGGCCGGGCCAGGAGCCTCTTCGACCGTTCGGTGGTCCGCCGCCGGCTGACCCAGTTCTCCGGAGCCGTGCTCATCGCCCTCGGCCTGCGGCTCGTCACCGAATAGAGATCACGGCACGGCACGGCGCGGCGCGACGGGAGCGCCCGGAAAAACGGATCCGCGCCACGGCCGACGATGGTCGTCGTGGCCGTGGCGCGGATGGTTCCGAAGCGCATCCCCCGACGGGATGCGGCCCGGCGATCAGGCGGTGGTCAGGTACTTCTGCACGTCGTCCAGGATCTTGCCGGCCGCGGTGACCCCGATGCCGGTCATCCAGGTCTCGTCCGGGACGGTGTACGCCTTGCCGGCCTTCACCGCGGAGAGGTTCTTCCAGAGGTTGCCGGCGGTTACCTGGGCCTGCTGCGCGACGGCCTTCTCACCGAACGCGCAGACGAAGATGACGTCGCCGTCGACCTCGCTCATCCGCTCCGGGCTGACCTTGTCGAACCGCTTGTCGTCCTTGTCGGCCAGCAGCTGCCGCTCGGGGCGACCGAGGCCGATGTCACCCATGACGATGCCGGAGAACGACTCCGGGCCGTACACCCGGATCTCGGTCGCCCGGAACCGGACGATGGAGATCTTCTTCGCCGCCGGGTCACCGATCTGGGTGCCGACCTCCTTGGCCCGCTTCTCGTAGCCGGCCAGCAGGTCCTTGGCCTCCTGCGCCTTGCCGAGGGCCGCACCGTCGAGGAGGAAGTTCTCCTTCCAGGTGATGCCCACCTTCTCCGTGAAGACGGTCGGGGCGATCGCGCTCAGCTCGTCGTAGAACTTCTCCTGGCGGAACTTGCTGCCCATGATCAGGTCGGGCTTGAGCGCGGTGATCGCCTCGAGGTCGGGCTCGGTGAGCAGGCCGACGGTCTTGATCGAGGCGACCTTGTCACCGAGGTACGTCGGCAGCCCCTCGGACTCACCGGCGGTGGCGGCGCCGACGGGCACGATGCCCAACGACAACGCGCTGTCGATCTTGTCGGTGTCGAGGACCACGACCCGCTGCGGGTGGACCGGGACCTGGGTGGTGCCCATCGCGTGCACGACCGGGTGCGTCTGTGCCTCGTCGGTGCCGGCCACCGGGTCGCTCTTGGCGCATCCGGTCAGGCCGACACCGAGGGCGACGACCGCGGCGAGGGTGGCGGCGGAACGGCGCATGGAGGTTCCTTTCGAATTGATTCAGGGACTTCGTGCGACATCAGTGCGTACGGCGTTGTGGCGGTCAGGGCACAGGCGCTCAGCGCCCCGAGGTCAGGCCGGGGCGGTGGTCGCCGGGGCGGTCGCGGTACCGGCCAGGGACGGGGTGGAGAGCGCGGGTACGACCAGGGGTGCCCCGCTCACCGGGCAGGGCACGACCACGCAGTCGAGCCCGAAGACGTCCCGGACCAGCTCCGCGGTGAGGATCTCCCGGGGCGCGCCGGCGGCGACGACCGCGCCGGCCCGCATCGCGACCAGGTGGTCGGCGTACCGGGCGGCCTGGTTGAGGTCGTGCAGGACCGCGACCACGGTCCGTCCGCGCTCGACCCGGAGCTGGTGCAGCAGGTCCAGGACCTCCACCTGGTGGGCCAGGTCGAGGAAGGTGGTCGGCTCGTCGAGCAGCAGCGCCTCGGTCTGCTGGGCCAGTGTCATGGCGATCCAGACCCGCTGCCGCTGACCTCCGGAGAGGGTGTCCACCGGGCGGTCGGCCAGCTCGTCGACCGCGGCCAGGCGCATCGCCTCGCGTACCGCCTCGGCGTCCTGCGTCGACCACTGGCGCCACCAGCTCTGGTGCGGCTGGCGGCCCCGGCCGACCAGGTCGGCGACGGTGACCCCCTCCGGCACCAGCGGGCTCTGCGGCAGCACGCCGAGCCGGCGGGCGACCTCCCGGGTCGGCAGCTCACGGATCGCTGCACCGTCCAGCAGAACGGTGCCGGCGCGCGGGGTGAGCAGCCGGGCCATGGTGCGCAGCAGGGTGGACTTGCCGCAGGCGTTCGGCCCGACGATGACGGTGAAGGCGTTGGCGGGCAGGTCGAGGTCGAGCCGGTCGAGCACGGTCCGCTCGTCGTACCCGGCGACGAGTTCACGGGTGGAGAGCATCAGAGGTTCCTCCGGCGGCCACGGACGAGCAGGAAGAGCAGGTACGGCCCGCCGATGGCGGCGGTGAGTACGCCCGCGGGCAGTTGCGTCGGGGCGAACAGCCGCCGGCCGACCAGGTCGGCGAGGACCACCAGCAGGGCCCCGACGAGGGCGGCGCACAGCAGCGGGGGGCGCTCGGCGCGGACCAGCCGCCGGGCCACCTGCGGGGCGACCAGGGCGACGAAGTCCACCGCCCCGACCTGCGCGGTAACCATCGCGGCGACCATGACCCCGACGCCGGCCAGGCCGACCCGCCGGGCGGTGGGGCGCAGCCCGAGCCCTCTGGCGGTGTCGTCGTCCAGCGCGCTGCTGTGCAGGGCCCAGCCGGCCCAGAGCAGCGCCGGCAGCAGCACCACCAGCGTGAGCGCGATCCACCTCGCCTCGGTCCAGCCCTTTCCGGCGAGGGTGCCGACCAGCCAGATCTGCGCCCGCTGCCCGTCGATCGGGTCCGCCGAGAGCATGACCACCTCGGTCACCGCGCGCAGCGCGATGGCGACCGCGACGCCGGCCAGGACGAAGCGTTGTGCGGCCAGCCCGTGCCGGGCGCCGAGGACGAAGACCGCCGCCGCCGCGAGCAGCCCACCGGCGAGCGCGGACGGAGCGAGGATCGCGGCCGAGGCACCGGTGGTCAGCGCGACGGTGGCGACCAGACCGGCGCCCTGGGTGATGCCGATGACGTCGGGACTGGCGAGCGGGTTACGGGCGACGCTCTGGATCAGGGTGCCGGCGATGCCGAAGGCCGCTCCGACGGCCACCGCGAGCACCACCCGGGGCAGCCTGAGCCTGTTCACCACCAGGTCGTACGGCGTACCGGTGCCGTCCGGGGCGCCCAGGTTGCGCAGCGAGTGCAGCACGTCGACCGGGGCGACGTAGGGCGTACCGAGCGAGAGGCTCAGCACCATCGCCCCGGCGAGCAGGACCAGGAGTATCACCGCGACCAGGATCGAACGCCGCCGTACGAGCAGGCGGATCCGGCCGGCGCGCAGCAGGAGGCGGCCGGGCAGCAGGGCGGGGTCGGTCCCCCGGAGCCGGACGGCACCCCGTTGGACCGGCTTCGAGGTGCCGGTGGCGGTGGGGTCGCCGCCGGAGGTCGTCGGGGCGGTGGGGGCGCTCACGCGGTCACCACCCGGGCGCGACGGACCAGGAAGGCGAGCAGGGGCGCGCCGAGCAACGCGGTGATGATGCCGGCGGGTACCTCGCCGGGTGTGATCAGCCGGCCGACGATGTCCGCGCCGAGCAGCAGCGCGGGCCCGAGCAGTACGGAGACCGCGAGTGTCCAGCGCTGGTCGGCGCCGACCAGGGCGCGGGCCAGGTGCGGGACGGCGAGCCCGACAAAGGCGATCGGACCGGCCGCGGCGACACCGGCACCGGTGAGCAGTACGGCCGCCGCTCCCCCGCCGATCCGGATCAGCCCGACCCGGTTGCCCAGCCCCCGGGCGACGTCGTCGCCGAGGGCCAGCGCGTCGAGGCCCCGGGCGACCATCGCGGCGAGCAGCAGGCCGACGAGGATGAACGGGGCGACCTGGGCGGGGACCGCCGCGCCCCGGCCGGTCAGCCCGCCGACCACCCAGAACCGGTACTCCTCGAAGGTGTACGAGTCGACGGTGAGCAGGCCGATCGTGACCGCTCCGAAGCTGGCGTCCAGGGCGGCGCCGATGAGGGCGAGGGTGACCGGGCTGGCACCTTCGCGGGTGCGGCTGGCGATGCCGAACACGAGCACCCCGGCGAGCATGGCGCCGAGGATGCCGAACCAGACGTACCCGGTCAGGGTGGTGACGCCGAAGGCGGCGATGGCGGTGACGACGCCGAGCGAGGCACCGGCGCTGACGCCGAGGATGCGGGGTTCGGCGAGCGGGTTGCGGGTGAGGGCCTGGAGCAGGACGCCCGCGACGGCCAGCGCCGCGCCGACGACCAGCCCGAGGAGCGTACGCGGCACCCGCAGGTCGTGCACGATGGTGCTGGCCTCGCCGCCGTCCGGGGCGACCAGCGCGTGCCATACCTGCGCTGGCGCGAGGGGCTTGCTGCCGAGCGCCAGGCTGGCGAGGAGCAGCAGGCCGAGCAGGACCAGCGCGCCGACGACGACCGTGAGCCGGGACAGCCCGGACCGGCGGGACGGGGCTACCGCCGCCCCCGGTGGTGTGACGACCTCGTGCACCTGCTCTCACCTCCCTGCTTAGGATCGCCTTACCTTAGGATCTGACCGGCCCCCGGCCTAATAAGAGATGACCGATCTCACCGTCAGCGCCCCCGGTGCACCTAGCCTGGAGACATGCAGCTCGAACACCACACCGTGGCCCTGGTACGCCGTCCGGCGCAGCCGCCGGAGCTGCCGGCGGCCGCCGTGGACCGGTTGTGGGAGGCCCACCGGGCGCATCAGGCGGGTCTGGTCGAGCAGGGGCACGTGATCGCGGCGGGGCCACTGGTCGGCGCGGACCGTACGGACGAAGGCGAACTCTGCGTGTTCGCGACCGCACCAGAGGTAGCCGTCCGGCTCTACGACAACGATCCGGCGGTGAGCGCCGGTCTCCTCTCGGTCGAGGTGGCGACCTGGGCGGTACCGGTAGGCAATGTCCGTTTCGAGGGCGTGCCGCTGCCGTCGTCGCTGCTCGATCCCGGCCCGGCCTGACCCTCGATCCGATTGACGATCATCGTCACGGAAGGCCCGACTCCGAGCCGAAGAGTCCACTGTGCACTGATCTGTAAGTCGCCTTCCACAAGGGATTTCAGTCAAAGATGAAGAAGTCTTGTCTTCTCGTCGACGGCGGCGGATGATCTGGATCATGAGTTCCGACCGGGACTCAGCGGGCCGGAGCCGAGTCGCTCCGGGACCAGGAAGGACCACCGATGATCCGTCGCGTACTCCTCGCCGCCACCATCGCCGTCGCCGCGTTTGTGATCGTGCCGGGCTCGCCCGCGCAGGCACGCGCCTGCAAGGCGAACCACGACTGCTACACCGAGTTCTACTCCGACTCGAGCCACACGGTCCTGGTCGGCTCCCTCTCCGAAAGCTGCACCGGAGAGCGCGACATGTGGGGACGCCGCACCGGCTACCTGGTCTTCTCCGAATCGCCCTGCTGACTCCGCAGCACCTGACTCCGCACCACCTGACCCCGCACCACGGGCGGGCGGACGGGCGACGAGACCGCAACCGCGTCCCCGTCCGCCGGTGCCTGATCGGCGGAGCGCCGGTGCCGCGCCCCACGGTCCGGCAGGCTGGCCGCATGGCTGTCGACATCATCTACGGCACGCACGCGATGACCACCGACGACGAGGCCGGCCGGGCGAGCGGCTGGCTGCCCGGCGAACTCTCCGCGTACGGCCGGCGGTGCGCCCGGGAACTCGGCGAACGCCACCGGGGCAACCGGCTCTCGGCGATCTTCTGCTCCGACCTGTTCCGGGCGGTGGAGACCGTGGAACTGGCCTTCCGCGCATACCGGATCCCGATCCACCGGGACACCCGACTGCGCGAGTGTGACTTCGGCGACCTCAACGGCGCGCCACTGACCGAGGTCGCCGCGCACCCGTCCCGGCACCTCGACGAGCCGTTCCCGAACGGGCAGAGCTACCGGCAGGTGGTCGACCAGACGGCCGGCTTCCTGGCCGACCTGGCCGCCGCCTGGGACGGGCACCGGGTGCTGCTGGTCGCCCATCCGACCACCGGCTGGGCGCTGGAACACCTGCTCAACGGCCGGATGCTGGCGGAAGTGATGGCGGCGGAGACGGACTGGCGGCAGGAGCACTCGTACGCGCTCCCCTCCGGCTGGCCGGGCGCTCGGGCCTGAGCCGTCGAGCCTTCGGGCGTGGCCGGCAGGAACGCCCCGGACGCGTCCGGCGGGGCCCGGACGGGAACAGGCGGATAACCCCGGGCGCTTCCCCGCGAGGCTGCCTATCCTTGGCGACGATATGCAAACACCATCCGCCCGCGCGCTGCCCGATCCGATCCGCGAGGCGCAGGCCCGCCTGCCCGAACTGATCTTCCGTGACCAGCGCCGGATCCAGCGCCGGATCGACGGCGTACGCAAGATCCGTGACCCGCGCAAGCGCGAGCAGGCCGCCGAGGAGATCACCGCCGACCTGACGGCGGCGCAGGAGCGGCTGGCCCGGCGCCGGGCCGGCGTGCCGGTGATCACCTACCCGGTCGGCCTGCCGGTCAGCGACAAGCGGGACGACATCGCGGCGGCGATCCGGGACCACCAGGTGGTGATCGTCGCGGGTGAGACCGGTTCCGGGAAGACCACCCAGCTGCCGAAGATCTGCCTGGAGCTGGGGCGCGGCGTACAGGGGTTGATCGGGCACACGCAGCCCCGGCGGCTCGCCGCGCGTACGGTCGCGGACCGGATCGCGGAGGAGCTCGGCACCGAACTGGGCGGCGCGGTGGGCTACAAGGTGCGTTTCACCGACCAGGTCGGTGACCAGACCCTGATCAAGCTGATGACCGACGGCATCCTGCTCGCGGAACTCCAGCAGGACCGGATGCTGCGCCAGTACGACACGCTGATCATCGACGAGGCGCACGAGCGCAGCCTCAACATCGACTTCATCCTCGGTTATCTCCGCCAGCTACTGCCCCGCCGCCCCGACCTCAAGGTGATCATCACCTCGGCCACCATCGACCCGCACCGCTTCGCCCGCCACTTCGGCGGGCTGGCGGCGGGAGTCATCGGTGAACCGGCCGCCGAGCCGGAGGTGCACGGGACCGCCGGACCCGACAGCGGGCCGGAACGGGTCGCCGGCCCGCCGGTGGTGGAGGTCTCCGGGCGCACCTACCCGGTCGAGGTCCGCTACCGGCCACTGGTCGAGGTCGCCGACGAGACCGACGACGGCGACAACGTACGGGACCAGGTCCAGGCGATCGGTGACGCGGTCGAGGAACTCGCCGCCGAGGGGCCCGGCGACATCCTGGTCTTCCTCAGCGGCGAGCGGGAGATCCGGGACACCGCCGACGCGCTCTCCCGACTCGTCCAGCAGAAACCGAGGCTGCGTGGCACCGAGATCCTGCCGCTCTACGCCCGGCTCTCCACCGCCGAACAGCACCGGGTCTTCCAGTCACACTCCAACCGTCGGGTGGTGCTCGCCACGAACGTGGCCGAGACCTCGCTGACCGTCCCCGGCATCAAGTACGTGATCGACCCCGGTACGGCCCGCATCTCCCGGTACAGCCACCGGCTCAAGGTGCAGCGGCTGCCGATCGAGCCGGTCTCGCAGGCCTCGGCGAATCAGCGCAAGGGCCGCTGCGGACGTACCTCGGACGGCATCTGCATCCGGCTCTACGACGAGTCGGACTTTCTCAGCCGGCCCGAGTTCACCGAGCCGGAGATCCTCCGGACCAACCTCGCCTCGGTCATCCTCCAGATGACCGCGATCGGGCTCGGCGACATCGCCGCGTTCCCGTTCATCGACCCGCCGGACCGGCGCAACATCGCCGACGGCGTCAACCTGCTGCACGAACTGGGTGCGCTCGACCCGACCCAGACCGACCTGAACCGCCGGCTCACCCCGCTCGGCCGCAAACTGGCCCAGCTACCGGTGGACCCGCGACTGGCCCGGATGGTGCTGGAGGGCGAGACCAACGGCTGCGCCACCGATGTCATGGTCATCGCCGCCGCGCTCTCCATCCAGGACCCACGTGAGCGACCGGTCGAGAAGCAGGCCCAGGCGGACCAGGCCCACGCCCGCTTCGCCGACCCGGAGTCGGACTTCATCACCCTGCTGAACCTCTGGCGTTACCTGCGGGAACAGCAGACCGAACTGTCGTCGAGCGCGTTCCGTCGGATGTGCAAGGCCGAGTTCCTCAACTACCTTCGGGTACGCGAGTGGCAGGACATCTTCAGCCAGCTCCGGCAGGTGGCCCGTACCCTCGACGGCGGCAACCCGCGCGGACAGCGCCCGACCCGCGGCCGCCCCGAGCGGCCCGCCGTTGCCGGGGCAGCGCCGACGCCGGACCCGGCACCGGTGGCCGACGGTGAGCCGGCAGTCGACCCCCGACGTATCCACCAGTCGCTGCTGGCCGGGCTCCTCTCCCACGTCGGGGTCAAGGACCTGCAGGGTTCGGCGAAGGGGACGGCAGCCGCGGGCAGCGGCGGGCGCGGCAGCGAGTATCTCGGTGCCCGGGGGGCCAAGTTCGCCATCTTCCCCGGGTCCGCCCTGTCCCGCCGCCCCCCGCTCTGGGTGATGGCGGCGGAACTGGTGGAGACCTCCCGGCTCTGGGGCCGGGTGGTGGCGAAGGTCGAGCCGGAGTGGGTCGAGGCGCTCGCCGGACACCTGGTGAAACGTACCTACAGCGAACCGCACTGGGAGAAGCGGCAGGCCGCCGTGGTCGCCCAGGAGAAGGTCACCCTGTACGGCATCCCGCTGGTCACCAACCGCAAGGTCAACTTCGGCCGGATCGACCCGGAGCTGTCCCGGGAACTCTTCATCCGGCACGCCCTGGTGGAGGGGGACTGGCAGACCCCGCACAGGTTCTTCCACGCAAACCGGGAACTGCTCGACGAGGTCGGGGAGTTGGAGAACCGGGTACGACGGCGGGACATCCTGGTCGACGACGAGACCCTGTTCGACTTCTACCAGCAGCGCATCCCGGCCGAGGTGGTCTCCGGGCAGCACTTCGACAGTTGGTGGAAACGAACCCGGCGGGACCAGCCGGACCTGCTCACCTTCGACCGGACGATGCTCATCAACGCCGGTCGCGGCGGGGTCGAGGAATCCGACTACCCGGACTCGTGGCACTCCGAAGGGCTGGCGCTGCCGCTCACGTACCGCTTCGAACCCGGGACGAACACCGACGGGGTGACCGTCGACATCCCACTGCCGATGCTGAACCAGGTGCCGGCGGAGAGCTTCGACTGGCAGGTGCCCGGGCTGCGGGAGGAGGTGGTGATCGCGCTGATCCGGTCACTGCCGAAGGCCGTACGCCGCAACTTCGTACCGGTCCCCGACTACGCGCGGGCCGTACTCGCCAACGTCAAACCCGGCCCGGAACCGCTGATCGACGCGCTCACCCGGGAGCTGCGCCGGATGACCGGGGTGACCGTGCCCCGCGAGTCATGGGATCTGGAGAAGCTCCCGGCCCACCTACGGCTCAACTTCCGGGTGCTGGACGAGGAGAACAAACCGGTCGCACAGGGGCGGGACCTGACCGCGCTGCAACGTCAGCTCAAGACCGAGGTACGCCAGACGGTGGCCGCCGCCGCTCCCGAACTGGAACGGCACGGGCTGCGGGAGTGGAGCATCGACGCCCTGCCCCGCACCCTCGAACGGGTCCGGGGCGGTTACCGGGTGACCGCCTACCCGGCCCTGGTCGACGAGGGCGAGAGCGTCGGCGTACGGGTCTTCGAGTCCGAATCGGAACAGCAGCAGGCGATGTGGGCCGGGACCCGCAAACTGTTGCGGCTCACCGTCGCCTCACCGGTGAAGTTCCTCCAGGGGCGGCTGAGCAACGAAGCGAAGCTGGCGCTGAGCCGCAACCCGCACCGCAACGTGATCGACCTGCTGGACGACGCGGCGGGCGCCGCGATCGACAAACTGATCGCCGATGCCGGCGGGCCGGCCTGGGACGCCGCCGGCTTCGCCGCGCTGCGGGACCATGTCCGGGCGCACCTGGTCGACACGGTGGTCGAGGTGGTCGCCCGGGTGCAGCGGGTGCTGAGCACGGCGTACGCGGTGGAACAGCGGCTGGGGCGTACCACCAGCCTGACCCTGGTGGCCGCGCTGGCCGACATCCGGGCGCAGCTCTCCGCGTTGGTGCACCGGGGCTTTGTCACCGAGACCGGGTACGCCCGCCTCGCCGACCTGCCCCGCTACCTGACCGCGATCGAGCGGCGGCTGGACCGGCTGCCGCAGGACCCGGCGCGGGACCGGACCCAGTTGGCCCGGATCGTCCAGGTGCAGCAGGAGTACGACCAGATGCTGGCGAACCTGCCCCCGGCCCGTCGCGGCGACGAGGCGGTACGGCAGATCCGGTGGCTGATCGAGGAGTTGCGGGTCAACATCTTCGCCCAGGCGCTCGGCACCCCGTACCCGGTCTCGGAGCAGCGGATCTACCGGGCGATGGACCTGGCCGAGGGACGCTGAGGGTGCAGGTTCAACATGCCGGTCGTGCGTGACTTCTTCGCGGTCGGGGGTCGGCGGCTTTCGTATCTGGACTTCGGTGGTTCGGGTACTCCGCTCCTGGCTCTGCACGGGCACTACAACGAAGCGTCGGCATTCGCACCGCTGGCGCAGGCGTTGGCACCTCGGTGGCGGGTGATCGCGCTCGATCAGCGTGGGCATGGAGCGTCGGACCGTGCCGAGAGCTACGAACGGGACGGCTATGTCGCCGACGTCGCCGCCTTCCACCGGCATCTGGGATTCGGCCCCGTGGCTGTGCTGGGCCACTCACTCGGCGGGGTGAACGCCTACCAGTACGCCGCCCGGCACGCGGACCAGGTCTGTGCGCTGATCGTCGAGGACATCGGCGCGATTGTGGACTCCGACTGGTCGTTCACCACCAGCCTCCCCCGCCACGCGCCGACGCGCGATGCGCTGGCCTCGGCCCTGGGCGCGGCGGCTCCCTATCTGGAGTGTTCCTTCCGGCCGTCGGAGGACGGCTGGGGCTTCTCGTTCGACATCGACGACACGGTGGCATCCCAGAAAGCAGTCAGCGGTGACCACTGGAAGGACTGGGTATCGGTGGGCTGCCCCACCCTCCTGATCCGTGGAACGCGCAGCGACGAACTGGCGGCCGCCCACGCTCGCGAGATGATCGCCCGTCGCGCCGGGCAGGCCCGTCTCGCCGAACTGCCGGCCGGTCACGTTGTGCATCACGACGCTCAGGTGCAGTTCGCCGCCGCTGTCAGTGCCTTTCTGTCCGAACCCCACTGACCCACCCCTGCTGTCAGGCGACACGCGGCGGCGCCACGGCGGCGCTCTGCCGGCGGATGAGTTCCGCCGGCACCTGTTCGACCTGATGTGTCCCCGGTGCCTGGAGGGCGAGGGTCATGGCGCGGGCGCCCATGTCGGCGAGGGGGAGGCGGACGGTGGTGAGGGTGGGGGTGACGTCGCGGGCGATGGGCATGTCGTCGAAGCCGGTGACGCTGATCTGTTCGGGGACTTTGATGCCTCGGGTGCGCAGCAGGGCGAGGGCGCCGATGGCCATGGTGTCGTTGAGGGCGGCGATGGCGGTGAGGTGGGGTTGGGTGTCGAGGAGGTGGGCGGTGGCGGTGGCGCCGCTGTCGCGGTCGAAGTTGGCGTAGGCGATGTGGCGGGTGGGGAGTTTGTGGCCGTGGTCGCGGGCGGCGTGGCGTAGGCCGGTGAGGCGGTCGGTGGTGGTGGTGAGGTGTTTGGGGCCGGCGATGACGCCGAGGTGGGTGTGGCCGAGTGCGTAGAGTTCGGTGCCGATGAGGTAGCCGCCGGTTTCGTTGGCGGGGATGACGGCGTGGCCGGTGTGTTCGTGGCGGCCGATGACGGCGATGTGGCCGCCGGTGGCTTGGTAGACGCGGAGTTTGGCGTCGAGGGTGTGGGTGAAGGTTTCGTTGTGGTGGCCGCTGCCGGCGAGGATGATGGCGGCGGCTTGGTGGGCGCGGAGGAGTTCGACGTATTCGAGTTCTTTGTCGGGGTCGCGGTAGGTGTTGCAGATGATGACGAGTCGGCCGTGTTCGGTGGCGACGCGTTGCAGGCCGCGGGTGATTTCGGCGAAGTAGGGGTCGGAGACGTCGTGGACGATGACGCCGACGGCGGAGCGGTGGTTGCGGGCGAGTAGTTGGGCGTGGGCGTTCGGGACGTACTGGAGTTCCTCGACCGCCGCCAACACCCGCTCCCGCAACTCAGGCGCGACCCGACGAGGACTACGGCTCACGATCCGGGAAACGGTCGCCGGGGAGACCCCGGCGAGCCGGGCGACGTCGGCGAGTGTGGTCATCGGCGGCCTCCGTCCGGACCAGCCCCGACAGGCGTACGCGTTGACGGTCGTCAACGCCGGAGACTAGCGTCAAGCGGGCCGCAGGAAAACCCTTTCCCATGAACGGTGGTCCGCATGACCGGCCAATCCACACCTTCTCCCCTGCCCCTGCCCGGTGGCGTCGGCGTCTCCCGGCTGGGCGTCTACGACACCGTCGCGCCGGACGGTGCCGTCGGCGGTACGCCACACCTGCACCTCTGCTGCGCCGAGGCGTACCTGGTGCAGGCCGGCGCCGGCCTGGTCCAGACCCTCGCCCTCGACGGGTACCGGGAGACGCCGCTGCGCCCCGGTGCGGTGGTCTGGTTCGCCCCGGGCACGATCCACCGCCTGGTCAACCACGGCGGGCTGGAAATTGTCGTGCTGATGCAGAACAGCGGCCTGCCCGAGGCGGGGGACGCGGTGCTGACCCTGCCCCCGGAGGTGCTCGCCGACCCGGCCCGGTACGCCGCCTCGGTGGCCCTGCCGAACGGCGGTGCTCCCGGTGGCGACCTGGCCGCCGCGTACGCCCGCCGGGACCTCGCCGTACGCGGCTTCGAGCGACTCCGCGACAGCGCCCTCGGCGGCGACCTGGACCCGCTGCGGGAGTTTCACGCCGCCGCCGTCCGCCTGGTCCAGCCGCACCTCGACGCCTGGCGGCAACGCTGGCGTGGGGGCGCCCTGCGGGCGGCCGAGGAGACCGGGCGCCAGCTCGACGCCCTCGCCCGAGGCGACGCGTCGCATCTGGGGGAGGCCGTGGTGCACGAGTTCGCGCAACCGCGTGAACAGGGTCGGCAGGGCATGTGTGGGCTGTTGAACACCTATCCGGTGCACTGACACACCTGTCCGGTGCGCGCAAGGCCCAGGGGTGTGGTTCCCACCCCGCTCTTGCCGGGGAGCGGGGTGGGAACACACGTTCAGGCCGGTCGCCGCCGGCGGCCGGTCGGCGCGACCGGCACCCAGCCGAAGAAGCGCAGGTCCAGCTCCCTGGTCGGCACCGAGGGCAACTCGGCGCGGGCCCGGTCACGGAAGTGCCGCAGGTACGTGACGAGCCGCTGCGGCTCCCGCCGGTAGAGCGCCAGCAGGCGGCGCCGGATCACGGGACAGGGCCACTCGCCGTGGCAGTCCACGCACCGCCACTGTTCGTCGTTGCGGTGCACCGCGCTGAGATCATCAAGATCGTCGCGGAGCCGGGAAACCTCCGCCGTCGACGGACCGATCATGGTGCGTCACCTCCTGGCACACATATCAACACCAGGGATGGCGCGGGCGACGGACCCGCGGTGCGTCACGACGACGCGCGCCGGATCAGCCGAGCAGGGCACGCAGACTGGCGGCGTCGAACGGAACGCCCGGCAGCTCCCAGAAGTTCCCGTCCTTGGCGGCGTACATCCCGCCGTAGGCGGGAGTGCCCGGCTGGAAGCGGCGACCGCCCTCGGCGAGCGACCCGGCGTCGACGGCGTCGTAGCCGATCGTGTCGAGGAACTCGACCACCGTTGCCTTCGCCGCCGCATCGTCCCCGGCGATCGCGAGCGCGCTCCGGTCGGCCGCACCGCTGGGGCGGGCCAGCGACCGCAGGTGCGCGAAGTAGATGTTGTTGAACGCCTTCACCACCCGGCTTGTCGGCAGGTGATGTTGCAGCAGCTCACTGCTGGTGGTCGAGTCGTCGTCGAGCTCCGCGAACTGCCCGTCGCGCTCCGGGTAGTAGTTGTTCGTGTCGATGACGACCTTGCCGGCGAGCGGCTCGACCGGCACGCTCCGGTACGCCTTCAGTGGGATCGTCACCACCACCAGGTCGCCCGCCCGGGCCGCCTCGTCCGGCGTACCCGCCCGTGCGCCCGGGCCGAGTTCGGCGACGAGTTCCTGGAGCGTCTCCGGCCCACGCGAGTTACTCAACACCACGTCGTGGCCGGCGGCTACCGCCAACCGGGCCACCGTGCCGCCGATATGTCCGCTACCGATCAATCCGATGGTTGTCATGCCTGGCGACAACCGCCAGCCAGCAGCCCACATTCCCGACCACCGGCGAGTCGTCCTGATCACCGGCGCGTCGCCCAGATTCCCGCCGGTCGGGGCGAGCCACCACACGACCAGCGCCGCAGAGTCGGCGCCGCCATACATGCCACACTGTGCGTGAACCTTCGGTAAAGCTTGAATTGCCTGGTCGGCCGGATGAACGAGCGGGGCAGAGGTGACGGTGGAGTTCGGGCTACTGGGGAATATCGACGCGCATCTCGCCGGAAAACCGATTGACCTGGGGCACTCCCGGCAGCGAAGTGTGCTCGCGGCACTGCTCGTCGACGTCAACAAGGTTGTGCACGTCGACCAGTTGCTCGACCGGGTGTGGGCCGACTCGCGCCCCCAGCGCTCTCAGAACGTGGTCTACGGCTACCTGTCCCGGCTGCGCCGGTGCCTGGCCGACGCGGAGGGGGTCAGCCTCGGCCGGCGCGCCGGGGGCTACCTCCTGACCGCCGACCCGCTCACCGTGGACCTGCACCAGTTCCGCCACCTGGCGGCCCAGGCACGCGGAGCCGAACGGGACGACGACGCCCTGCGCCGGTTCGACGAGGCGGTCACGCTCTGGCGGGGTGAGCCGTTCGCCGGGCTCGACACGCCGTGGTTCAACAGCCTCCGCGAGTCGCTGGAGCGGGAGCGGCTGGCGGTGGAGCACGACCGGATCGACACGGCGCTGCGCTGCGGCGAGCACGCGGCCCTGCTGCCCGACCTGGCCCGGCGGGCCGGGGAGCAACCGTTGGACGAACGTCTCGCCGGTCAGCTCATGCTCGCCCTCTACCGTTGCGGCCGGCAGGCCGAGGCGCTCGGCCACTTCCAACGGGTCCGGCACCAACTGGTCGACGCGATGGGCGTGGACCCGGGTCCCGACCTCCAGAATCTCCAGCTCCGCATCCTCAACGCGGACCCGTCCCTCAGCAGCCCCATCGAGGTACGGGTCAGCCCCGCCGCCACCGCACCCGGTCCGACGCTGCGGCAACTGCCGACGCCGCCGCCGCTGTTCACCGGCCGCGAGTCCGAACTGGCCGAGCTCACCAGCAGGTACGACACCCGGGCCGGTACGGCCGACTCGGTCGCGATCGTGGCCATCAGCGGCGCCGGTGGGGTCGGCAAGACCTGGCTCGCCCTGCGCTGGGCCCACGACAACTCCGACCGGTTCCCCGACGGTCAGCTCTACGTCAACCTGCGCGGCTTCGACCCGTCGGCGACACCGCTGTCACCGCTCGTCGCGGTCCGGGGGTTTCTCGACGCGCTCGGCGTACCGCCGTCGTCGGTGCCGGCGGACCTGGACGCGCAGGCCGGCCTCTACCGGAGCCTGGTCGCCGACCGGCGGCTGCTGATCGTCCTGGACAACGCCTATGACACCGCACAGGTGCTGCCGCTGCTGCCGGGAAGTCCCACCTGCACGGTGCTGCTGACCAGTCGCCGCCGGCTCGGCGGGCTGGTCGCCACGCACGGCGCGCAGCCGCTGGCGCTGGACGTACTGCGCGACGACGAGTCGGAGGAACTGCTGGCCCGACTGCTCGGGCCGGCCAGGATGGTGGCGGAGCCGGCAAGCGTCAGCGCGATCCTGCAACGGTGCGCAGGGCTGCCGCTGGCGCTGGGCATCGTGGCGGCCCGCGCGGCGACGCATCCCGGGTTCCCGCTCCAGGCGCTCGCCGACGAACTGGCCGAGCTGACCACCCGACTGGACGTACTGACCACCGGGGACCTCAGCGCCGACCTGCGTACCGTCTTCGCCGCCTCGTACCGGGCGTTAAATCCGGCGACCGCGACGGTGTTCACGCTGCTCGGCCTCGCCCCCGGCCCGGACATCAGCCTGCCGGCCGTCGCCAGCCTGACCGGGATACCTGCCGGCCGGGCCAGGGCGCTGTTGCAGGAGTTGCACGAGGCCCACCTGGTGCACCAGGACTCCCCCGGCCGCTACCGGCTGCACGACCTGGTCCGCCTGTACGCGGCGGAACAGGCCGAGCAGGACCAGCCGGCCGATGCCCGGCGGGCCGGCCTGCACCGCCTGCTCGAGCACTACACGCGGGTCGCCGCGACGGCGGGCGGCCTGCTCGACCCGGAACGGCACCCGGTCGGCCCGGCCGACCCGATCCCGACCGGGGTCACGCTCTCCCGGGTGGGCAACCGCGCCGAGGCACTCTCCTGGTTCAACCAGGAGCACATGGTGCTGCTCGGCGCGGTCGATCTGGCCGACTCGGTCGGCTTCGACCGGCACGCCTGGGAGCTGGCCCGAGGGTTGGAGTCCTTTCTGGACGACCAGGGACACTGGCACGACTGGGCGGCGACCCAACGGACCGCCCTGAAGGCGGCGCACCGCCTCGGTGACCGGACCCGGCAGGCGCACAGCTACCGCAGCCTCGGCCTGGACTACACCCAGATGGGGCGGCTCGACGACGGTCACCTCCACCTGCGTCAGGCCCTCGACCTGTACGAGGAACTCGGTGACCGCACCCTCCAGGCGCACACCCACCGGGGGCTCGGCTGGGTCTGCAACCAGCAGGACCGGTGGCGGGACGGACTCAGCCACAACGAGCGGGCACTCGCGCTCTACCGGGAGACGGGCCACCGGGCCGGTGAGGCGGTCACGCTGAACAACCTGGGGTGGCTGAACGTGATGCTGGACGACTACCCGGCGGCGTTGACGTACTGCACCCAGGCGGTGGCGCTCAACCAGGAGATCGGCGACCCGCACGCCGAGGCGGGTGGTTGGGACAGTCTCGGGTACGCCCACCACCATCTCGGCGAGTACGACCAGGCGATCCGTTGTTACCAGCGGGCGCTGGAGCTGGTCCGGAGCTTCCGCGACCAGCACAACGAGGCGGAGATCCTGGTCCATGTCGGCGAGACCCGGCACGCCCAGGGTGAGATCGAGGCGGCCGGTACGGCGCTGCGCGAGGCGCTGACCATCATGACCCGGCTCGAGCACCCGAATGCCGAAGAGGTGGGAGCCCGGCTCGCCGCCCTGGGACTGCCGGCGACGACCGGCTCGTAAACCCGGGCGGCCGGCCCATCGATATCGGTGGTATCGATGATCGTTATGGGAAAGGCCTTGCCCAAAGTAGAGGATTCCTTCTAGGGTCCCGAGAAAGCGCTTGCCAGCCCCGGTTCACCCCACCGTCACCACCCCAACGGGACATCCGACCACCGAGGAGGAGTGCCCGTGTCCGACCGCACCATCGACGACGGCGTCGACCTGGCCGCCCCGATCACGGCGGCACCACCGGCCGGGTCACCGGACGCCGACGCGACCGGCCCGCGTACGCCGCCGGACCAGCTCGGTCCCCCGGCCCGGCGCGGACTCGGCAACCGCCTCGCCCGACTGGCCGAGGCGATCTGGCGGCCGGCGTTGCTGCTCGCCGCGCTGGTCAGCGTCTGGTGGTT
The DNA here is from genome assembly GCF_003633685.1 of Micromonospora pisi. Taxonomy (NCBI): domain Bacteria; kingdom Bacillati; phylum Actinomycetota; class Actinomycetes; order Micromonosporales; family Micromonosporaceae; genus Micromonospora; species Micromonospora pisi. Next base: position 6,626,318 of record NZ_RBKT01000001.1, on the reverse strand, counting down.
CGTCGCGGCCCGCGAGTACGTGCCCAACTACCTGGTGCCGACACCCGGGCAGGTCTGGACCACCATGGTCGACCAGTGGTCGTTCCTGCTCCGCAACACCTACGTGACGCTCTACGAGACGGTCATCGGTTTCGTCCTGGCCGCCCTGCTCGGGCTCGGCACGGCGATCCTGATCGCCTACTCCCCCACCATGGAGAAAGCGATCTACCCGATCGTGCTCTTCGCCCAGGTCATCCCGAAGATCGCGATCGCCCCGCTGCTGGTGGTCTGGTTCGGCGTCGGCTTCACCCCGAAGATCGTGCTGGCCGTGCTGATCGCCTTCTTCCCGGTGGTGATCTCCGGCGTGGCCGGGCTGCGCTCGACCGACCCGGAGCTGATCGACCTCGCCGCGACCATGGGCGCGGGGCCGTGGAAGACGTTCCGCCGGATCCGCTTCCCGAACGCCCTGCCGCACCTGATGTCCGGGCTCAAGGTGGCCGTCACGCTCGCCGTGGTCGGCGCCGTGGTCGGTGAGTTCGTCGGCGCCGACGAGGGCCTCGGCTACGTGCTGCTGCTGGCGAACGGCAACCTCGACGCGGCACTGCTCTTCGCCGACCTGTTCCTGATGTCGCTGATCGGCATCGTGCTCTTCGTCGTCGTCGAGGTGGCGGAGGCGCTGCTCATCCCCTGGCACGCCAGCCGCCGGTCCGGCGTACCGCTGACCACGTCCTGAACCGTCCGGAGCAAGGACGTACCGCCACACCCCACCGCACCGTCCCCGCGACCGCACTGGAGGCGCACCACCATGAGACGTCTCGCGTCCACCGCCGCCGCCCTGCTCCTGCTCGGATCGGTCGCCGCCTGCGGCGGCTCCGACGAGCAACCCACCACCGCCGATGGCCGCAAACAGGTCACGCTGACCCTGAACTGGGTGCCGTACGGCGAGCACGCGCCGTTCTACTACGGCCTGAAGAAGGGCTACTACGAGGCCGAGGGGATCGAGCTGGAGATCAAGCCCGGCGGCGGCTCGGGCAAGACCATCCAGGCGGTGGCCCAGCAGCAGACGGACTTCGGCTGGGCCGACACCCCGCCGATGCTCAAGGCGATCGCCACCGGGATGAAGGTGAAGAGCGTCGGGGTGTTCCTCCAGAAGGGACCGACCTCGATCGAGTTCCTCGCCGACAAGGGCATCAGCAAGCCCGCCGACCTGAAGGGCAAGACCGTCGGCGGCACCCCCGGCGACGCCATCTACGCCACCTTCCCGGCCTGGCTGAAGGCGAACGGGCTGGCCGAGACTGACGTCAAGGTGGTCAACCTGGACGCCGCCGGCAAGGTCGCGGCGCTGGCCGAGGGACGGGTCGACGCGATCCAGGGCTTCTTCCACGACCAGGCCCCGACGATCGAGGCGAAGACCGGCAAGAAGGTCGACTACCTGCTCTACGCCGACTGGGGCATGAACATGCTCGGCACCGGGATCGTGGTCAACGACGCCACCCTGAGCAAGGACCCGGATCTGGTCAAGGCGTTCGTCCGGGCCACCCAGAAGTCCTGGGCCGACGCGGCGAAGGACATCCCGGGGGCCACCGACGCGATGGCCGAACTGGCCGAGAACGAACCGGCCAAGGACGTCCTGGTCAAGCAGCTCACGCTGGCCGTACCGCTGCTCGACGTGGCGCCCGGCGCGGCACCCGGGGTGAACCCGCCGACCAAGTGGACCGAGACCATCGACCTGATGAGCCGGTACGCCGACCTCAAGGACGCGGGCGGGCCGGAGAAGTACTGGGACAGCGGCTACACCAACCAGGGATGAGTCCTGCGATGACCAGCACCACCACCGGCACCGCGGTCGACCTGACCAACCTGACCGTACGGTTCCAGTCCAAGCGGTCGCGGACCACGGCCGTGCAGGACGTGACCCTGCGGGCCGAGCCGGGCGAGTTCGTCACCATCGTCGGCCCGTCCGGCTGCGGCAAGTCCACCCTGCTCAAGGTGGTGGCCGGCCTGGTCCGGCCGACCGCCGGCACGGTCTCGCTGCTCGGTCAGGCGGTCACCAGACCGCAACGGGAGATCGGCTTCGTGTTCCAGCGGGCCGCCCTGCTGGAGTGGCGCGGCGCCCGCCGCAACATCCTGTTGCAGGCCGAGATGCGCGGGCTGGACCGGAAGCTGGCCGCCCGCCGGGCGGACGAACTGATCGAACTGACCGGGCTGACCGGCTTCGAGCAGGCCCTGCCGCACGAGCTCTCCGGTGGGATGCAGCAACGGGTGGCACTGTGCCGGGCGCTGCTGCACCAACCCCGGGTGCTGCTGATGGACGAGCCGTTCGGTGCGCTCGACGCGTTGACCCGGGAACAGCTCAACACCGAGCTGAACCGGATCTGGCGGGAGACCGGCACCACGATCCTGCTGGTCACCCACTCGATCGCCGAGGCGGTCTTCCTCGGCACCCGGGTCGAGGTGATGAGCCCCCGACCGGGTCGGATCGTCCGTACGCTGCCGGTCGACCTGCCGGCGGAACGGGGCTACGCGCAGGTGATGTCCGATCCCCGCTTCGACCGCCTGGCGACCGAGATCCGGGAGCTGTTGGGGGCGGGGGCGAACCACTGACCACCCCGCTGGGCGGGCAGTCCGCCGACGTCGAGGCGCCCCGGCGGTGGACTGCCGCCGCCGGGGCCTGGCTGGGCCTGGGCGCCGCACCGGCCGCCCTCGTCCTGGGGGCAGGGATGGCGGACCGGCACCACGGGGCGGTGCCCGTACTCGCGTTCGTCGGCGGGGCGGCGCTGATGGCGCTCCTCCTCTTCGGGCAGGGGGCGCTCGGCGTACGGCCGCCGTACGGCGAGGGCGGCACGCTGACCGAGGTGGCGCCCCGGTACCTGCCACCGGCCGGGCGGGCGGTGCTGAGCGGGGTGCTCGGTATCGCGATGATCGGCTGGTTCGGCTTCAACGTGGGACTGGGCGGGGCGTCGTTCGCCACGGTCACCGGTCTGCCCGGCCCGGTCGGCGCACTGCTGCTCTCCGGGGCGGTGCTCGCCGTCTCGTACGTCTCGCCCCGGCTCGGCAACCGGATCGCGGTCGGCACCACGCTCGCCGCCCTCGCCCTGGTCGCGGTCTGCGTGGCCCGACTGCGACCCGCCACCGCCCCGGTCACCCTGCACGCGGGCGGTTGGAGCACGGCCGCCGACGTGGCGGCGATGGCCGGGTACGTGTCGGTGTTCGCGTTGCGGGCACCGGACTTCAGCCGGGGCCTGGCCAGCCGTCGCGATCTGGGCTGGTGCGTGCTGCTGCTGGTGGCGCCGGCGGTGGCGGTCGGCATCGCCGGGGCTGGGGTGTGGCTGCGTACCGGCTCCACGGATGTGGTGGCGGTGCTCGGTGGCACCTCCGGCATCGCCGCGTACGGCAATCTCTTCGTCACCGCCGCGGTCTTCGCGCCGGCGCTGACCACGACGTACTCCGGGGCCCTGGCACTGCGTGGCGGCTGGCCGGCGCTCTCCCCGACGGCCGGCATGCTCATTGTCGCGGTGCCCGGCGCGGTGCTCGCCGCCGCGCGCTTCGATCGGCTGCTGTTGCCCTGGCTCTCGGTGCTGGCCGCGACGCTGCCGCCGTTGATCGTGCCGATGGCGACCGAGGCGTGGCGGCGTCGACGTGGGCGTCCGGCCCGACCGGTGCCGGTCTGGACCTGGTTGCCGGCGGGGCTGGTGGCGACCGCGATGACCGCGGCCGGGCTGGCGGTCGCCGCGGTGACCGGGCTGGCGATCGCGGCAGTGGCCACCGCCGTCCAGGTCTGGCGCGGTCGCCGGATCTGACCCGGTTCGCCGGGTCCGGGGCGGTCGCCGGACCGGCGCGGTTCGCGGGCCGGCGACGGGAGCCGGCGACGCCGGAGAACATGATCAATTACCGGTACGTCAGAAAAGGCTTTCCGGCTCTTTCACCGATCCACGAATACGTCACCGCACCGGCGCTGAGCTTTGCACATTGACCATTTCGGATTGGTTACGTAGGCTTGATCCGTCGGCGGCAGGAAAGCGCTTTCCATTTATCCGTCCCTATTACCGGGAGCGCCTGCATGAGACGCTTACGATCCATCCCGATCGCCCTACTCGCGATCGCGGCCCTCGTCCTGACCATTACCCCGGCCCCCGCATCGGCAGCGGCCCGGTTCCGGGTACTGGTCTTCTCGAAGACCACGAACTTCTACCACGACTCGATCCCGGCCGGCGTCGCCGCGATCCAGCAACTCGGCCTCACCCACGACTTCGAGGTCGAGGCGACCACCGACGCGACCGCGTTCACCGACGCCAACCTGGCCCGGTTCGACGCCCTGGTCTTCAACAACACCAACTCCATCCCCGGCTCCGGCGACCTGCTCAACGCCGCCCAACGGACCGCGTTCCAGAACTTCATCCGACAGGGCGGGGGCTGGGTCGGCCTGCACGCGGCAACCGCGAGTGAGCGCGACTGGACCTGGTACGAGGGACTCGTCGGCACGATTTTCGACTACCACCCCGACTTCAGCTCCACCGGCGGCGTCTTCCCCGGCCGGATCAAGGTGCTGGACAAGGCCCACCCCTCCACCCAGACCCTGCCGGAACTCTGGGAACGCAGCGAGGAGTGGTACAACTGGCGAACCAACCCGACCAACAAGGTGCACACCCTCGCCCAGATCAAGGTCCGTGACGGAATCAACGGACTGGACGAAGGGGTCGACCACGCCTACTCCTGGTGCCAGAACTATGACGGTGGTCGATCCTGGTACACCGCCGGTGGGCACGCCTCCTCGTCCTTCAGCGAGCCACACTTCCTCAGTCACCTGCGGGGCGGAATCGAATGGGCGGCCGGCGCCGTACCGGGCGACTGCGGGGCCACCAAGAGCAGCAACTTCCAGCGCGTACCGCTGGTCAGCGCCGACCTGGCCGACCCGTTCGAACTGGCCGTGGCCGCGGACCGGCGGGTCTTCTACATCCAGCGCACCGGCGCGGTGAAGGTGATCGACCAGAGCACGCTCGGCGTGACCACGCTTGTCGACTTCGCCTACACCGCCGCCCAGACCAGCCAGTCCGACGGGTTGATCGGCATGACCCTGGACAACAACTTCGCCACCAACAACTGGATCTACCTGCTCTGGTCGGACAAGACACTCAACCAGTTGAACCTCTCCCGGTTCACGGTCACCGGCAACTCGATCGCGTTGAGCAGCGAGAAGCGGCTGCTGGCCATCCCGACGTACCGGGGCGAGGGCCGGGCCAACTCGCACATGGGCGGCTCGCTCGCCATGGACCGGCAGGGCAACCTGTACGCGGCCATCGGTGACAACACCGACCCCTTCGACTCCAGCGGCTTCACCCCGATCGACGAGCGCAGCGGACGACGGGCCTGGGACGCGCAGGCCACCGCCGGAAACACCAACGACCTGCGGGGCAAGATCCTGCGGATCCAGCCGCAGGCCGACGGCACCTACACCGTGCCGAGCGGCAACCTGTTCGCGCCGGGCACCGCGCGGACCCGCGCGGAGATCTACGCGATGGGCATGCGCAACCCGTTCCGGATCACCGTCGACCCGATCACGAACGCGGTGCTGGTCGCCGACTACGGACCCGACGCCACCGCGGCGAACCCGAACCGGGGTCCGGAGGGGACGGTCGAGTTCAACCGGATCACCAGCGCCGGCAACTACGGCTGGCCGTACTGCGTCGGCAACAACATCCCGTTCAACGACTACAACTTCGCCACCTCGACCTCCGGGCCGAAGTTCAACTGCGGGGCGCTGGTCAACAACTCGCCGAACAACACCGGGTTGACGAACCTGCCGGCCGCCCGCTCCGCCCTGGTCTGGTACGCGTACTCGGCGTCGGCACAGTTCCCCGAGGTCGGCACCGGCGGTGGTGGACCCATGGGCGGGCCCTCGTACGACTTCGACCCGGCCAACCCCCGGCTGACCAAGTTCCCCCAGTACTACGAGGGCAAGTGGATCGTCTACGAGCTGACCCGCAAGTGGTTCAAGACGATTTCCACGCACAGCACCGCGCAGAGCTTCACCAACCCCCGGTTCGGCCCGACCGCCGTCGGCGACCTCCAGTCGATCAACGGCGTACTCGGTGACTTCTCCTGGATCCAGCCGTTCGAGGCGGAGTTCGGGCCCGACGGCTCGCTCTACGTCATCGACTTCGGCGCCGGCACCGGCAGCGGCCGGGGCGGCACCAACGAAGGCGCCGGCATCTACCGGATCGACTACGTGGCCAGCGGCCGACCGCCGGTGGCGAAGGTGAGCGTCAACCGGGACAGTGGGCCGTCGCCGCTGACCGTCAACTTCTCCAGCGCCGGCTCGGCCTCCGGTGACGGCGCGCCGATCAGCTACGCCTGGGACTTCGACGGCAACGGCAGCACCGACTCGACCGCCACGAACCCGACGTACACCTACCCCAACCGGGGACGGTTCACCGCCCGGCTGACCGTCACCGGCACCGGGGGCGCCAACGCCGTCGCGACCACCGAGATCACCGTCGGCAACACCCGGCCGGTGGTCACCCTGAGCGTGCCGAACGGCGGCTTCTTCGAGTTCGGCGACCGGGTGCCGTACACGGTGACGGTCAGCGACCCGGAGGAGGCGACGATCGACTGCTCCCGGGTGATCGTGCAGACCCAGCTCGGGCACGACTCACACGCCCACCCGCTGGACAACTACACCGGTTGCTCCGGGGTCGCGGTCACCGACAGCAGCGCCGGTGACGGGCACGGCCCGGGCCAGAACCTCTTCACCCTGCTCACCGCCCAGTACACCGACGGCGGCGCGACCGGTGGCGTACCGGCACTGGTCGGCTCGACCCTGGTCGAGTTGCAGGTGAAGAACAAGGAGGCCGAGCACTTCGACGGGGCGCACGCCGGCATGCAGGTGCTGGACCGGGCCACCGCCCGCGCCGGCAAGCGACTCGGCGACATCGACCACAACGAGTGGGTCAACTACGGTCCGGTCAACCTCCAGGGGATCGGCTCGGTCACCGTCGGCGCCAGTTCCGGCAGCACCGGCGGGACCATCGAGTTCCGGGCCGGCTCACCGACCGGGCAACTGCTCGGCACGGCCGCCATCCCGAGCACCGGCGGCTGGGACAACGTCATCTCACCCACGGTGAACCTGACAAACCCCGGTGGCACCTTCACCCTCTACGCTGTCTTCGTCAACCCGGCACAGGTCGGCGGCACGCCCGACCTGATGTCCGTGGACTGGTTGCGGTTCAACGGGACCGGGGTCAAACAGGAGAGCGGTACGACGGTGAGCATCACCGCCACGCCAACCTCGGGGACGGCACCGCGAAGTGTCGCCTTCACCAGTAACGCGGTCGTCCCGGCGGGGCGGACCATCACCGACTACTCCTGGGACTTCGGCAACAACGCGGCGATCGTGCACAGCGCGTCGACCAGTCACACGTACACCCGCAGGGGGGTGTACACGGCGCGGCTGACGGTCACCGACAGCACCGGGGCCACCACCTCGGCCCAGGTCGTCATCACCGTCACCTGACCAGCCCGCGCTGTGGCTGGGCTGTGGCTTTCCAGTGCCCCTACAGGGGTACCAGAAGGCCACAGCCCAGCCATGGCCGACGCCCTCGTTGAGGCCATTGCGGCAGGAACGGTCGGCGCGGCAGGTCCGGAGCGGCTACGGGAGAAGGACGATCTTGCCGCGTACGCCTCCGGCCTCGACCCGGCGGTGCGCCTCGGCCGCCTCGGCCAGCGGCAACGTCGCCGCGACCCGGGTCAGCAGTTCGCCCTTGGCCACCTCCGCCATCAGCTCGGCGAGCATCGGCTGATTCTGCTGGATCAGAACGACGTGCTGCCGTACGCCACGGGCCGGGTCGACCGGCGGCGTCGGGCGGGTCGTCACCAGCACACCCCCGTCGGCGACCGCGGCGGCGGCCGGTGCACCGACCGGAACGGCGTCCAGCACGGCGTC